>JBDHTJ010000077.1:0-22740 GCA_039808585.1 Hyphomicrobiaceae bacterium | reverse complement strand
GGTTGCAAGCTCCCAGAGCAGCACGAGGACCACATAGACGACGGGCGTGACCGCCGCGCTCAGCCAGGATCTGGCGCCAGGTTCGGCCATGGCGCTAATGCCCCTCCGGCTTGAATATCAGCTCACGGATTTGCTGCTTGATCTCGACGAACCGGGGATGACGCGGCGTATCGATGGTACGCGGACGTGGCAGGTCGACTGTGATGTCGGCACGGATACGACCTGGACGCGGTGACATGACGAGCACCCGGTCGGCGAGCAGCACAGCCTCCTCGATGTCGTGGGTGATGAGAAGCGCGGTGCGTCCGAGCTCGCCCCAATTGCGCGAAAGCTCCAGCGAAAGCTCCTCACGCGTGAGCGCGTCGAGTGCACCGAACGGCTCGTCGAGAAGCAGAACCTGCGGGTCGGCAAGCAAGGCACGGCAGAAGGCCGCGCGTTGCTTCATGCCACCGGAAAGCTGCTGGGGGCGCTTGTCGGCGAAGTCGGTGAGGCCCGTGAGTTCGAGGAGATGCAGGGCCCGCGCGCGCGCTTCCTTCCGCGGCAGGCCGAACACCTCGGCGGGCAGCAGCACATTGTCGAGGACGCTGGCCCACGGAAACAGCACGTGATCCTGGAACACCACGCCGACATCCCGCGAAGGGCCGTCCAGGGGCACATTGTTGCGGCTGATTTGCCCCTCGCTCTGGATGTCGAGCCCGGCAAGCAGCCGCAAGAGCGTGGACTTGCCGCAGCCGGAGGGGCCGACAACCGCGATGAACGAGCCCGGCTCGATGACGAGATCAACGGGCCCCAGCGCCTTCACAGCCTCCGGGCCGGAGCCGAATGTCTTGGACACGCCCGCAAGGCGCATGCCCTGCGACATCAAACGAGGCCCGGCACGAACAAGTCCTCCGGCTTTACGGGCGTCTTGAGCTGATAGGCGGACGCCATGATTTCGACCGTGCTTTTGACGCGGGCAGGATCAATGGCGCCTGGTTTGGCGCCGGGCAGTATGGCGAGTTCCTTCACCAGCGCCGTCTCGTCACGCGCGATCTCCGCAGTCACCTGCTTGTGGTGCTTGTTCATGATGGCACCCGCAGCAGCGGGGTCTGCGAAGGCATCGGCCATGCCCTTCAACGTGGCGGCGATGAAACGCTTGGCGACATCCGGATTCTCCGTAAGCGTCTTCTCGGTGGCGACGATGCCGTTACCATAATAGTCGAGGCCGGCGTCCTTGTAGGCGAGGCGGACGAGCTTCTTGGACGCCGCCGCGGCAGCGAGTAGCGGCTCGCCCACGGTGAATTGCCCGATGGCATCGACGCGGCCCGTGGACAACAGCGAGGGAAGCGCAGCGCCCTCAGCCGCAGTCCACGTCACCTTCGACTTGTCGATGCCGGCTGCCTTCGCGTAGGCCCCGAAGATGACCGGCATGGCACTGAAGGCGGTGTCGGCGATGGAGCGGCCCTCCAGGTCCTTCGGTGTCTTGATGCCGCTGCCTTCTAGCGCAAAGATGGCATGCGGCGGCGTGGCATAGATGACCGCGCCGAGCTTCACTGGAATCCCGTCATTGCCCCGGGCGAGCACCAGCGAACCTGCATCGGCAAAGCCGATGGTGGCAGCCCCTGCGGCGACTTTCTTGATGGCGTCGGCCGAACCTTGTCCGCGCTGAATGGTGACGTTGAGACCCTCGGCGGCGTAGTAGCCCTTCTCCAAGGCCACGTAGAAATAGGCGTGACGGCCGTTGAAACCAAAATCGGTAATGAAGCTGACGTCGGTGGCAGCCGCGCGTGCGGGGCGCGCAAAGGCCGCCGCGCCGATGAGCGCGGTTGCCGCGCGCCGGGTAATGCGTGTCATGATTTCATCCTCCCAAAGGCAGCCGGAAAGGTATTGAGGCACGACGACGGGGTCAATTCGTACAGTGCACGATTAAGAGGCGTCATGTGTAGAAGACTGCATTTCGCTTCGTCACTTCGCACAAATGTTGCGCAAGCCGACAGCTTTCCCTTGGCTTGACACACGGGGCGGCGCTTCCTAGCGTCCCGCACCCAGAGGATCTCGCGCAACGGTCGGAAAGAAGAGCGGATGCAGCCAACAGCCGTACGCATTGCCGTCGTGGGCGCCGGCCTTGCCGGAATGACGGTTGCGGGGCTGCTGCAGAGGGCAGGTTTTTCGGTAACGGTCTACGAGCAGGCCCCCTTCTTCGCGCGCATCGGCGCCGGCATCATCCTGAGCGCCAACGCCGTGAAGGTGCTGCGCCGGCTGGACCTGCAGAGCAAGCTCGTGGAGACCGCGATCGCACCGAAAGCCTTCATCAGCAGGGCCTGGGACACCGGCGCCACCACCTATCGGCTCGACTTCGATGCCGCCGCCGAGACGCGGTTCGGCGCCCCGTTCCTGAATGTACACAGGGCAGACCTGCATAAGGTTCTCGAAAGCGCGCTCGAGCCGCAGACCATCAAGTTCGGCCATCACCTCGTCGGCCTTGAGGAGAAGGGCACGGCGCTCCATCTTCGCTTCGCCAATGGCTTCGCCGCCGACGCCGAGATCGTGATCGGCGCGGACGGACTTCGCTCGGTGGTGCGGGAATTCCTATTCGGGGCCGAGGCACCGCGCTACACGGGGCGCATCGCCCAGCGCGCAATCTTCCCTACGAGCCGCATCACGGGCGCCCCCATCGACGATTGCACCAAGTGGTGGGGCGAGGACCGGCATATCTTGTCGTATTTCATGACGAGCCGGCGCGACGAGGTCTACCTCATGGGCGCCGTGCCGGCACCGCCGTGGGAGCGGGAGGAAACTTCCATCCCAGGCTCGCGCGACGAGTTCATCGCCAACTTCGCGCATTTCCACCCCGACCTCACGCGTATCGTGCATGCCGCGCAGGAGGTGAGCGTGTGGCCCATCTGTGATCGCCCCCGCAACGACACCTGGAGCAAGGGCAACGTGGTGCTGATGGGCGACGCCTGTCACGCGGTGCGGCCTTACATGGCGGCAGGTGGCGTCTCCGCCATCGAGGATGCGGCAGTGCTGGCGCGCTGCATCGCGCAGTTCGAGACGACGGCGCAGGCCTTCCGCTGCTACGAGGCGACCCGCATTCCGCGCGTAGGCGAGGTGCAGCGCATCTCCATCGAGAACAGCTGGATGCATCACGACGCAGCCGTCGACTGGTTCTTCAGCTACGACGCCTGCACGGCGCCGCTTGCAGCATTGACCTGAGGAGACGGCAGCATGGCTCACATCGAGCGCGATCCGATGGCGGAGCGCAACCTCGTCGGCTATGGCCCGAGCACACCCGACCCGCAATGGCCCGGCGACGCCTACATCGCCGTCAACTTCAATCTCAATGTCGAAGGCGGCGGCGAGGCCACGCCCTACAACGGCGATCCCACTTCCGAAGGCATGCTCAACGACATCGGCGTGCCGACCTTCGAGGCGCGCCGCGTGCCGCTTGTGGAATCCGTTTTCGAGTACGGCAGCCGGCGCGGTGTTTGGCGATTACTGGACATCTTCCGCGAGGCGCAAGTGTCGGTGAGCGTACTGGGCGTAGGACGCGCCTTGGAGCTGAACCCGCAGATGGCACGCGCCTTCGTCCAACTCGGGCACGAGGTGGTAAGCCACGGCTACCGCTGGATCGACTATGGCGCCGTGCCGGAAGAGGTCGAGCGCGCGCATATGCGCAAGGCGGTGGAGATCATCACGGCGCTCACCGGGCAGCGCCCCCTCGGCTGGATGACGGGAAGGCCGGGCCCCAACACGAGGCGGCTCGTGTGCGAGGAAGGCGGCTTCCTCTACGACCGAGACTCGCTTGCCGACGAATTGCCCTACTGGGTGGAGGGGCCCAAGGGGCCACATCTCGTGATCCCCTACTCCTACGAAGCCAACGACAACCGCTTCAACGAGAACTCTGGCTTCAATACCGCCGAGCACTTCTTCACCTACATGCGCGATGCCTTCGACCTGCTCTACAGGGAGGGCAAAGCGGGCGCGCCGAAGCTGCTGTCGATCGGGCTGCACGATCGCCTCATCGGCCGCCCGGGCCGTGCACCGGGCCTTATCCGCCTCCTCGACCATATGAAAAGCTTCGAGCGCGTATGGTTCTGCCGCGGCATCGACATTGCGCAGCACTGGCGATCGCATTTTCCTACTGCTTGAGCTTACTGGGCAGAGGAGGGCTTCGCTTAAGCTCAGGTGCAGTCGGGAAGGGCCAGGAGAAGGTTATCGGCGCAATGGTGCATCGACGTCCGCACATATTGGTTGAGCCCGTTCCAGCCGACTTCCACCTCCACCTCCTCCCCGTCATGCAGAATGTAGAACCGCGCGCCCTTCCACATGGCGTCGATGCAATCCTGCTGGAACATGCGCCATGGCCTGCCCTCGGCGTCGGTGCCGCCCACGAGGCGGACCTGCCGCTGCGGGGGTGCCTCGGGCTGTTTCAATGTGCATTCGATACGCATCGCCCTTTCCATGCATCGTCCTGTCGCGTTCATGGTTATGAGGGGCAACTCGGAGGTCGGCGCCGAGGTTCGTTGCCGCTCATACGTAATGCGCATGGATGTTTAGCGGCGCCTTAAGAGCGCACGACGAAGGCATGCGACGCTGAAAATTTTTCAGCGCATGCGCGACGGCTGTGGCAAAGCTCACGCGTCGCTTGGCGCGATTGGTGATGTATTGCTGCGACTCGAGCGCGGCTGTTCGAACGAAAGGGAGCGCATGAATAGCGTCGGCATGATCGGTCTTGGCATCATGGGTAGCGCCATGGCGCGCAATCTCACCGCGGCGGGCTACGAGATCCATGGCTATGACGTTGCCGACCTCGCGATCGAGCTTGCACGAAAGGACGGCATCGCAATCGAGGCTTCTGCAAGCGCAGTCGCGGCTGTAACCGAGTGCATGCTGGTGAGCCTGCCTAGCGCCAAGGCCGCGCTGGCGGTTGCCCGCGAGATTGCAGATGCGAACCTGTCGCCGCGCATCATCGCGGAGACTTCGACGCTTTCGCTCGATGACAAGATTGTCTTTGGCGAGATCCTTGAGAGTGCCGGCCATGAGGTTCTCGACTGCCCGCTTTCCGGCACGGGGGCACAGGCCCAGACGAAAGACCTGGTCGTGTTCGCGAGCGGTAACGCCTCGTCCATCGAGCGAATGGAGCCGGTTTTCCTCGGCTTCGCCCGCAAGGTTCAGAACCTCGGCGCCTATGGCAACGGCACCAAGATGAAATTCGTCGCGAACCTGCTGGTCGCCATTAATAACGTGGCCTCAGCTGAAGCCATGGTGCTTGGAATGAAGGCTGGCCTCGCGCCGGAGCAGATCCTCGAGTGCGTGACGACGGGAGCCGCTAATTCGCGCATCTTCGAGCTACGCGCGCCGATGATGGCAAAGAACAGCTATCTTCCTGCCACCATGAAGCTCGAGATATGGAAGAAGGACATGGCCGTCATCGGCGCCTTCGCTTCGAAGCTCGATTGCCCCGTGCCGATCTTCTCCGCCACCAACACCTACTATGATGCCGCGCTCGCCATGGGCCACGGCGCCGAGGATGCCGCCGCAGTCTGCGCCGTCCTTTCGGAGATGGCAGGCCTCAAGCGCGATTGAGGCGCAGGCGGAACCTCGTCTCAGGCGCCGATGGCGGCATTCACCTTCGGCAACACCTTTTCCGCCAGCAGCACCATGGACCGGCGGGCGAGATCGCGATCCTGCCAGTCGTGACCCGCGTAATAGAGCGTGCCGAACGGGCCCACCTCCTCACGGAATTTCAGGATCTCGTCGGCGACCTTGTCGGGCGTGCCCCAGATGATGAGGTTGTCGCAGATATGGTCGAGCGTGACGGCCTCGTCGGGCATGTTGCGGTCGGTCTTGAACAGCTCTGCCCGGCCGTTCTTGATCAGCTTTTGCCCGAGCGAGCTGTAGTATTGTCGGTAGGGGCTCGCCGCATTGTTGGCGTAGGCACGCGCCGTGCTCTCGTCGTCGGCGACGAATATGCTCTTGGCCACGCGCCAGTTGGCGCCGTCGACCTTGCGCCCGCCCCGCTTACAGCCTTCCACGTAGCGCGGCCAGTGCGTCTTCACCCACTGCGGCATGAGAAAGTTCGCCGAGATCGGATCCCAGCCGCGGACGGCCGCTTCCGTCACGCCTTTGGAGAACGGCGCAACCGCCGTTACGACGATCGGTGGATGCGGCTTCTGCAGGGGCCTGGGAATGATGCCCTGCCCGATATCGGCCATCAGCGTCTTCTGGGTTGAGATGCGCCAATACTTGCCCTCGATGTTATAGGGCGGCTCCGTGCTCCAGATGGCGAGAACGTGATTGATGGCCTCCAGGAACATCTCGTTGCGGTTGGCACCGAGGTTGCCGAACACCTCGGCATCCGACAGCAGACCGCCGGGGCTGATGCCCAGGATGAAGCGACCGTCGAGCAGATGATCGAGCATGGCCGCGTTGGCAGCCGTTTGGGCTGGATGCGCGTTGGGCATGTTGACCGTACCCGTGCCGAGCTTGATGCGCTTCGTGGCATCCACCAGCGTGGCGAGGAACATCATGGAGGACGTAATGTTCTCCGAGATATCGGTGACGTGTTCACCAACCATCGCTTCCACAAAGCCCAGCTCGTCCGCAAGAATGAACGCCTCGCGGTCCTCGCGCAGCGACTGGCGCCAGTCCTTGCCGACGGGATGGATAGGCATAGTGAAGAAGCCGAGCTGCATCATGTTCGTCCCCGGTGTTGCCAGTTTTGTCGGTTCAACACTCTGCCACTGCGCGCTGCATCTGCTGCGATTGACCCGAGCGGGCTTCAGCGCGCCGGCACTGTCCCGAGCGCCGACAGGATGCGCTCCGGCGTGAAGGGTTGTGCCAAGACGCGGGCCTTGAACGGACGCAGCGCATCGTTGATGGCGTTCATCACCGCCCCTGGTGCGCCCGCGGTTCCGGCCTCGCCGGCCCCCTTGGCACCGAGAAGGCTTTCACGCGTCGGCGTTTCGACATGCCCCACCTCTATGTCGGGCATCTCGGCCGCCATCGGTACGAGATAATCGGCCATCGTGCCAACCAGAAGCTGCCCGTCGCTGGAATAGAGGCAGTGCTCGTAGAGCGCCCCGCCGAGCCCTTGCACTACTCCGCCGCGCACCTGCTCGTCCACCAGCAGCGGGTTGATCACACGGCCGCAATCTTCCACGACCCAGTGCTTGAGAAGCTTCACCATGCCCGTCGCCACATCCACCTCTACATAGCTCGCCTGGATGCCGTTGGTGAAGGCGAAGGGAAACTGCTTCGGCGTGAAATGACGCGTCTGCATCAGCTCGCGCGGCACATCGGGCGGCAGCGTGTCGCCACGGAAATAGACGACGCGGCCAAGCTCGGCGAGCGGCATGCGCTCCGCGCGCGTTGCCTTGTCCACGATGACACCATTGACGAGATCGAGAGCCTCGGGCGCCGTTTGCAGCATCGCGCCGGCAACTTTCAGTGCTGCTTCCTTGAGGGCCAGACCAGCCTGCAGCGCCGCTTCGCCACCGATGCCGGCGCCTCGGCAGGCCCAGGTGCCGCCGCCATAGGGCGTGGTGAGCGTATCGCCGGTGATGACGCGAACGGTCTCGATGGGAACCCCCACCGCCTCCGCCACGATCTGGCGCATGATGGCTTCCGTGCCCTGCCCCTGCTCTGTCACGCCGGTGGCCGCAACCACTGACCCGTCGGGATCGATGCGCACCGTGCAACCGTCCTGCGCGGAGATGCGCGCGCCGCCGATGCCGTACATGAAGGGCGATGGGTTGGTGAGCTCGATGAAGCCAGCAAAGCCGATGCCGCGATAAACGCCCTTTTCGCGAAGGCTCTCCTGCTCTGCGCGCAGCCGCGGGTAGTCGATCATGGCTTTCAGCTGCGCCAGCGAGGCCTGATGCGACAGCCCCTCGAAGCGCATGCCGGCGGGCGAGGTGCGCGGATAGCTGTCGTCGCGCATGATGTTCTTCTCGCGGATGGCGAGCGGGTCCATGCCCAGCGCCTCGGCCGCAAGATCCATCAGGCCTTCGGTTACGGTGGTGGCGATGGGATGTCCCACGGCGCGGTACTGGCACGTCGGCGTCTTGTTCTGCAGCACCACCGTGGTCTTTGCCCGATAGTGCGGAAACTCATAAGGCCCGCCGATCAGGTTCACCACCTGGTTGCCTTCCACTGCGCTGGTGCGCGGATAGACGGAGTAAGGCCCGATGCCGGTGAGATCGTCGACATCGATGCCGAGGATGCGGCCTTCCGCGTCCAGCGCCATGCGCGCCTTGATGCGATGATCGCGCGCGTGGATATCGGTCGAGAAGCTCTCGAGCCTGTCGGCGACGAACTTGGCGGGGCGGCCCATGACCTTGGCGACGGCCGCAACAGCCACCTCGTCTGGATAGACGTGCACCTTGATGCCGAAGGACCCGCCGACGTCGGTGCAGATGACACGCACATCGCCCTCGGCCATGCGCAGTTGCTTGGCGAAAACGCCCTGCATCATGTGCGGTGCCTGCGTCGACTGGTGAACGGTGAGGCGGCCCGAGGCACGATTGTAGTCGGCGAGGATGGAACGCGGCTCGAGCGTGACACCGGTATGGCGCCCCGTATGGTAGGTCGCTTCCACGACCTTGTGCGCGGTCTTGAAGGCTTCCTCGATGTTCCCGCTCTCGTTGACGCGCTGGAACACCAGGTTGTCGCCGAGATCTTTGTGGATCACCGGCGTTGCAGGATCGAGCGCCGTCTCCATGTCGACCACGGGAGCAAGCGGTTCGTAGTCCACCTGCACCAGCGCGACGGCGTCCTCCGCTATCGCTCGCGTCTCGGCCGCGACCGCGGCGACAGCCTCACCCATCCAGGTCGCCGTTGTGAGAGGCAGCGGATATTGCGGGGCCGACTTCATGCCCTTGAGATGCGCGAGGACCGCAACCCACGGATCGCAATGCTTGGCAAGATCGGCGCCCGTGAAGACACGCACCACGCCCGCAAGGGCCAGCGCGGCCGAGGCGTCGATCTTCACAATTCTCGCATGCGCATGCGGCGATCTTACGAAGGCCACGTGCACCATGCGCGGCAGCGCGATGTCGTCGACGTACTGCCCCCGGCCCTCGACGAGCTTGGCCACGTTGGGACGCGGCACGGAGCGCCCGATGTAGGAGTTCGGCCGGTCTTCTGCATGCAGTTTCACAGGGTCTGCCATGGACTCACCTCTAGGCCTTTCCGCCACGGGACCGCGCCGTCATCTCGACGGCATCTACGATGGCCTGATAGCCGGTGCAGCGGCAGTAGTTTCCAGACAGGTGCTCGCGGATCTCGTCGCGGCTGGGGCTGGCGTTGTGCTTCAGCAGATCCGCCGCCGCCATCAGCATGCCGGGCGTGCAGAAGCCGCACTGGGCCGCATTGCGGGTGATGAAAGCGTCTTGCAGGTCGCGGATCTCGCCGCTGTCCGAGATCCCCTCGATGGTTTCGACCGATGCGCCATCGAGACTTGCGGCCAGCACGAGGCAGCCGCGCACGATGTCGCCATCGACACGCAGGGTGCAGGCGCCGCAGACCCCGTGCTCGCACCCGATGTGCGATCCCATAAGCCCCAGTTCCAGGCGCAGGAAATCGATGAGATGCATCCGTGCTTCGACGCGGCGACGCACCTTTTCGCCATTGACCGTGAGTGCGATTTCGACGTGCTCGCTCATGCCGCGCGCGCCTCCTTGGCTGTGATCCGCGCCAGCGCTCGTTCAAGGACGACACCGGCAAGATGGCGCTTCATTTCGGGGCCGCCATGCTGGTCGGCGGGCGGATCGAGATCCTGAGCAAGCGCCGCCTTTGCGGCAGCAATCGCATCAGGCGAAACCGCGCGGCCAGCCAGCGCCCGCGCTGCGCCCTGCGCAAGAACAGGCGCATCCCCGAGGCCGAAGAACACCGGCCGGATTGCGCTAACGCTGCCACCTGCCATGGTCGCTTTGACGGCAACGCCGGCCATCGCATAGTCGCCAGAGCGCCGGGCCACCTCCACCAGCGCGAAGCGCTCGGCAGCAGCCGCGACGGGCACCTCGATGGCAGTCAGGATCTCATCGGCAGCAAGCGCGGTGGAGAACAGGCCCGTGAAGAACTGCGCCGCCGCGATGCGGCGCTCGCCGCGCGTGGAAACAGCAACCAGTTGTGCCTCGAGTGCCAGGACGCACGCAGGCAGTTCGGCAGCCGGATCGGCATACGCGAGAGAGCCACCGATGGTGCCGCGGTTTCGTATGGCGGCATGCGCGATATGCGGGATTGCTTGCGCGATCAGCGGTGCATGGGCCGATACGAGCGCATCGCGCCCGAGCATTGCATGCGTCGTGCCCGCCCCGATCCGGAGCCTGTCGCCATCACGCGCAACGCCCTTCAGCTCTGGCAGCCTGGAGATGTCAACCAGCACCTGGGGATCCGACAGCCGGAACGCGAGTGCCGCAAGAAGGCTTTGCCCCCCCGCCAGCAGACGCGCGTCACTGCCCTTCTCCGCTATCAGTCGCAGCGCCTCCGCCAGCGAGGTGGGACGCACATAGGAAAAGCGAGGGGCCTTCATCGACGGTCTCTTTCAAGGGATTGGCACATGCTGTCACCTCATGCGATGCCGCCGAGATAGAGGCGCTTCACGATGTCGTTGGCGTTGAGTTCAGCAACCGAGCTCGCGGCAACCGCTATCTCACCGTGAACGATGATATAGCCCCGGTCCGCAATGCGCACCGCCTGGTGGAAGTTCTGTTCCGCCATCAGCACCGTGAGACCGAACTCCTGTTTCAACTCGCCGATCTTGGTGATGGTCTGCGATACGAGCAGCGGTGACAGGCCGACGGACGGCTCGTCCACCAGCAAGATGCGCGGCGAAGACATGAGCGCCCGGGCGATTGCCAGCATCTGCTGCTGGCCGCCGGACATCGTGCCCGCAAGCTGCCGCCGCCGCTCCTTCAGGACCGGAAACGCCTCGTAGGCAAACGCGAGGTTCTTGGCAATGTCGTTGCGCGCGGCCTTCCGGAAGGCGCCGAGCATCAGGTTCTCTTCCACGGTGAGCTTCGGGAACAGGCGTCGGCCTTCGGGAACCATCGCCACGCCCAGATCCACGATCGCCTCAGCGGGAAGTTGCGTGAGGTTGTGTGTGACGCCATCGAGTTCGAGCACGATGGAACCCCGCGTCGGGCGCACGAGGCCCGTCACGCACTTCATCAGCGTGCTCTTGCCATTGCCGTTGCTGCCGAGGATTGCCACCGTCTCGCCCTGCTTCACGTCGAGCGAGACACCCTGCAGCGCTTTCACGGCGCCGTAGCCGGCATCGACATCGGTGACAGTGAGCCTAAGCGCCAAGGTAGGCCTCCTGCACGCGCTTGTCCTCCATCACCGCTCTCGGCGCACCGATGGCCGCGATCTTGCCGGCGTCGAGGCACATCACCCGCTCCGAAAAGCGCATCACGGCGTGCATGATGTGCTCGATCATGATGATGGTGATGCCATCGCCAGACAGCTTCAGCAGCAGATCGAGAACCTCGTCCACCTCCGAGCTCGAGAGGCCGGCCATGGCCTCGTCCGAGATGAGGAGCTTCGGCTTTGCGGCCATGGCGCGGGCAAGCTCCATCTTGCGCAGCTCCACCTGCGACAGCGATGCTGCCAGGGCATCTACCTTCCCCGCAAGCCCCATGCGCTCGAGGATCGACATCACGTGCTCGGCCTGCTCAGTCGCGGAGAGGCCGTGGTCCAGCGAGGCGAAATCCAGCGCGACAAGCAGGTTCTCGCGCACTGTCATACTCTTGAAGGGACGCGGGATCTGGAAGCTGCGGGCAATCCCTCTGCGCGTGCGTCGATGGGCGGGAAGGCGCGTCACATCCTCGCCCTCGAAAATCACCGCGCCTCCGTTGGGCCTCAGCGCACCCGAAATGCAGTGGATGAGCGTCGTCTTGCCCGAGCCGTTGGGGCCGATCAGCCCGAAGCGCTCGCCGGCACGGATATCGACGCTGACGCTGTCGAGCGCCGTGAAGCCACCGAATCGCTTGCTCACGTTCTCGATGCGCAGAAGCGGAGCTGTCATCGGCCGCCTCCACGCTTCTTCCAGGGGAAGCCGATAAGGCCGATCAGGCCCGATGGCGCGCCCACCACGAACAGCACCAGCATGCAGCCGAGGATCAGCACGTTCACCTCGGATGAAATCGTCACCGTCAGCAGCTGCTGCGTCACGCCCAGCAGGATGGCGCCGAGGATCGGCCCGACCCAGTGCGCCGTGCCACCGATCAGCGCCATCGCGAGCGCCGACACCGAGTAGTTGAGGTTGAAGGCGGAGTCCGGATTGGCGAACTGCAGATACATGGCAGAAGGCGCGCCCGCCGCACTCATCAACGCACCCGAGAGGCAGCAGGCGAGCAGTTTGAGTTTAAGCGTCGGCACGCCGGTACATTCGGCCGCAAGCTCATCGTCTCGCAGGGCCTGCAGCCCGCGCCCGATCCACGAGCCCTGGATGTAGCGGGCAAGCGCCACGGCGATCACCACCAGCGCCGCCTGCACGAAGAACAGCATCTTCACGTAGCTGTCGAAAGGCGCCATCACGGGAGGCCGCTGCAGCTGTATGCCCGCCGCACCGCCAACGAACTTCCAGTTGGTGATGCAGGTCTCGATGATGATCGTCACGGCGATGGTGGCGATGGAGAAGAATATGCCCTGCATCCGCAGCGTGAGAACACCGAGCCCCAACCCGAGGATGGCGCCGACGACAGCCGCGCCGGCAATCTGCGCCACGATCGGCAGGTCGAACGCCTTGAACAGCATGATGGCGATATAGACGCCGAGCCCGAAGAAGGCGCTGGTGCCGAAGTTCACATATCCCGCATAGCCGCCCAGGATGTTCCAGGCAGTCGCGAGTACGATGAACTGCAGAATCACGTAGCCGGCAAAGAACGGATATTCGTTTTTCATCACCAGCGTCAGGCCCAGCATCAAGGCCAGGAAGATGAAGCAGCTTGTCCAGAAGGCGATGCCGTGCGTGCGCATGCTCACCTCCCGAACAGGCCCTGCGGCCGCACAGCAAGTACGGCGAGCAGCATGGCAAACGATATGGCAGGGGCCCACGACGCCCCGAACATGGTGAGCACGATGGACTCCGAGACGCCAAGGATGATGGCCGCCACCAGCGTGCCGGACATGCTACCGAGCCCCGCCATCACCACCACGCAGAAGGTGCGCCCTATATAGGCCCGGTCGAGCGTGGGTTCGACGGGCGCCACGATGATCAGCAGGGCACCGGCAATGCCCAGCACGGCCGTTGCAATGCCGAACGCCCACTGCTTGATCTTGTAGGGATTGGCGCCCATCAATCTCAGCGCCCCTTCGTCCTGCGCCACCGCGCGGATGGCCCAGCCCGTGAACGTGCGCGAGAGGTATTGTGTCAGCAGCAGCGTGAGCAGGATTGCCACCCCGAAGGCCACGATGAGCCGCATGGGAATACGCATGTCCCACAGACGTAGGGACTTGCCGATGTACTCGGCCTGCACCGAGCGCTGATCGACGCCCATCGTCAGGATGATGGCCACCTCGATGATGAAGGCGACGCCGAAGAAGAAGGCGATGCCGCGCACCCCCTGGTCCTGGCCACGCTTCTCGAAGGTCTCGTAGTAGACATAGTAGGCAAAAAGCCCGACGAGGAAGAACAGCGGGGTGAGAAGTATCCCTGCGAGCAGCGGATCGATCCCCCAGGCATCGTTCATGAGATAGACGCCGTAGGAGGCCGCCACGAGGAACGCCGGGTGTGCCACATGGGGAACGTCGAGAAGGCCGAAGGAAACGGAAAGCCCGATGCTCACGGCTGCATAGAAGCAGCCGAGCAGCAGGCCCAGCACCACTGCGTCGAGCAGCAGGTCTAGCGAGAACACGCCATCTCCCCCGGCATCAGTGACGACGATGGCGCCCTTTGCCTTCCGGCGAAGGGCGCCAGCGAACGGCTTGCGTCAGTTGCGCGCCTTCTCGAACGGCACCACGACCTCGCCCGTCTTCAGGTTCTCGGGGAACAGGATCACCTGCCTGCCGGCCGTGCGGAACTGGTCGATGTCCTTGTCCTTGACGCCGCGGAACTGGGCGAGCAGCGTCGCCGTGGTCTTGCGCTCACCATCGGGCGCGAACTCGATCGGCCCGACGATGGTGTTGTGCTTGCCCTCGCGAAGATGCTTGGCGAGCGCCTTCTGGTCGAGCGAGTTGGAAGCCTTGATGGCGCCTTCGATCAGCTGGCCCATGGCATAGCCGAAGGGCGCCAGATAGAAGCCCAGCGGATCGACTTTTGCTTCCACAGCACGCTTGGAGTACTTCTCGAAAAACTCCTTAGTGCCTTCGAAGTACATGCTCGGCTCAGGCAGCCACGTATTGTAGTTCACGACGCCGTTCAGCAGCGAGCCCATGCCCTGCATCACGGATGTGAACTGCAGGCCAACCATGCCGCCGCCCAGGATCTTCACGCTGTCGCCGACGCCGATCTCGTTGATGGCTCGCAGCAGACCTGCGGAGTCCGGCGGGTAGGACGTGATGTAGACCATGTCCGGCTTGGCAGCCTTCAACGACCGCACGATCGCCGAGAACTCCACCGTGTTCGGCGGGTAGTTCTGCTCGAACACGATCTGGATGCCGCGCTTTTGCGCCACCTCTTTCGCCGCCTTGGCTACGTTCTGCGAGAACTCCTGGTCTGCCGCGAGGATGGCAACCGTCTTTCCGCCAGCCTTCTGCCCCACGTCGAAGTAGGCGGTGGCCCAGCTGTCGGCGGGCCCCCAGGGCGCCACGTTGAACCACATGTCGTGGCCCACCTTCGAATTCACCTGGAACGAGAAGTTGCCGATCAGGACCATCTGACGCTGCTTCACCAGTGGCATGATAGGCGCCGTGGGCACAGTGGCATAGGGCGCGAAGAGGATGTCGACCTTGTCGACGTCGAGCAGCTTGGAATAGATCGCGGGCGTTTCGGAGGCGCTGGACTTGTCGTCATAAACGACAAGTTCCACCTTGCGGCCGCCCAACAGGCCGCCCTTGGCGTTGACGTCGTCACGCCAGATCTCGGTGCCGAGCAACGATGATTTGCCACCGCCGGCCAATCCGCCGGTCATCGCCATGCTCAAGCCGATCTTGATCGGCGGTTGCTGCGCCATGGCGGTGGGTGCGAAGCCGGCTGCTGCCAGCGCCGCAAGGGCTGCACTCTTGAGCAGGGATCTGCGAAGCATGTTTCCTCCAGTCCTTCGTTCTTTATTGCAGGCTCATTCTTGATGCGCTTGAACGCGCCGGCCGCAAGGCCGGATCGTTTTCCGTCTGAAGTTTCAGAGGCAGCGTAGCCAAACACACGGCAGGAAACGGTCGCGGGATGCGCTTTGGCGCGCGCCGCCCTCCGGTCTCGCAGACAAGCCTGCGTCCGGACCAACCTTCTCATCGTGCGGCGGACAGACGTCCCTCCGAAGTGCGCTGCGGCTTCTCTCGGCTCGCATTCGCGTTGTTCGTCTCTTATTCTGCAGCAAGACTGCCGGCTTGGCTACCTTGCTTCGCATCGCAGGCAAGGCTGGCCCAAGGTTAAAAAGAGCATTCGGGGAAACGCTCAAATGTCAGCCAAACGGCGCCGCGCCATCATCGCCGGCGGTTCCATGGGCGGGCTCTACGCCGCCCTGTACCTGCGCCAGCGCGAATGGGACGTAGACGTATTTGAGCGCTCGGCGGTGCCCCTGGTGGGGCGCGGCGCCGGCATCATGACCCATCCCGAGATGCGCGATGCGGTGGCAAGGCTTGGCATTGATGCCAGCAGGGATTTCGGCGTTCCGATCGCCGAGCGCTGTGTCCTGGCCCGGGATGGCAGCGAGGTGGCCCGGCGCCCCTATCCCCAGATCGCAACCTCCTGGAACCGGCTTTTCGCCATGCTGCGCAGGGCCCTTGGAGAGGGCTGCTATCACCTCGGCCGCGAGGTCGTCGGGGTGGAGGAGGAGGCGTCGCACGTACGGGCCCGCTTTGCCGACGGAACGAGCGAGCAGGCCGATCTTGTCGTCGCCGCCGATGGCTTCCGTTCCGCCCTGCGCGCCCACGTCAGCCCCGGAGTTCTTCCGACCTATGCAGGATATGTTGCCTGGCGCGGCATGATCGAGGAGCGCTTCGCAAGCCGGGCACTCTCACCGCAACTTTTCTCGCTCTTCTCTTTCGTACTCCCGCCCGGGGAGCAGTTCCTGGGCTATCCCGTTGCAGGTCCCGACAACGACCTGCGCCAGGGCCATCGCAGCTGGAACATCGTCTGGTACCGTCCAGCCGAGGAAGGTGCCGAGCTTGCCCGGCTTCTCACTGACGACACCGGCAAGCTGCACGAACTGTCGATAGCCCCGACCCTTCTTCAGCGCGCCGTGCTGGCGGAAATGCGCGAGGCAGTGACGCGCCTCTTGCCGCCTAGGATCCAGCAAGCCATGCACCATTTGGAGATGCCACTTCTTCAGCCGATCTACGATCTGGCCTGCCCCCACATGGCATCGGGGCGCGTGGCTCTCTTGGGAGATGCGGCCTTCGTCGTACGGCCTCACGTCGGAGCGGGCGTCACCAAGGCTGCCGACGATGCCTCCGCGCTTGCAGATGCCCTGGCTGAGTTCGATGACGTGGGCCAGGCACTCAAGGCCTACGAGGCGCGACGCAAACCCATGGGCGATCTTTTTGTCGCCCGGGCACGGCGTCTGGGCGCACACCTCAAGCGCACGTTCGCATCCGAAGCCGAGCGCTCCACCGCCGCGCGCAATGCCGAGCCCATGCGCGTGATCTCGGAAACCGCACAGCTCGACTTCCTACGCGAATTGCCGGGCGTGACCTGAATTCGATCGCCGCAGTTATGAGGTCCTGGACGTGCAGACGCGCCGGATGACGGTGCACGCCGTGGAGTACTTGGCGCAGACGGAAAGCGCGTTGCGCTCTGCCGTGGCGCGGTCACGGCCGACATGCGATCCCCAACCGCCGTCCGCCCCGACTGCAAGCGCCGTGCAATCGTTGCGAATGCGGTTGATGACCTTGCAGTCGCCGGCAGCAGCCGCCAGCGCCTGGCAGTTGCGCAGCGCCACCTGCTCGGCCTCTGCCAGGGTCGCATTATCGGAAGCGACGCCGATTGCCCGCGTGGTCGGCGAATAGGCGATCGCCCCGTAGAGTAGTTGCTGCTGCTGCGCGAAGACCTGGGCCGGCACGACCATGAGCGCTGCGAATGCACCGGCAGCAGCAAGGGTGGAGAAGGGTTTACGCATGACACGAGACCTGGAGCTTGAGGCTGGGGCCCGCGTTGGCCCTGGGCTTTCGTCTACCAGCACCAGTCAGGCGAGGCTGTTCCGACCGTTACAGCGACCGCATGCGCGCCGGCCGCCACGGGTGAAACGCCGCCCACGCCCGGAAACGTCTCGACAAAGGCTGCCGCAGGTGGATCGTGCGCGCCATATCTCCCATACCCATGGCCGTAGCGTGCTTGCGCACCCAGCCGCATACCGGCTGCCGCTCATTGCCCCAGCACCCACAGGGTGCCGGCGAGAGCGGCATTGGCGCTTGTTTTTCGCCCGGAAAGCCCGTAGGTACCCCGCCTGTGGGCCCGTAGCTCAGCGGTAGAGCATCTGACTTTTAATCAGAGGGTCGTGGGATCGTACCCCACCGGGCTCACCAATGATTTCATGGACTTACGTAGTCACAATCGGAACAAGACGAGAACTGTCCGACTGGTCGGACATGAACATGTCCGACTGTATGCTGTTCTTTTAGGTGTGAAGGAACCCGTAGACCAGGCGGGCGAGGAACACCCCGAGCGCCAGGCCGAACACGATCCAGCCGCCCAGGCAGAGCCAGGCCATTACCCGGCTTTCCATGCCTTCACGGCGCGCACCAGGAGCTCTACCTTCTCCTCCGACAGCACGAACAGCAGCAGGCCGCCGCCGTAAAGCGCCACCAGCAGGGCCACCCGCTGCAGCCAGAACGCCAAGGCCGTGATCTCCCGCCTGATCCTCATGAGCTCCGACGACGCGCGCCGTTGCTCGCGCGCCGTGGCCTCTGTGTCCCGAGCGATCCTGGTCAGCAGGTGCACGGTCAATTCGGAGCGCGCCCACATCCATCAGCTCTGCTCCACCGGGGCCGCTACCTTCGCTTTGGGAGCCGGCGTCGGTTTCTTGCTCGGCCCGCACACGCGGGCCCGGCCGTCGATGTTCTGCCGGATCTGCTGCGCCGTGCCCTCGGTCAGCCGGTCGTCCTTCGACACCTGTACGTCCTGCACAGCGTCGCAGAACGGTTCAGCAGTCGCGACAAGCGTTCCGGCGCAACCACTCGACATTGCCGCTGCTAGGCACGCGAGCCCGAGCAGCGCGAGCCGCTTCAGACTGCACCTTGGCATCCTTGCTGAGCTTCTGGATTGCATGCTGCGCCCCCAATTTCTGTTGCTCGAGAGTGAACCAGGCGAACAGCGCGAGCAGGCCGCCAATTCCAGCCAGCATCTGCCCACGCGCCGTCCCGAAGATTTTGCCTAGAAGTAGCGTCATGCGGTCCCCGTCGTTTTCCCAGTTGAAGCGTCCTCCGCCCGCCAAAGCTTGATCCAGCCGGCGTTGTAGGCCATGCGCAGAAGGAAATAGGCGCCGAGCACCATGCCGATGGTGCGACCCTTGCCCATGGCAAAGCCAAGGAACTGTTGCGCCGTGAGGATGGCCCCCTTGAGGGACGTAACCTGATCGGCCATCGCCTGCAGGGCGTTCGTGGCGTCCTGAGCCCATTGGGTCGCCACTTCCCCCAGGCCCAGCGCGCCAATGCCCTTCTTGGCGTCCGCTTGCTGGGTCTCGGCGGTGCCGGCGATGCGGCTCCCGTCCGCAATTAGCGCGTCAGGGGTGACAGGATCGCCAGGCCAGCGGATCGCGATGAGATCCGCCCGCGGGAAATGCGCCACATTCACCGCGTCGCGCTGATTGCCGCCCAGGACTGCAATCGTGTCTGCCGTCCAGCCAACGATGAACCCGACATGCCCCGAGGTCGGATCGCTGCCGCGCTTGAAGACGCCGATCGCGCCGACGCGCGGCTCTTTGAGCTCGGTGCGGAAGCTCGCATAGCTACGCGCCATGAGGCTTCGCGTGCAGCGAATACCATCCCGCTCGAGACAGGCGCCCACGAAGGCCGCGCACCAGGCCGTCTCGTCAGAGACGACTTCCGGGTGCCCCGCATCGCGGAAAAAAGCGATGATTTCGTTCGTTGCCTTCGGGCCCGGTGTCTCGTGCACGCCGACCTGCGACCAGGCGATTTCCATGTAGCCCATGCGAATGGCCTTTCGTTCTTTTTCTCGTCGGCTTACGCCCTCGGCACAACGTCAATCGTGTAGGACAGACGCGCCTCAACATCCCGCCCCATCGTCTCATACCCGGTCCCGGTGGGGTGCGTGTAATCGGTAGGCGTATTCAACGGGTAGGAATTGCCGTCTAAGGTTTGGACATCAGCACTGTTAGCGGTCGCGAAATTATCGCAAGCGGTGCGGATATAATTCAGCGCGTTCAATCGATCCGTACCCGTCGCGTTGTTCGGATAGTCTGGATCGCCGCCCCCCAATCCGCCCGACGGCTGATGAGGCTTAAGCACGATTTGCTTCAGATTGGATATGCCGAGAAAATCTTTCGTGCGGTCGCGATATTCCTGCATGTACGCCTGATAAGTCGATGCATTCGGAACAGCGATGGTTCCGATGTAAGCGTCATTCAATCCCTCGCACCATATATCGGTGACGCTCGTATAGCCGATGCCTGAGTTTCTGGCCTGCCGCTCCATTCTCAGGGTGTTTCTCCACTCCAGCAAATAGAACATTCCACCCGTGATCAGGCCCACCGCATCTGCCGCAGTTGGGTATCGACAAGCTGATGCCGGAACGCTCGTGGAGCCGCCCGCTGCGTTCGGCGAATACGTCGCAGGAGGCACCAGATATGTGCTGCCGTTCGCAATCTTGGCGATGTGCAAGGGCCGCCCATCATTGAAACGCTCTATGCGCGCAAGCATCAAACCGCGCTCCAAGCCGAACTTAGTAGCGGCGTCTGCCGGAGCATCTGCATTCGCATAGCCCGCCGTGTAGACAAGTTTTTGCGTGACGATCCCGGTTGTCGCAGCGGACGCATTGTTCCTTGCTTGAATGCCGACCAATTCGTTGTTGCTCGCCCTGTCGGCAAGCGATGAAAGAAGCGCTGTGCCGGCCCCGGTGCTCTCCCCGACAATGCGCACGAGATGCGCCTTTCTCGGACAATCCCATGGCGTCAAAAACACGCTTCTCGTGCGCTTCTCCTCACGCACATAGTTCAAAATCTGCCGCAATTCCGTATCGCTTGGAGCGGTGGAGCAAACGAGGATACCTTCGATCTCCATTGATGCTGTGCAGAACGACGTGTTGTAGTTGTACCCTCCAATGCAACACGTTCCAGTCGTAGCCGAATTTTGGGCCATCGACACCATGTTCCACCCACCTGCGCACCAATCATTCGCGAGCCCCGATGTAGTACGACGCGGAATATCCCGCACACCCCATCCATCCAACTGTCGCAGCGTGGCGTTCGCAGAACTTGGCAAGTCCGTGCAGCCGATGTATGCCGCCAAATTGGGTGTGTTGCAGAAGTATTGCGTCGGACCCTCAGGCACGCGGAAAATGACGATGAGCGCGGCAGTCAGCTGGGACGGGGTTTTGAAATATCCCGCCTGGGTTTTTAGCCGCCCTTCTGTTGCCCAACCCACGGTTCCGCCGGTGCCAGTCACAGTCCAATCAAACGTCTGAGAGCCGATAATGTCTCTGAGAACCGTTCCTTTGCCCTCGTCGCAAGGCCAATAAGATGCGACACAGGCTGGCAGGCGCCGGATCGCCTTAGCCACCGTCACGTAGTCGCTTGGCTGCGTCCATTGAACATCGAAATCGGTTGACGAGTGTTTTGTGAGAAGCGCATTCGCCGCACCGCCAGCCGGGGCGCCGCACACGCCGTCCAGGATGGTCGTACCAATTTTAAACTCGATTTCTTCGATGTAGGGCGAAGCACTCGCGGTCCCGCTCACCCCAGCAAGCGCCCAATACCTATAGCCCAACGTGTTCGCCGAAATCGTCGTGATGGCTTGCGCGGTAGAACCGCCGAGCGTGAAGGTCGACCCAATTGCCGCCCACGTCACCCCATCGTTCGACGCTTGCACCTGCCAAACACCATGGGTAGATGAACTGTTCTGCTTAAAGGTTATTTCATTCACAACTTTAGAAGCGGCAAAACCAAAGTCGAACGAGATCACCAGGCCTGCAACGGCCACCGCATTGAACGTCACGCTATCTGTGTAGTTCGTCGCGGTCCCGCCGTTGACGAGATTGGACGCGGGCCCGGTCCCTGAGATCAGGCCTGCCGTGGCAGCAACCTTGATTGTTGCGGTACGATTACCCTGCCCGCCAAAATTCGCATACGCCGGCGCGAGCGTGATCGCTCCGCCGGAGGCCCCCGCGACGCCAGGCACGCCAGTGACCCCGATGTTCCAATCAGTGTAGGTGCCAGACCCTCCGATCGTCGTGACGTTCAACGTCAATGTCGTCCCAGAGTACGACGACACCTGGCCGATCATATAAGCTGTTGGCGTGCCCGCGCTCACGATCACGAGCCACTGGTTGACACTCCACTGCTTGCCACTTTGCGTTGTGAAGGTCTTTGAACCCGAAGCGACAGCCTGAGAAGTGGACGATGTGCCGGTATTGACAGCCGCTGCTGCGACGGCGGATGCGGCGGCAGCTGCGGCGCTGGTCGACGCGTTGGTTTCACTCGTGGCCGCATTCGATGCTTGCGCCGCGGCCGTCGTTGCCGAGCTCGCCGCGTTCGTTGCAGCGGTGGCCGCGGCTGCCTGGCTTCCCGCCGCAGCCGTTGCCGACGCGGCGGCCGCGGTCTGGGATGATGCCGCAGCCGTCGCCGATATGGCCGCTGCAGACTGGCTCGTCGATGCCGCCGAAGCCGATGCCGCCGCCGCTGCTTGCGCCGCCTGGGCTGCAGCCTCGGCCGCAAGCCCCGCGTCGACCATTTGCTGTTCGGATAGCTGGTTCGTCACCCATTCGAAGCCGGTGCCGTCCTGCTTCCAGGCGAGGCCCTTGCCTGCTTGCGGCGCCGGCAGCACGTTGCTGCCGCCGCTCGCATCCAACCGATCGCGCACGATGGCGCGCGCCAGGTCGCGGCGCGCTTCCTGCAGCTGGATCTCGAGACTATCGAACTCGGCATTGACGGCCGGAATATCGAGGGAGTGCTGCACGAGCAGGTTGATCGTGCCAACGTTGGGACGATTGCCCTCCACGAGATACTTGTCACCAGCAAGCGCCGGACTGACGAGTGTGACGTTGCCGCCGTTCTGCTCCCCGATGCCCGTGACGGTGTAATCCGTCGTCAGGATGAGCAACGAAACCGCGCCACTGCGCACCCGATAAACGGCGAGATCCGTAGCGGCCAAAATCTTGAAGCCATAGGGCAACAGCGTTTCGCCGCCCGTTGTGGTGTACGGGCCGGCGGCGCGCGTACTGGCGGGCACAGTCATGCGGGCCTAGTCCTCGGCTGGTGTCTCTCACCGCCGAAACTAACCGCACCGCATCAGCGGCCAATTTTGCGAGGTCTACCGCTCCCGCTTCACGTGGCCCTCGCGCGACATGATCTTGGCCACGTCCTCGCCGTCGATCGTGAGCCTGGCTCTGCCGCGGCCCCAGCGATCGGGAACGCCGCTCACGGTGATCTCGGCCTTGCCGCTGCGCAGCAAGTCTTGCAGGCGCAACGCGGCGCGCATGCCGGCCGC
>JBDHTJ010000076.1:0-22937 GCA_039808585.1 Hyphomicrobiaceae bacterium | reverse complement strand
GCCCACTTAAACCTCTGTTAGCATTGCTTTTACCCAATATTTTCCATTCCAGCCGCAAGATGCGCCTCGCAATTCTCTCCGTGTTGAAGGTGCGTTTGCCATGTCCGCTTCCGCTTTGCGTCGCCCCGAGCCCGCGCCCAACGAGCCTGCGCAAGATGCAGCCGCATCTCCGGCGCCCAAAGTACTCGACACCGAGGTCGCAGCCCGAAAGCTCGATGTTGCCCAGGCGCTGAAGACAATCGCCACCACCTACCGCAAGCCCTATCAGCAGGTGCTGATGGAGATCGCGCGCACCTCCTTCGGCCCCGGCAAGCTTTCCCTCGGCGATTACTTCGCCTTCCGGCTCTTCGATGACCAGATGCTGGCCGGCGCCGACAAATCGCACTTCGTCGGCCTCGACGCCTCGCGTCGCATCTGGCTCACCGCCAACTTCGACAGTGACTGGTGGGGCGTCATGGGCAACAAGCTCGCCGTGACCACCCTCCTTGGCGGCTACGGTTACCCTGTGATCCCGACGACGGCGCTCTATAGCGAGACGCTTCCCATCCGTAACGCGCCGCGTATCGCGAGCGCCGGCGCACTCGCCGCGTTCCTGCGTGACGCCCGTCACTTCCCGCTGTTCGGCAAGCCGATGGATTCCCTCCGCAGCCTCGGCTCCGCAAGCTTCGATCGCTACGAGCCCGATAGCGACGAACTCGTTTCCCCCATGGGCAGCCGCGTGAAGGTCGAGACATTTGCAGCCGATGTCGCCACGCTTTACGCCGCCGGCTACATGCTGCAGCCGCGCGCCAACCCGCACGCCGACATCAAGACCATCGTTGGTGACCGCCTCGCCACCGTGCGCATGCTCACCACGCGCACCAGCGCGCACACGAAGGTTCATCGCGCCGTCTGGAAGATCCCGGCCGGTACCAATGTCGCCGACAACTTCTGGCGCGGCGGCAACCTGCTTGCCACCCTGGACATCGAGACGGGGCGCGTGCTGCGCGTCGTCCGCGGCGTGGGCCTTGCTCAGGAGCCGGTGACACACCACCCCGACAGCGGCGCCGAACTCGTCGGTTTCACCATTCCCCTTTGGCGCGAGATGAAGGATCTGGTGTGCGAAGCCGCCGGCATGCTGGGCGGCATCCGCCTCATTGGCTGGGATGTGGCACCCACCGACAAGGGCCCGGTCATCGTGGAGCCCAACTACACGCCTGATTTCGACATGGTGCAGATGGCCGACCGCCGCGGCATCCTGGATGCGGAGTTCAACGCTTTCCTCGCCGACTGCAAGGAAGGCGCGCGGCAGGCCAAGCGCAAGTTGCGCATGGCCCAGCTGGCCGACGCCAAGGAGCGCCTCGACGCTTTCTCCAGCGCCATGGGCTTCAAGTAACGCTCTTCTCTTCCCTGCCCGCGCTCACTACGCTCAATAGGAGCGCGGCAGGCCCAGCACGTTCTGCGCCACGAAGGCGAGGACCATGTTGGTCGAGATCGGCGCGGTCTGGTAGAGGCGCGCCTCGCGCCACTTGCGCTCGATGCCGTACTCGCGCGCGTAAGCGAAGCCGCCGAACGTCTGCATGCAGGCCTCGCCGGCTTTCCACGCCGCTTCCGCCGCCAGCATCTTGCCCATGTTGGCCTCTGCACCGCAGGGCTGGTGCGCCTCGAACATGGCGCACGCCTTGCGCACCATCAGCGTCGCCGCTTCCGCCTCCGCGTAGGCGCGCGCAATCGGGAATGCAACGCCCTGGTTCTTGCCGATCGGCGCGCCGAACACCACGCGCTCCTTCGCATACTCCGTGGCACGGCGAATGAAGAAACGCGCGTCCCCCACGCTCTCGGATGCGATCAGGATGCGTTCGGCATTCATGCTGTCGACGATGTACTTGAACCCCTTGCCCTCCTCCCCGATCAGGTTTTCCGCCGGAACCTCGAGGTTGTCGAAGAACACTTCGCACGTGTTGTGATTGATCATGGCGTCGATCTTGCGCATCTCGACGCCCTTGCCCTTCGCCTCGCGCAGGTCGACGAGGAACACCGAAAGCCCGTCTGATCGCTTCTTGACCTGGTCCACGGGCGTCGTTCGCGCCAACAGCAGCATCAGGTCGGACTGCATCACCCGGCTCGTCCACACCTTCTGTCCGTTGACGATGTAGCGGTCGTTGCCCTTCTTGTCGGCGCGGGTCTTGAGCTGCGTCGTGTCGGAGCCAGTGCTCGGCTCGGTCACGCCGAACGCCTGCAGCCGCAGCTTGCCCGACGCGATGCCCGGCAAGTACTTGCGCTTTTGCTCGGCATTGCCGTGCCGCAGCACGGTGCCCATCGTGTACATCTGCGCATGGCAGGCGGCCGCGTTGCAGCCCGTCTCGTGGATCGTCTCGAGCACGGCGCAGGCAGCCGATAGCGGCAGACCTGAGCCGCCGTAATCCTCCGGGATCAGCGCGCCGAGATAGCCGGCCTCCGTCAGCGCATTCACGAACTCGGTCGGGTACTCCGCCGCGTGATCGAGCTTCACCCAGTACTCGTTGGGAAACTGCTCGCAGATCCTGCGCACGCCCTCGCGGATGTCGGCCCAGCCCGCATCGAGCGCCAGCGATACGTTCGAAAGATCTGCCGTCATTTCCTGAAAACCTTCTCGTTCTGCGCGCCGGACTGCACCTGTCGCAGGCCAGCAGCGTTCTGCATGCCCTGCGGCAACAGCTCAGCCGCCCGCCACCCCTTGCGTATTCACGTAGAGCGCATAGAGCGACTGGCTGGCTGCCATGAAAAGGCGGTTCCGCTTCAGCCCGCCGAAACACACATTTGCACATCGCTCGGGAAGCGCGATACGGCCGATCGGCGCGCCGTCCGGCGCAAACACCATGACACCGTCTAGGCCTGGATCGCCCATGCCCCAGCCGCACCACAGGTTGCCGTCGATATCGCAGCGCATGCCATCGGGTGTGCCCGGCCCCGCATCGATCAGAACCGACTTGTTGGCGAGCTTCCGTCCGCCATCCACCACGTCGTAGGCGAGGATCTTGCGATTGGGCGTCCCGCGGCTCTCCACCAGATAGAGCTTCGCTTCGTCCGGCGAGAAGCAGAGCCCGTTGGGCCCCAGCACACCGTCCGCCACGATGCTTGCTTTCCCCGTCTCGCCATCGATCCGATACACATTGGCGTCGATCTCGGGCTCCGCCTTGTAGCCCTCGTAGTCGCCCAGGATGCCGAAGGTCGGATCCGTAAACCAGATCGAGCCATCCGACTTCACCACCACATCGTTGGGCGAGTTGAGGCGTTTGCCCTCGAAGCTGTCCATGAGCACGGTGATCGAACCGTCGATCTCGGTCCGTGTCACGCGCCGGCCGCCATGTTCGCATGTCACCATGCGGCCTTGCCTGTCGCGCGTATTCCCGTTGGCGAAATTAGAGGGCTTACGGAACACGCTGACGCTGCCCGTCTCCTCTTCCCATCGCAGCATGCGATTGTTGGGAATGTCGCTCCACAACAGCATGCGTGCGTCGCCAACCCATACCGGGCCTTCGGCCCATCGGCAACCCGTATAGAGCCGTTCCACACAGGACAGCTTGAGCCAGTACTTCTCGAAACGCGGATCGAGCGCGGTGATGGCGGGGTCCGGATAGCGCGTCGCCTGCCGCCATCCGTCCGCAAAAAGTGCATCGCTGCCTGCTGCAGTCCCCATGGCATCCTCCCGGTTCGGGCTTGCCGCCCGCTTTCACGAGAGGAGGGGACGCTGCCGCTGCAATGTCAATATCGAGAATGCGCAATGTGCAGCCGAGGCTTTACACCGCGGCCGCCATCTCCCTGGCAGGAAAGTCCTGCGAGAAGAAACGATAGTCGCCACCGCCTTCGCCTTTGCAGATGTAGAGCGCCTTGTCAGCCCTTCCAAGCAACTGGTCGGGGTCGTATCCGTGCACGGGTGCAATGGCGATGCCGATGCTCACGCCGATTTCCACGATATGATCGCCGATGACATGCCGGCCTGAGAGCGAATTCACCAGCCGCTGCGCCAGCACTTCCACATCGGAAACGTAGCGCACGCCCGATTGCAGCACGACGAACTCGTCCCCGCCGATGCGGGCCACGGTATCCGTTTCGCGCGTTGCGCGACGAAACCTCTGCGCCACCTCCACCAGCAATGCATCACCCACCGCATGCCCGTAGGTGTCGTTGACCGGCTTGAAGCGGTCGAGATCGAGGTAGTAGAGCGCCATCGCATCGCCACGGCGCACGCGTGCCAACGCCTGCCCCAGGCGGTCGAGCATCAGCGCACGATTGGGCAGGTCGGTCAGCGGGTCGTGATGCGCAAGGTGCGCGATCAGCGCCTGCTGGCGCCGCTGCTCCGTCACGTCGAGATAGGTCGTCACGAAGCCTCCGGCCGGCAGGGGCATGCCGCGGATCTCCAGCACCGTACCGTTCGGCCGCGTCCGCTCGAACACGTGCGGCAGCTTCTCCCGCGCCCGTTCCATGCGCATGTTGACGTGCTCTTCCACCTCGCCAGGGCCGTATTCGCCCCGCAGTGCATTGAAGCGGAATATGTCTTCGAGCTTGGGGTTGCCGCCCGCGAAAAGCGTGTCCGGGTATTCCAGCAGGCGCTTCTGCTGATCGTTGCAGAGCACCACGTTCAAGTCCTTGTCGAGCAACAGCAACCCCCCGGGGAAGTTGTCCACGACGGCTTCGAGCAGGCGCACCCGTTCTTCGAGGCTCCCAACCTGCGCGTGCAGTTGGAGCGGCGTCATTTCTGTGAGCATTTGTAGGAAACCGATGACCGCCAGAGCAGTGAGTTGGAGTAATCAGACGAGGTCGGACTATGGTCTCCAGTGGTTAAAAATATCATCATTCATCCTATAACTGACTGAAAAAATCTGCTGCCCGATATTCAGCATCCTGCCCAGAAATTGGGCGGCTTAAAGCTCCCCTTAATGCGCTTGCTTGGATCACTTTTCCCGCATTTTTTTTGCGAACCGTCACCAAGACGATGATGGCCTTGCGGCTGCGGCTGCAACGCTTATGGACCCGCCTGCCCCGCACCCGGCCGGCCCGCCGCATTAGGATCGGCCGCATCCTGATCGTCTGGGAAATTCAGTTCGAAGCGCGCCCCGCCCTGGTGCGATGGGCCCACCGTCAGCGTGCCCCTGTGCAACTCGACGGCCTGCCGCACAATGGAAAGCCCGAGCCCTGCACCCTCGCTCGCGTCCTTCCCCTTCTTGAAGGGTTGCAGCAGTTCCGATACCTGTGTTTGCACGAGACCCGGCCCGCTATCCTCGACCACGATGCGCCCGCCGGGGCCCACCGAAATATCCACATTCGTTCCAGGCGGCGTATGCTTGACGGCGTTGTCGATCAGATTGCGCATCGCCTCCCGGATCGCCATCTCGTCGCCCCGCACATACGCCGGCTCATGCACCGCCAGCGAGATCGTGTGCCCATCGCGCACGGCCCAGTCGCGCAGGCGGTCGACGGTCTCGCGGCACAGATGTGCCAAGTCGATGTCCATCATCTCTGGATGATCGATGCTCTCGAGGCGCGCCAGCGTCAGCAGCCGGTCCACCGTCTCTCCCATGCCGCGCACGTCCGCCTCGAGGCGGCGTACACGCTCGTCTTTGAGGCGCCCCAGTTCCAGCATCATCACCGCCAGCGGCGTGCGCAGTTCATGTGCAGCACGCGCAATGAACAGCCGCTGCGCCTTCACCAGCATACCGACCCTGTCCAGCAGACCGTTGATCGCGATCGCGAGGCTGGCGGCTTCCTTGGGCATGCCGCGCACGTCAAAGCGGCTTGAGGAATCCAAGGGCGACAGATGCTCGGCCTGCTCCGCTGCCTCTACGAGCCCCTTCAGGGCCCACCGGATGGAGATCACGGCCACCCCCATCATCAGCACCACGATCGGAATGATCGGGATCCAGATGTCGTCCAGCACCTCCGCAGCGACGATGCCGAGGTAGACGGCGTCCGGGTCTCCCCATGTCGCCACCTCGATCCAGATGTCCTGCCCGTTGATCTTCTGCCGCAACCCGCCCGCCACGAACAGTTTGCGCTGCGTGTCGAGATCGAGAAGCCAGAGGTCTTGTGTGCGCGAAGGGCGCATCCGCCACGGTGACAGTTCGGCCAGGAGGTTACCGTTGCGGCCGGCAATCAACGTCCCGTCTTCCCGCAGGATACGCAGGGCATATTCACCGGCATGTCTGCCCGTATAGTGCGCGGGTATGTTCGGCAGCCTGCCCTGTCCCGCCGGCACTGCGCGCAGCAGCCGGCCCAGTCGATGCGCCTCACGCGTCACATAGCTGCGGTTCAGATCATCCTCGTCGAGATAGGCGCGTGCCACCACCAGCGAGATCTGCAGCAGCATCGCCACCACCGAAGCGATAGCCAACCGCCATGTTATGGTACGCACAAGACTGCGGTGGCTGGCGGCCTTTTCGCTCATTTGTGCGCGTCGTCCAACAGCCTGTAGCCAACCCCACGCACCGTCTCGATCGACACTTCCGAGCCGGCCTCGGCCAGCGCCTTGCGCACCCGGGACACCAGCGCCTCGACCGCGTTGGCCGACAGCTCCCGCCCGAACTGCGAAAGCGCCTCCTCGATCGCCGCCTTGGTCACCACGCTTCCGCTGCGTCGCATCAGCGTGCCGAGAAGCCGCCGCTCGCTGAGCCGCAGCTCGACCAGCCTTCCGGCCGAACGAACCTCGCCCTTGGCTTCGTCGAACTCAAGGCTGCCGCGCTTCAGGATTGGCCCCTGCAATTCGGCAGGCCGCCGCAGCAGGGCGCGCACGCGGGCCAGCAGCTCGGAGTGATTGAACGGCTTGATGAGATAGTCGTCGGCGCCGCTGTCGAGCCCCATCACCCGGTCGTCGATACCGCCGCGGGCCGTGATTATTAGGATTGGGGTGGTGTTGCCGCTCGCTCTGAGACTGCGTATGGCGGTCAGCCCTTCCCCGTCGGGCAGGCCGAGATCGATGATCATCAGCTCGTAGTTGACCGCCTCCACCATGCTGTGGAGCTCGGATACGGTCGAGGCCACGTCCAGGCCGTAACCGGCAGTCGTCAGAGATTCCCCCAAGAGCTCCTGTAGTCTCTTGCTGTCCTCGACCAGTAATAACCGCACGTCTACTGCCCTCTAGCGGATGGTACCGGATGACTTTTACTGGGCATACCCCAGTCTGGATGCTGTGGAATCTTCGTTAGGTATACCTCTACAAACTCGGCTTTCCAGGCGCCGCGTCAGGAAGCTGTCAGATAATAAGACGATATAGAATTCGAGACACCGGTATTGGCAGATCCAAATCCAATGGCCGCCAGTGCCTGGGCCCACCGTCGAACGGCCACCGCAGGCATCTCCTGCATAGCCCGAAAAGCGGTTGCGATCCAAGCCTTTGCCGAGGCGTGTTGCAAGAGGTGCCGTGCGACGAGGTGAAGTTACTTCAGCTTCACGACGTCGTGCGAGTGTCCGGTGTCCCAAGGAGCGAACGGGCAACCCGAGTGATCTACTTTGAGTAAGGATCCTAAATTGCCCAACAAGCCTCTGTGGCGGCGCGCGCGCTGGATCCTCGTCTTCGCCGTCGCGGCCGGTGGCTCTTTCCTGGCCTTCAAGGAAAGCTGGCGCTTCTCGCCGACCTCCGCGTCCGCCGAGCAGAAGAGCCCGGCGGCTCCTGCTCCCAAGAATCCCAATGCCTTTATGCCGACGGAGGCGCAGTGGGCAACATTGACGGTCGAAGAGGTGAAGCAGCAGACGTTCCTACCCTTCGACCTCACCGAGGGTAAGATCTCCGTCAACGAAGACAAGTCCACCTCGATCTTCTCTCCCTACTCCGGTCGCATCCTCAGGTTGCTCGTAAAACCAGGCGATGAGGTGAAGCGCGGCCAGCCGCTGTTCGTCATCGAGGCGACGGATGCGGTGCAGGTGCACAACGACTTCATCACATCGATTGCCGCCCTGAATAAATCCCGCGCCCAGCTTGGCCTCGCGCAGACGGTCGAAAAGCGCATGCGCGATCTGTACGAGATCAAGGCGGTTGCGCTGAAGGACTGGCAGCAGGCCCAGGCCGACCTCGTGAACGCCCAGAACGACCTCGGCGCCGCAGAGGCCGCGCTCGAGGCCGCACGCAATCGCCTTCGCATCCTTGGCCGCACCGATGCCGAGATCGAAAGCTTCCAGCAGAAACGCACCATCACGCCCGAGACGGCGATCTTCGCCCCTATCGCCGGCACCATCGTGCAGCGCAAGGCCGGCCCCGGGCAGTTCATCACCGGCGGGGCCAGTGACCCCGTCTTCATCATCGGAGATCTGTCGAGCGTCTGGCTCACAGCCTATGTCCGCGAGACCGAGGCGCCCAACGTCAAGGTCGGCCAGTCTTTGAAGTTCAAGGTCTTGTCGTATCCCGAGCGCGTCTTCACCGCCGAGATTTCCTACGTCGCCACCGCCATCGACGCCAACACGCGCCGCCTCCTTGTGCGCGCCACCATTGACAATGCAGAGGGCCTGCTGCGCCCCGAGATGTTCGCAAGCGTCACCATCGTCACCGGCGCCGGTGACAGCTCGATCGCCGTGCCGCGCATCGCCGTGATCTACGAGGGGCAGTCCGCCCGAGTCTGGGTCGCCAATGACGACAAGAGCCTGGAATTGCGCAAGGTGAAGCTGGGCCTCGTGAACGGCAATAGCATCCAGGTGCTCGAGGGGCTGAAGGCCGGTGACAAGGTTGTCACGCGCGGCAGCCTGTTCATCGATCGCGAAGCCGCCGCCAACTGACGGCGAGAGGGCTCTCCCCGATGAACCTCAATGCCCTGATCGCTTTCTCGCTAAAGAATCGCGTGCTCATCCTCGTGGGCTTTCTGGCCTTCATGGCGGCCGGCCTCCTGGCCTTTCAGAAGCTCAACATCGAGGCCTACCCCGATCCCACCTCGCCGCTCGTAGACATCGTCACGCAAAGCCCCGGCCTCTCTGCCGAAGAGATCGAGCGCTACATCACCATTCCCATCGAGACGCAGATGGCGGGCATCCGCAATCTGAAGGCGATCCGCACGATCTCGCTCTACGGGCTCTCCGACGTCAAGCTGCAGTTCAACTTCGAGTACACCTACGAGCAGGCCCTGCAGCAGGTGCTGAACCGCCTCGCCCAACTGCCCCCGCTTCCCAATAATGTGCAGCCGGGTATCTCCCCGACGAGTCCCATCGGCGAGATCTTCCGCTATCACCTGGTCGGCCCGCCGGGCTACAGCGTCCTCGACCTCAAGACCTTGCAGGACTGGGTGCTGCAGCGCCGCTTCCGTGCCGTGCCCGGCGTCATCGACGTCACCGGCTGGGGCGGCAAGACCAAGACCTATGAACTCGAGGTCGATTTCAACAAGCTGATGTCCTACGGGCTGACGCTGTCGCAGCTGCTCACCTCGCTCAACAATTCAAACATCAACGTCGGTGGCAACACCGTCAATATCGGCGCCCAGGTGGCCGTGGTGCGCGGCGTCGGCCTCATTCGCAGCATGGACGACCTCAACAACACGATGATCGCACAGAGCAACGGACAGCCCGTCTTCGTCCGCGACATCGCCCACGTCACCGTCGGCTTCAAGCCGCGTCTCGGCATCGCCGGCAAGGACGAGCACGACGACATCGTGCAGGGCATCGTGCTCATGCGCCGCGGCGAGAAGAGCGCGCCCACCATCGAGCGCGTGACGGCCGAGGTGCAGAAGATCAACTCCGGCAGTGTGCTGCCGCCGGGCGTCAGGATCGAGCGCATCTACGACCGCAAGGAGCTGATCGACATCACCACGCACACCGTGCTGCACAACATGGTGGTCGGCATCCTGCTCATCTTTTTCCTTCAGTGGCTGTTCCTGGGCGATCTCAAGAGCGCCGTGATCGTCGGCGCCTCGATCCCGTTCGCGCTGTTCTTCGCCATAGGCCTCATGGTGATGATGGGGGAATCCGCCAACCTGCTTTCGGTCGGCGCCATCGATTTCGGCCTCATCGTCGACGCCACCGTGCTCATGGTGGAGGCGATCTTCCGCCGCCTCAGCCATCCCAACTACGATGAATCCAACGACGAGGGGCTCTCAGGCAAGCTCGCCGCCATCTTCCAGGCAGGCGCCACCGTCTCGCGCTCCATCCTGTTCGCTGCCGCCATCATCATCGCGGCATTCCTGCCGCTGTTCACGCTCTCGGGCGTCGAGGGCCACATCTTCGGCCCCATGGCCAAGACCTATGCCTATGCCCTCGCCGGCGGCCTCATCGCCACTTTCCTCGTCTCCCCGGCGTTGAGCGCGCTGATGCTGCCGGCCCAGGTCAGCGAGCACGAGACCTTTGCGGTGCGCTGGATGCACGCGCTCTACATGCCGGTGTTGCGCTTCGCCCTCAATCACCGCGCCATGACCTTGATGGGGTTTGCCGGCCTGCTGCTGGCCACCATGATCGCGCTGCGCTTCATGGGCCTCGAGTTCCTCCCCAAGCTCGAGGAAGGCAATCTCTGGATCCGCGCCACAATGCCGGCCACCATCTCGCTCGAGGAGGGGAACGGCTACGTCAACAAGATGCGCGAGGTAATCCGCAAATTCCCCGAGATCGACACGGTCGTCTCCCAGCACGGCCGCCCCGACGATGGCACCGACGCCGCCGGCTTCTTCAACGCCGAGTTCTTCGCCCCCCTGAAGCAGCCGGGAGATTGGCGCAAAGGCGTGACGAAGGACGAGCTGACCACCGAAATCCTGGCGCAGCTGAAGAAGAACTTCCCCGGCGTCGAGTTCAACTTCTCGCAGTACCTGCAGGACAACGTCGCAGAGGCGATCTCGGGCGTGAAGGGCGAGAATTCCATCAAGCTCTACGGTAACGACCTCGAGACGCTGTCGAGCACCGCCAACAAGATCAAGGCCGTGCTCGCAACCGTGCAGGGCGTGCAGGACCTTGCGGTCTTCACCTCGCTCGGCCAGCCCACCGTCCAGATCGACGTCGACCGTGTCCGCGCGGCTCGCTACGGCCTCACGCCCGGCGACATCAACGCCACCATCCGCGTCGCCATCGGCGGCGACAGCGCAGGCGAGCTGTTCGAACCCGGCAGCGATCGCCATTTCCCCATCGTTGTTCGGCTCGCCCCGCAATTCCGGCAAAGCCTCGAGGTCATCTCGAACCTCGGCATCGCCACGCAAAGTGCCAGTGGCGTGGCGCAGATTCCACTGCGCGAGGTCGCCACCATTCGCCTCGTCTCCGGCGCTTCCTACATCTACCGCGAGCAGTTGCAGCGCTACCTGCCCATCAAGTTCTCCGTGCGCGACCGCGATCTCGGCAGCGTCATCCAGGAAGCGCAAGCCAAGATCGCCAACGAGATCCAGCTGCCGCCTGGCACCTGGATCGAATGGGTTGGCGAGTTCGGCAACCTGCAGGATGCCATCGCGCGCCTTCAGATCATGGTGCCGTTGAGCCTCGCCCTCATCGGCGCTTTGCTCTGGCTGAACTTCAAGTCCATGAAGGACACGATGCTCGCCATGAGCGTGATCCCCATGGCCGTCATCGGCGGCATCATGGGCCTCGTCCTCACCGGCATTCCGTTCAGCGTCTCCGCCGCCATCGGCTTCATCGCGCTGTTCGGCATCTCGGTGATGGATGGCATCATCATCCTCTCGCAGTACAACGCGCTGATCCACGTGGGCGTCGACCGGACGACGGCGGTGCTTCGCACCGGCGAGCTTCAAATGCGCCCCGTCCTCATGACGTGCGTCATCGCCGCCGTGGGCCTGCTGCCGGCGGCACTCTCCACCAGCATCGGCTCCCAGGTGCAGAAGCCCCTCGCCATCGTGGTCGTATGCGGCATGCTGCTGGCACCGATCGTGATCCTGATTACGCTGCCGGTGCTGCTGTCGGTCGTCTCCGGTCGTTCCGAGAAGCCGGAGGAGCCTGAGCCCCGGCCACAGGCAAGCCCGCTACCGGAAAGCAGCGGCTGACGCACGAGCCCGGAGATGGACGCGCTAACGTCCATCGAAAGCTTGAAACAGGATCTCACACGAACATAGGCTCTAAGGCCACCAGGCCAGCACGCCCGCCTGGATCAGCAGCACGAAAAGCCAGTGCGCCCCGTCGATCAGCGTCAGCTTGGTGCGCGCGCCATGGAACGCGTAGTTCACCGTCATCGTCGTCACCACGAAGCCGAACCACACGAATGCAGCCGTCGTCATCGCCGAGGTCAGCGTCTGCGGCACGCCTCCGCGCTGCAGATGCACCAGCGCTCCCGCAAGCATCGCCGCCATGATCAACTGCGCGGCGAACGTCACGAGATAAAGTCCGATGCTGTCTTTGCGCAGGTTCTCCGCCGTTTGTCCGGTGGCATCCATCCAGTGCCGCGCAAGCGCCCCATACCAGATGCCGCCGAATATGAAGCTTGCCGCGGCCGCACCCACGATCGCGAGATAGTTCACGTTACCGAGGACCATGTTCCCCCCTCCGCCTCGACGCCCGCCTGCACGGACGTCCCTGCATCCCCGCATTCAAGCACCCGCTCAGGCGAGCCGCCACACTGCCGCATGCTTGATCTCCGCATCCTCGAGTTCTCGCGTCACGGGCACCGCATAGGTCGCCACCTGCACGAACAGCTCTTTCGGAAAATAGCTGCGTCGGGGATCGCCCACCAGCACGTCCGTTCCCTGCGCCTGAGCCTGCTGGGCAAAGCGCAGCACGGCTTCCGCCAGCGGGCGCTCATAGAAGAGGTCTCCCACCAGCAGCACCTCGAACCTTTGCGGCGCCGCGGCCAGAAGGTCCGCTCCTTCCGTCTCGATCGCAACGCCGTTCACCGCCGCATTGAGCGCTATGGCTTCGAGCGCGATTGCATCGATGTCGGCCGCGACCACGCGGGCCGCACCGGCAAGCCCCGCAGCAATGCCCGACAGCCCCGAGCCGGACCCCATGTCGAGCACTGTCCGGTTTGCGACCACCTGCGGCGTGTCGATCAGGTAGCGGGCCAGCGCCTGCCCACCCGCCCAGGCGAACGCCCAGTATGGCGGCGGCACGTTCATTTCCCCCAGCTCTTCCTCGGTCTTCTGCCAGATCGGCACCGATTCCTCGGCCAGATGCAACCGCACCTCCGGTACGAGCGGAGGAGACAGCAGGCGCGTATTTTCGATGATGAAGCTGCGGGACGACATGCTGGCTAAACTGCAGGAATCCTGGCGCCTAGCAAGCTTGCTGCACAATGTTCCGTCGCGTGTGCGGGCCGCGCATGCCAGTTGCGCCGTCGGCAAGCTGGCATTCCCGCCGCTATGACGGCACAATGCGACGGAACGGTCACGCTGTGCCGTTCCTACTCTTATTCGCGCCCATCACCTGGCAGCGCACCGTCCGGAAGCGCCCTGATCGCTCCGTCAGCCGCCTCGACGAGATCTCCATGCACGTCCTCATGACGTTGGATCGCTATCTGAAACCGCCCCATGTCGTTGCTGCCAACCTGCTGGCCTTCGCTTGGTTCGTAGGCACCACGGTGGCAGGCCGACGCGGCTTGCCCGGCGTCGGGCTCGTACGCTGCCCGGTTGGCTTCTGCGCCGGCGGATATTCGCCCGAGGATCTCTACAGCATGCTTGACGAGATCGGGGAGGAAGGCCGCGCCTTCCTGCACGACACCATGCTGCGTGCCGACCTTCTGCTTCCGGCACTGCTCGTCATCGCATTGCTTCTCGACATCGCCTGGTTCAGCCGGTTCGGCGGCCGCGCTTCGGTGCGCCTACAGCCCCTGGCGCGCGCCATGCTGCTGTGCGTTCCCATTCTCTATGGCATCGCCGACTACTTGGAAAACGTGTCTCTGGCCCACATGCTCCGCGTCTATCCCAACATCGAGGATGTGATGGCCGAGCGTGCGAGCATGCTCACGGCTGCCAAATCGCAGCTGTTCGCGGCTTCCGCAGGCATTGCTGCTGCTCTGGCGATAACCGCCTGGGGCAACGCGCTGGGCCTGCATCGTAATCCCGATCGATAAGGCGCGCGTCAGGGTTGCCAGGGCTCGCGCGGACTTGCCTCTTCCGCCTCGGCCGCTTCCTTCGTATCCGCGCGCACGATCTCCCGCGCCAGCGCCGCCAACGCCTCCGCCGTGCCCTTCTGCGCAACTGCCGACAGCAGCAGCGGCTTCTTGCGCGCGACCGCCTTCAATTCCGCCGCGCGCTGGGCGATCGTCTCTTCGTCGAGCGCATCGATCTTCGAAAGCGCCACGATCTCCTTCTTCTTCTCGAGCCCCGCGCCATAGGCCTTGAGCTCAGCACGCACCGTTCGATAGGCCTCGGCGACGTCCTCCTGCGTGGCATCGACGAGATGCAGAAGCACGCGGCAGCGCTCGACATGGCCAAGGAAGCGCGTGCCGAGGCCGGCTCCGTCGTGCGCACCCTCAATCAGCCCCGGAATGTCAGCCAGCACGAAGTCGCGCCCAGGCGTACGTACGACACCCAGATTCGGATGCAGCGTGGTGAAGGGATAGTCCGCGATCTTTGGCTTTGCGGCACTCACAGCAGCGAGAAACGTCGACTTGCCCGCGTTCGGCAGCCCGATGATGCCCGCATCCGCAATGAGTTTGAGGCGCAGCCACACCGTCAGCTCCTGCCCCTGCTGTCCCGGATTGGCGTGCCGCGGCGCCTGGTTCGTCGGCGACTTGAAGTGGGCATTCCCGAACCCGCCGTTGCCGCCCTTGGCGAGCACGAACCGGTTGCCCGGCTCCATCAATTCGGCGATCAGCGTTTCCTGGTCTTCGCCATAGATCTGCGTGCCGGGCGGCACCGCGATCACAACGTCGTCGCCCGAAGCCCCCGCACGGTTCTTGCCCATGCCGCCCTGGCCGGTGCCGGCCTTGAAGTGCTGGCGATAGCGATAGTCGATGAGAGTATTGAGGTTGGCCACGCACGACACCACGACGTCACCGCCCTTGCCGCCATCCCCACCGTCCGGCCCGCCGAACTCGATGAACTTTTCTCGCCGGAACGAGATGGCACCATTGCCGCCGTCTCCGGAGCGCACGTAGATCTTGGCCTGGTCGAGGAACTTCATTGAAACTTGGCTTTCGGGTCGGGAAGCGTGAGGCTTCCTAGTATGATGATCGAGAAGTCCGTTACATACTTTGCTGCAGGCTAGAGAGACGGACTTCTCGATCTGAATCACACTAGGTCATTGATTTTGCTAGTGTCCGCCAGATCGCGAAATTCGTTCCGAGCGCGCCATAGAACGAGACGAATTTCGCGATCAGGACACTAGGAGACGCTGGGCTCTCTGCCGCGGTCGAGGCTGCGCCGTGCCCATCCCACGAGGTCGCGCAAGCGATCCATCGGCGCGGCGCCCTTTGTCAGGCCCGGGATGGCGCGCTGGGCATGCTTTCGGTCCAGCCAATAGGTCATGGAGCGCACGCTCTCGCCTCGCGCCACGCAAGCTATCTCGCATTCCCCCCCTGGCTGGAACCCCAGCTTGTTGAGTACATTGCGCGAGCCGTCATTGTCCGCGAAGTGGGCCGAGGTGAACATCGGCACGCGTTGCCGCAGAAAGCCGTATCGTACAACTTCGCGCGTAGCCTCCGTCGCGAAGCCGCGTCCCCACCACGCCTGCCCCAGCCAGAAGCCCAGTTCTGCCGAGCCCGAGGGACGGCGATAGAAGCCCGCGCCACCTATGAGTTCACCGCTGTATTCGATGGCAAACCGAACCTCGCCCTTCACCGGCGACAGCCACAGCGTCGCTTGCTCTGCCGCCAAGGGGTGAGGAATGTCGCTCGTCATGGAGGCGACGGCCCAGTCACCGGCCAGACGCGCAAATTCGCAGGCGTCGCCGCGACGGAAGGGGCGAAGCGTCAGCCGCTCGGTGTGCAACTTGGCCATGACGCCAACGTGTGCCGCGTCGCCGGGATCGTCAATCCCTGCAGCGGATGAGACGCAGGAATTGCTTGAGGCGGCGCTTATTCGGCCGCTTCGACCTTGGCCAATACCGGCTTCACCGACACGTAAACCCGGCCTCCAGCCTTGGTGGCAAAGGCCACCTCGCCGTCCACCTTGGCGTACAGGGTATGGTCGGTACCCATGCCCACGTTCGGCCCCGCATGCACCTTCGTGCCGCGCTGACGGACGAGGATGTTGCCGGCCAGCACCTGCTGCCCGCCGTAGCGCTTCACGCCGAGACGCCGGCCTGCGCTGTCGCGGCCGTTCCTGGACGAGCCGCCTGCCTTCTTTTGTGCCATGTCACGTTAACCCTGTATCAGCGGCCCGCAGCCTCGTTAGGCCACGATCTCCTTGATGCGTACCGTCGTCAGCTCCTGCCGATGACCGCGCTTGCGGCGCGAGTTCTTGCGGCGGCGCTTCTTGAACGCGATGACCTTCGGCCCGCGGCCCTGCTCGACGATCTCGGCAACGACCTTTGCCCCCGCGACGAACGGAGCGCCGGGCTTGCCCAGCTTGGGCTCTCCGGAGCCACCAAGCATCAGCACCTCGCCGAACTCCACCTTGCCGCCTGCTTCGCCTGCGACCTTCTCAATGGTGAGGACGTCGTCGGCAGCCACACGGTACTGCTTGCCGCCCGTCTTGATGACAGCGTACATAGTTGAAATCCCTGATGATTTCGCTGGCGGGGCCCATTCCGGATGGAATAGCGACAACGCCAATGCGGGGCGCGGCCTTTGAGGGCCGCCCCTGAGTGGCGCGCACTATTGTCGAGGCGCACCTCGTTTGTCAACGAGTTCCACGCCGACCCGCGCTGAAAAGTCCCCTATGGGCGCCGCCGGCTCACGGGGGCACGACAGCCACATAGTGGGGGACAGGCGCATGAACCAGGGTTTATCTCACCGCCGAGTTGTAGCCATGGTCGCGTCGTAAGTTATGATCCGTGTCCAACAATCAGGAGCACCGCCCCATGCGGCGCATACTCGTCGCGGCCCTCGCCGCCAGCTTTGCCTCGTCGCCGGTCTTCGCCGCGAGCCCGAAAGTCGATTCTGCCATCAAGCTCTTCAAGGCAATGGCCGGAGACAACGCCAGGATGAAGACGTTCTGCGAGATGACGAAGGTCATGTCACAGGCCGGCGAGAAGGAAGACAAGGCCGCCGATGCCAAGATCGACGCGCTGATGAAGCAGCTGGGTCCCGACTTCGAGAAGGCCTGGGCCGCCGGCGACGACATCGCCGAGAATTCCCCTGACGCCAAGGATTACCACGGCGCCATGGATGATCTCATGAAGAAGTGCGGGGCCTGAGGCCCGAGCGCTTCCAAGTCCTGTCCCCCTAAGGACGCGCCCGCTCAAAGCCGGGTCGCGTCCTTTTTATTGCCTCCAAGGCCATCGTGGCCTTTGGCAACATCAACCCCTTGGCAATTCCCTTGCTCCAGAGAAAGCGCCAGGCCTTTGTCACTGGCATAAAGCATGCTTTATTGAACGGGCAAGGACGCGAGGGACCTCAGTTTCGCATATCTAGGAACAGCCAAACCAGAATCTACGAAGTGGCGTCCACTGGCCTACCTGGTCCGCGCTGCTTTTTTATCGGGCAAAGGAGCTAAAGAGTGAGCATTTCACGCAGAACCGTCCTGAAGGGCGCTGGTGCAGTCGGTGCATTGGCTGCAAGCGGTCAGCTTGCGGCCCCCGCAATCGCGCAAGGCGCCTCGGTCCTGAAATTCGTGCCGCAGGCGAACCTCGCCAACTTCGATCCCATCTGGGGCACCCAGTATGTGGTGCGCAACGCCTCCCAGCTCGTCTGGGATACGCTTTACGGTATGGACTCCAAGCTCCAGCCGCAGCGGCAGATGGTAGAAGGCGAGGAGGTCTCCTCCGACGGCCTTACCTGGACCTTCAAGCTTCGCTCGGGCCTCAAGTTCCACGATGGTGAGCCCGTGCTCGCCAAGGACGTGGTGGCGAGCCTCACGCGCTGGTCGGCCCGCGATCCCATGGGCCTGATGATCAAGGCGATCCAGAACGAACTCAGCGCTCCCGACGACAAGACCGTCGTTTGGAAGCTGTCCAAGCCCTATCCGAAGATGCTGCTCGCTCTCGGCAAGGTCGGCACGCCGATGTGCTTCATCATGCCCGAGCGCATCGCCAAGACTGACCCTTTCAAGCAGATCGAGGAATACATTGGCTCCGGCCCGATGAAGTTCGGCCGCTCCGAATGGAAGCCAGGCGCGCTGGCTGTATTCGAGAAGTTCAAGGACTACGCGCCCCGCAACGAGCCGGCGAGCTGGATGGCCGGCGGCAAGGTGATCCACTTCGATCGCATCGAGTGGATCATCATGCCCGACCCCGCCACCGCCTCCGCCGCCCTGCAGAACGGCGAGGTCGACTGGTGGGAGACGCCCTTGTCCGACCTCGTGCCCGTGCTCAAGCGTAATCGCAACATCAAGGTCGACATCGCCGATCCGCTCGGCAACATCGGCTCGTTCCGCTTGAACCACATGCACCCGCCCTTCAACGACGTGCGCGTGCGCCGGGCCGTGCAGATGGCGCTGAGCCAGGAAGACTATATGCGCGCCATCGTCGGCTCCGACGATGCGCTCTGGAAGTCCAGCGCCAGCTTCTTCACGCCCGGCTCGCCTCTATACACGGAAGCCGGTGGCGACGTGCTGAAGGGCAAGCGCGACATCGAAGGCGCGAAGAAACTTCTGGCGGAAGCCGGCTACAATGGCATGCCGGTCACCTGCGTCGTCGCGCAAGACCAGCCGATCACCAAGGCGCAAGGCGAGATCACGGCCGACCTCCTGAAGAAGATCGGCATGAACGTCGACTTCGTCGCCACCGATTGGGGCACCGTTGGCCAGCGCCGCGCCTCCAAGAATGAGCCTGGCAAGGGTGGCTGGGGCATGTTCCACACCTGGCACGCCGGCGCCGACTGCGTTTCGCCGGTGGGCAACATCGGCATCCGCACTGGCGGCGAGAAGGCTTGGTTCGGCTGGCCCGACAATCCCGAGATCGAGAAGGAAATCTCGGCCTGGTATGACGCCAAGACCCTCGACGAGGAGAAGGCGGTCATCGCCAAAGTCAACCAGATGGGCATGCAGCACGTCACCTACCTGCCGACGGGCTTCTTCTTGGCCTACCAGGCTTGGCGGTCCAACCTCTCCGGCATCACGTCCGGACCGCTTCCCTGGTTCTGGGACGTGAAAAAGGCCTGACATGCGCGTGAGGACAGCAGCCCTACCGGACGTAACCTTGCAAGCGGAGAGCCGATGCTCGGTTACGTCCTGAAGCGCACGCTCGCCACCATTCCGGTGATGGCGTTCGTGGCACTGTTCGTCTTTTCGCTGCTCTACATCGCGCCTGGTGACCCGGCTGCCGTCATCGCCGGGGACCAGGCGTCACCCGAGGACGTGGAGAAGATCCGCAAGAACCTCGGCCTGGACCGCCCCTTCATCACGCGCTTCACGGAATGGACCTGGCAAGTGATGCGGGGCGATCTCGGACGCTCCATATTCACGGGGCTCCCCGTGTCTGAGCTCATCGTCCAGCGCATCGAGCCCACCGTCTCGCTCATGGTGGTGACGCTAATCCTGTCCGTGCTTGTCGCCATCCCTATCGGCGTGATTGCAGCCTGGATGTCCGGCACCTGGATCGACCGATCCTTCATGGGTTTCGCAGTGCTCGGCTTCTCCGTGCCGGTGTTCGTGGTGGGCTACCTGCTCGCCTACGTCTTCGCCCTGCAGCTCGATTGGCTGCCTGTGCAAGGCTACACCTCCATTTCGAAGGGCTTCTGGCCCTGGTTAGAGAACCTGATCTTGCCATCCATCGCCCTGGGCTTCGTCTACATCGCGCTCATCGCCCGCATCACGCGTGCCACGATGCTCGAAGTTCTGAGCCAGGATTACGTCCGCACCGCGCGCGCCAAGGGCCTGAACGAGGGCGGCGTACTTTTCCTGCACGCCTTGAAGAATGCCTCTGTACCCATCATCACCGTCATCGGCATCGGCGTCGCGCTCCTCATCGGCGGCGCCGTCGTCACTGAAAGCGTCTTCGCCATCCCGGGCCTCGGTCGCCTGACGATCGACGCCATCGTCCGTCGCGACTATCCGCTGATCCAGGGCATCGTCCTTATGTTCTCCTTCGTCTACGTTCTCGTGAACCTGGCGGTGGATCTGATCTACACCCTTGTCGATCCGAGGATCCGCTATTGACCGACGTGCTTTCGAGCCCCGGGCGTAGCGCCCCTGCCGCGGCCCCCCTGATGCCGGACATCCTGTCGCCCGTGAAGCGGCGGACAGGCATCATGGGCTTCGCCTATCGCAATCCCACGCTGGCAATCGGCCTCGTGCTGCTGGCGATCGTGGTGGTCCTCGCCATCTTTGCGCCCCTTCTCGGCACCACCGACCCGACGGCCCTCGCGCCCGCCCGCCGCACCCGTGAGCCCTCGGCGATGTACTGGTTCGGCACCGACGCCTACGGCCGCGATATCTACTCCCGCGTGCTCTATGGCCTGCGCGTATCACTTCTCGTCGGCTTCTTGACGGCGGTCTTCGCCTCTATCGTCGGCCTCCTCATCGGCGTCGTGTCGGGCTACATCCGCGCCCTCGACACCATCATCATGCGCATGATGGACGGCCTGATGTCGATACCGCCTATTCTGCTCGCCGTCGCGCTCATGGCCCTGACCAGGGCGAGCGTCGAGAACGTCATCATGGCAATCACCATTGCCGAGATCCCGCGCGTGTCCCGCCTCGTTCGCGGCGTGGTCCTGTCTCTGCGCGAGCAGCCCTACGTCGAAGGCGCCATTGCCGCCGGCTCCAACACCTTCCGCGTCATCTTCCGCCACATCCTTCCGAACACGGTGGCGCCGCTGACCGTGCAGGCCACCTACATCTGCGGCAGCGCCATGATCACGGAGTCGATCCTGTCCTTCATCGGTGCCGGCACGCCGCCCATCATTCCCTCGCTCGGCAACATCATGGCCGATGGCCGCACGCTCTGGCAGGTGAAGCCCTACATCATCCTCTTCCCGGCCATCTTCCTCTCGATCACCGTCCTCGCCGTGAACCTCCTGGGTGATGGCCTGCGTGACGCGCTCGACCCGCGTCTGGCCAAGAGGCTCTGACCGATGGCGTTGCTCGAGGTCGACCAGCTTCAAACCCACTTCCGCACACCCGATGGCGTGCTGCGTGCCGTGGACGGCCTGTCCCTCAAGATCGAGGCGGGGCAGACGCTCGCCATTGTGGGAGAATCCGGCTGCGGCAAGTCCGTCACCGCCATGTCGATCCTGCGCCTCATACCGGAGCCGCCTGGCAAGATCGCCGGCAGCATCCGCTTCGAAGGCCGCAACCTTCTCGAGATCTCCCAGCGCGAGCTGCGCGCCATCCGTGGCAATGAGATCTCGATGATCTTCCAGGAGCCGATGACGAGCCTGAACCCGGTGCTCACCGTCGGCCGCCAGATCCGCGAGACGCTGCGTCTTCACCAGGGCCTCTCGCGCAAGGCCGCGCAGGCTCGCGCGCTGGAGATGCTCAACCTCGTCGGCATCCCGGAACCCAAGCGGCGCCTGGGGGAGTACCCGCACCAGCTGTCCGGCGGCATGCGCCAGCGCGTCATGATCGCCATCGCGCTCGCCTGCAATCCGAAGCTTCTCATCGCCGACGAGCCGACCACGGCGCTCGACGTAACGATCCAGGCGCAAATCCTCGATCTCATGCGCGAGCTGAAGCAGCGCGTCGGCGCCGCCATCATGCTCATCACCCACGACCTGGGCGTCGTGGCCGAAGTCGCCGACCAGGTCGTCGTCATGTATGCCGGCCGCAAGGTGGAAGAGGCACCCGTCGCCAAGCTCTTCCGCACGCCCCGCCACCCCTACACGCAAGGCCTGCTGGGCGCCGTGCCGAAGCTCGGCTCGTCGCTCGCGGGCGAGCAAGGCAAGCTCGCCGAGATTCCGGGCCTCGTCCCCAGCCTCAAGCAGCGCATCGAGGGCTGCGTCTTCGCCGGCCGCTGCACCAAGGTCACCGACGTGTGCCGCAGCATCGCACCCGCTTTCGAGAAGAAGGCCGACGGGCACTACGCCGCTTGCCATCACGCCCCGACGGAGGCAGCCAGCGCATGAGCCAGCCCCTCCTCCAGGTGCACGACCTCAAAAAGCACTATCCCTTGCGCGGCGGCCTGCTCGGCGGCGCGAAGGGTTTCGTCTACGCCGTCGATGGCGTCTCCTTCGACATCGCGCGCGGCGAGACGCTGGCGCTCGTGGGGGAATCCGGCTGCGGCAAGTCCACGGTCGGCAAGGCCGTGCTGCGCCTCTTCGACATCACGGCAGGCCAGATCGTGCTCGACGGCCAGCGCATCGACGATTTGTCCGCCGGCACCTTGCGCCCCATCCGCAAGCGGCTGCAGGTAGTGTTCCAGGATCCCTTCTCCAGCCTCAACCCGCGCATGAGCGTGCGCGAGATCATCGCCGAGCCGCTGCGCAACTTCGGCATGGCCTCTTCCGAAGCCGACATCGACAAGCTGGTGGCAGAGCTTCTGGAGCGCGTCAGCCTGCCCAAGGATGCCGGCAAGCGCTACCCTCACGAGTTCTCCGGGGGCCAGCGTCAGCGCGTCGGCATCGCACGCGCGCTCGCCAGCAATCCGGATCTCATCGTCTGCGACGAGGCAGTGTCTGCCCTCGACGTCTCCGTGAAGGCCCAGATCATCAATCTTCTCGAGAGGCTGCAAAAAGAGCTGGGCCTTGCGCTGCTCTTCATCAGCCACGACCTAGCGGTGGTCGAGCACATGACCCACCGCGTCGCGGTGATGTATCTCGGCAAGATCGTCGAGGTGGCAGGCAAGCGCGAGATCTTTGGCAATCCGCGCCATCCCTACACCAAGGCCCTGCTCTCCGCTGTTCCCGTGCCCGAGCCCGGCGCGGCCCGCCAGCGGATGATCCTCAAGGGCGACGTGCCGAGCCCCATCAATCCGCCCTCCGGCTGCCGCTTCCACAAGCGCTGCCCGTTTGCCTTCGACCGCTGCTCGAAGGAGGAACCGGTGCTGCGCCCCGTCGGCAACGGCCATAGCGCGGCCTGCCATCTGGACGACATCCCCGAGAACGC
>JBDHTJ010000075.1:0-23014 GCA_039808585.1 Hyphomicrobiaceae bacterium | reverse complement strand
ATCACACTAGTTGGCGTTAGCGCTCTGCCCTTGACACTGCTACCAGTGGACTTATCTAGGCCGCCGAAGGCTGAAATCTGCTCAAAATCAATCGCCAGTCGCGGCGAGAGCAGCGGAATTCAAGCTAGCGGCGCCGCTCCAGCAAGGGCCGGGGCGGCTCCGGCGGGGAAATTCATCGCCATCACACCGCGAGCGGTTGCGGATCGGAGGAAGACGCATGGCCGTTTTGATCGAGGCCACGGGCCTCAAGAAACGCTTCGGCGCCATTGCCGCCGTCGACGGCATCTCGCTGACGGTGAGAAAGGGAGAGGTGCTTGGCTTTCTCGGGCCGAACGGGGCCGGAAAATCCACCACCATGAAGATGATCACCGGCTTTCTCGAGCCCGACGAGGGCAAGGTGCGGGTCGCTGGCATCGACATGTTCGAGAACGGTAAGGCCGCCAAGGCGAAGCTCGGCTACCTGCCGGAAGGCGCGCCCGCCTACGGCGAAATGACGGCCGGCGATTTCCTGCACTTCATCGCGGAGATCCGGGGCTTCGACAAGGCGCAGGCCTTGAAGCGGGTGGGGGCGGCCGTCGAGAAGACCGAACTTCGCTCTGTGATGGGCCAACGCATCGAAACACTGTCCAAGGGTTACAAGCGCCGCGTGGCCATGGCGCAGGCGATCCTGCATGACCCGCAGGTGCTCGTCATGGACGAGCCGACAGATGGTCTTGATCCCAACCAGAAGCATCACGTGCGCCAGCTGATCGCCGACATGGCGGCGGACAAGGCCATCATCGTCTCCACCCACATCCTGGAAGAGGTGGAGGCGGTGTGCTCGCGCGCCATCATCATCAACAAGGGACGCATCGTGGCCGATGGCACGGCAGAGGACCTGATGCGGCGACTTCCCTCGCACGGGGCGGTGGCCATGAACGTGCCCGGTGAGAAAGTGGAGGCCGTGCGCGCCGCGCTTTCGGGCATCACCGGGCTCGCCCGGATCGACACGGTCGGCACCGCCAACGGCCACGTGCGCCTGCGCGCGGTTCCCAAGGACAAGGCGCTCGTTGCCCACGACGTGGCCGAGCACCTGCGCCGGCACGCCGTCGAGGTCGACGAACTCTTCATGGAGCGGGGAAATCTCGACGAGGTTTTCCGCCAGATCACCACCTCCGACGAGGCTGCGCATGCCTGACATCGCCCGCAACACCTGGATCATCGCCAAGCGCGAGTTTGCCGGCTATTTCGCGACGCCGCTCGCCGCCGTGTTCCTCACGATTTTCGTGGCACTTACCGGTGCCTTCACGTTCCGCCTTGGCGGCTTCTTCGACAGAAGCATCGCGGACCTCAACCCGTTCTTCCAGTATCATCCATGGCTCTACCTGTTCCTGGTGCCGGCCGTGGCCATGCGCCTGTGGGCGGAGGAGCGCAAGGCTGGCACCATCGAACTCTTGATGACGCTGCCGATCTCGCCCTGGGAGGCGATCCTCGGCAAGTTCTTCGCGGCCTGGGCCTTCATCGGCGTGGCGCTTGTCCTCACATTCCCGATGTGGATCACGGTGAACGTGCTCGGCTCGCCGGATAACGGCGTGATCTTGCTCAGCTACATCGGCTCGTTCCTCATGGCGGGCGCCTTCCTCGCCATCGGCTCGGCCGTCTCCTCGGTGACCAAGAACCAGGTGATCGCGTTCATCGTCGCCGCCACGATCTGCTTCCTCTTGGTGATGGCGGGCCTCGACCTAGTGCTCAACTACGTGCGCGAGTGGCTGCCGGGCTTCGTACTTTCCGCAGTGGGGTCGCTCAGCTTCCTGACGCACTTCGACCGCATCACCAAGGGCGTCGTCGATTTGTCGAGCGTGGTGTTCTACGCATCGCTGATCCTTTTCGCCCTGTTCGCCAACCGCATCCTGGTCGAGCTGAAAAAAGCCGATTGAAGGAGGGGACGCCCGTGAATTCCACAATCGACAAAGTGCTGAAAGCGGTGGAGCAGGCGTTCGCACGCCTCACCCGCGCGGTCTCGGGCCTTTCGCGCTCGGGTCTGGCCTGGGGCTCCATAGGCCTTGCCGCCGTCCTGCTGTTATCGGTCAACCTGCTCGCAACGAGCGCCTTCCGCAACGTGAAGGCGGACATGACGCAGCAGAAGCTGTTCACGATGTCCAAGGGCACGCGCGAGATTGTCCGAGGGCTCGACGAGCCGATCACCTTGAAGCTCTACTACAGCAAGCGCCTCGGCGAGGCCGCCAATCCCTACGAGCGCTACTTCGACCGCGTGCGGAACCTGCTGCAGCAATATCGCGACGTCTCGCGCGGCAAGATCGAGCTTTCCGTGTTCGATCCCGAGCCTTTCTCGGATGCCGAGGACCGGGCCGTGGCCGCAGGCCTGCGCGGCGCACGGCTGAACCAGGAAGGCGAGGTCGGCTATTTCGGCCTCGTTGGCCAGAACTCGACGGACAACGAGGCGACGATCCCGTTCTTCACGGCGGATCGCGAGGCCTTCGTGGAGTACGACATCACAAAGCTCATCTACACGCTCTCGAACCCGAAGAAGCGCGTGGTGGGCCTGATCTCCGGCATTCCCCTCGACGGCGGCCCCAATCCCAATCCGATGGCCGCGATGATGGGCGGCCCACGCCAGCTGCCGCCGCAGCAGATGATGGAGCAGATCCGCGAGTTCTTCGACGTGAAGACCGTGGGCCAGGACATCAAGGAGGTGCCGGCGGACATCGACATCCTGATGATCGTGCAGCCCGACAAGATGACGCCGGAAGCGGCCTACGCGGTCGACCAGTGGGTGCTGAAGGGCGGCAAGGTGCTTGCCTTCGTGGACCCCGTGGCAGAACTCGGCCGTGCCGGTGGCATGATGATGATGGCGCCGGCAACGCCCAGCGCCGACTTCCTCAAGGTGCTGAAAGGCTGGGGCCTGTCGTTCGATCCGGCGCAGGTGCTGGGTGACCTGGGCTATGCACGCCGTGTGCAGTATGGCGCCGGCGCGCGACCGGTGGTGACCGAATACGTCGGCTGGATGAGCTACGACAAGGCGAGCTTCGATCCCAAGGACGTGCTCTCCTCCGGCATCGAGAAGGTGTTCAACGTGGCAACACCCGGTGCGCTCGAGAAGGCAGAGGGCGCGATGACGCAAATCACGCCGATCCTGGTGTCGAGCCAACGGTCGGCGCTCATTCCGGCGGAAGGCTTCGCAATGAGCCCCGATCCCGTGGCGATCCTGCGCGGCTTCAAGCCCGACAACAAACGCTACATGCTGGTTGCACGCGTCGGCGGCGAAGCCAAGAGCGCGTTTCCGGACGGCGCACCGAAGCCGGAGGAGAAGAAGGAAGAGGGCAAGGACGACAAGAAGCCCGACGCCGCCGATGCAGGCAAGGAGCCGGCAAAGGACGCCGCCAAGGATGCGGCGAAAGAGGCTCCGAAGGATCCAGGCAAGCAGCACGTGGCGGCGGGCCGGGTGAACGCCATCGTCGTGGCCGACACCGACATGCTGTCCGATCAGTTCTGGGTGGAGGTGCGCGACTTCCTTGGCCAGCAGGTGGCACTGCCGACGGCGAGCAATGCGGCGTTCGTCGTGAACGCACTCGACAATCTCGGCGGGTCGGAAGCGCTGATCACGCTGCGTGCGCGGGGCGCCGACGACCGTCCGTTCACGCTCGTGAACAACATTCGACGCGACGCGGAACGGGCCTACCGCGAGAAAGAGTACGCCCTGACGCAGAAGCTGAAGGAAGTGCAGGACCAGTTGTCCAAGCTGGAAAGCGGCGGCGAGACGGCTGCAACGGTGCTCAGCGAGAATGATCGCCACATGATCGAGCGCTTCCGTGCCGATATGCTCAACGTGCGACGCGACCTGCGCGAGGTGAAGCGGGCGCTGCGGGCCGATATCGACCGACTGGCATTCTGGCTGCAGGCCTTCAACATCGCTTTCGTGCCTCTGCTGATCGGAGCGGGCGGTATCGCCTATGCCGTGATGCAGCGGCGACGCACGAGCGGAAACGGCAAGGGCGCATCGAAAGCGCAAGCCGCCGCGGACAAGGGAGGCAAGGCATGAAGCCCGCAACCTTCGCAGGCCTTCTGGTGGCAACCGTCATCGTCGGCACCATTTCAGTCGTCGCCTACTCGGCAAACAATCGCGTGGCGCGGCCCAAGGCAACGGGCGTACCGCTTGTCGCCAACCTCGGCGCGAAGGGGCAACGGGTCGTAAAGATCGAGATCCGCCAGGGCGAAAAGGTCGTGGAGCTGGCGCGCAGCGGGACCAACTGGACACTTGCAAACCGCGGCGGCTATCCCGCGAAAGCGGAACCTGCACGTGCGCTGCAGGTGAAGCTCGCGGAGGCTGACCTCGTGGAGCCGAAGACGCGCGTGCCGGATCGCTTTGGCATTCTGGAACTCGAGGACCCTGCCTTGAAGACGGCCAAGTCGCGCCTTGTGCGCCTCAGCGACGAGAAGGGCGCGGCCCTTGCGGAGGTGATCGTCGGCAAGAAGCGGGTCGATGCGTTCGGTACCAATCGCTCAGGCACGTACGTGCGGCGTCCTGGCGAGGAGCAGACGTGGCTCGCAAGCGCGGATATCGAGGCCTCGCCCAACATCAAGGACTGGGTGCAGGCCAATGTGCTGGATGTGCCGGTGGCGAAGATCTCCGCGACCACCATCGAAATCCCGGGCGAACAGCCGTTGAAGATCGCGCGGGAGGCCGGCGGCGGCGCATCGGCGAAGTTCACCCTTGCAGCGATCCCAGAGGGCAAGAAGCTGAAGGAGAGCGCAGGGCTCGACGCCGTGGTGCGGGCTGCCGCGTCGCTCGATCTCGATGACGTGCGCAAGGCGGAGGCGGGCGCGCAAGCCGATGCCGGAACCGTCATTCTCGAGGCCGAGGGCGGCCTCAAGGTGACGCTCGGCCTGAAGAAGGCAGGCGACGACACCTGGGCGGCGATCACCGCTTCGGGTGAGGGAGAGGCGAAAGCGCAGGCCGACGAGATCAACAAGAAGACGGCCGGCTGGGAGTTCAAGTTGCCGGCGGGCAAGGCGAACGCCATCCTCAAACGCGAGGCCGACCTCGTCGAAGGCAGCTGAGAGGCAGTCGGGTCAGCCCTTCGGTGGCGCGGGATGCGCGGCAGATGGCGCGTGGCGCATGCCCTCCGCAGCAGCGGCGATGAGGCGCGCAACTTTGCCTGCGTCGCCAATCTCGGTCATGGCGAGCAGGGCGAAACGCGCAAGGTAGAGCGGCATTTGCGCGTCGCCCAACTTCGACATGGTGCGGCAAAGGCTTGAATAGGCCCCATCGAGCTCCGCCTCGGTCATTGCTGCCCCTCCTGAAGTCCCAATGTGGCGAAGATGGCCTCGCGCACGGCGCTTGTGCGGGCGCGCTTCCATCGCGCCAGCACGTGCCCGTCCGGGCGCAGCAGGTAAACGGTGCCCGGCGCCGCATCCATCAGGGCGAACACGCGCTCCTGCTTGTCCCACGCGCAATCCTGAGCGTGATCTTGTGGCGGCTCTGCCGCGATGGCCGTGGCCTCGAAGGGAATTCCAGCTGCAGTGCAGCGCCCGGCAACGTCCCCGTAGCCTTCAGGCAGCAAACCTTCCTCCGTGAAAACGAGCGCGACGAAGGCAGGACGTGCAAAATCCGTCAGGAATGCATCGCGGATTTCTCCTGAGCGCCGCACCACGAGAGGCGTCTCCGGCAGCACGGCGCCAGGCGGCGGACCGGCAGAGAAGCGATCACTCACCGGCGGGTTCAAGGGCGAGCGTTCATAGGCGATAGGTGAGGTCTGGCGCGGATTGATGAGCGAGCGCACCTGGGGATGGCTGACGGCGAGGCTCAACACCGCCTCGCGCATCAGCGCGAAGGCCGCCGACGGTGGCGCCATGAACTCCGTGCTCTTGGTGCCGTAGGCGAGGTTCTCGTGCGTGGCAGCGACGCGTTCGCTGGAATAGCTGTCGAGAAGGTTCTTGCCGGCGCCCGCCTTGATGGTCATTGCCAGCTTCCAGGCGAGGTTGTCGGCATCGTCGAAGCCGGAGTTCAGCCCACGCACCCCGAAGATCGGAACAAGATGCGCCGCATCGCCTGCAAACAGCACGCGGCCGTGGCGATAGCTTGCCAGCGTGAGAGCGTGGGCGCGATAGATGGCGATCCAGATCGGGGCCCACGGGCTTTTTTCGCCGATCATGCGCAGATGGCTCTCGACACGCGGGATCACGTTCTGCGGCTTGACGGCCTCCTCGGGATCCTCGTCGTCGCGCAGCTGATAATCGATGCGCCAAACGTCATCGGGCTGCTTGTGCATGAGGATGGTGGAGCCGGGGTTCGACGGAGGATCGAACCAGGCCAGACGTTCGGTGGGGCGGTCGGACTTCAGCTTGATGTCGACGATGACGTAGCGGCCCTCGTAGGTCGTGCCTTCCAGCGCGACGCCAAGTGCCTCGCGCACGGTGCTGCGACCTCCGTCGCAGGCCACGAGCCAATCGGACGCGAGGGCGTAGCTTGCCTCCGGCGTCGCGATCTGCAGTTCGACGCCGGTTTCTGCCGCTTTCACCGACGAGACGCGTGACTGCCAGCGTATGTCGATGAGCCCCGCATGCTTCTGGCACTGATCGAGCAGGAATTGCTCGATGTCGTACTGCGAGATGTTCACCATCGGCGGCAGCTTCTGGTGTGCGTCATGAGGCATGGAGAAGTGCAACACCTCGGTGTCGCGGTAGAAGCTGCGGCCGCCGGTCCAGGCAAGCCCCTTGCGCAGGAATGGCTCGACCGTGCCCAGCCGGGCGAGGATTTCCAGGCTTCGGCGCGAGATGCAGATGGCGCGGCTGCCGATGCAGACGCGCTCGTCCGCCTCGAGCACCACCGAAGGCACGCCGAAGTTGGCAAGGCCAAGCGCGAGACTGAAGCCGACGGGGCCGCCGCCCGCGATCACGACCGGGTGGCGCGCAACCTCCCGCCCTTCGACGAGGGGCGGCAGCGCCGCGGCGTAAACACGCGGCTTGAACGGGTACTCCGCGAACTTGAACGGCACGTTGCCCATCGCGTTGCCTCCTCGAAGCGCTCGCCGGCCTCTTTACGGGCCATTGCGCGCAATCCCCGCTAGCTCTAGCCGCGGCCTTCCAAAAGCGCCGCGAGTTGGGCTGAAAGGCCAAGCGTCTTCACCGGCTCGCCCTTGGAGAAAGAGCCCGATCGCGCCTTGCTGGCGCCGAGCGTGGCCGCAGCCTCTGCCATACGAATGGCAGCAACGACGTTATCGATCAGCGGGACGGGCACTTCAGGCGCAATGCGTTCAGCAAGGCCTGCGAGGCCGAGGCCACCCAGGATCACCGCGTCGGCGCCATCCTTCTCGACCGCGTCGCGGCAAACCGAGGTGAGTGTGGCCAGCGCCTTGTCGGGGTCGGCGGCAATGTCGGCGCCGGTGGGTGCAACGGTGCGCACGCCGGCAAGATTGGCCGAGAGGCCGATGGCCGAAACGAACTCCTCCAGCATCGGCCCCCAGGCCTGGCCGCCGGTGACAATGGCGAACTTGCGCCCGAGAGTGGAGGCCATGTGGCAGGAAGCCTCTGCCATGCCGATCACAGGCACTGTGGCAAGCTCGCGAAGAGCGAAGAGACCCGGATCACCGAAGCAGGCGATCACGACCGCATCTGAGCCATGGCCCTCGCGGGCGAACGCGTCGAGCACCGCATGGCCGGCAATCGCGGCCGCGGCACGGGTGGAAATGTAGCGGGCGCCGAAGCGCCCCGTTGCCGGCACGATCTCGGTATCGGGCCGCGCCACGCTGCGGGCAATGCGCGCGCCCATCTCGGTGAGGTGAGCACTTGTGTTGGGATTGATGAAAAGCAGCCTCATCGCCGCACCGTCACCAGCTTGGATCTGGAATTTTGAGGCAGCGATTGTGCGACAAACTTTGCGCAGCGTATCGGCGGCGATGCGTCGCTGGGCGTTGCACCACGGTCATCGCGGGGGCGACCAAGCCGGCTTAGTATGTACGATGCTGATTCTGCAGCATCACCCTTTCGAGCACGGAGCGACGCATGCGAGGCCTGCTCATTGCCTGCCTGTTGATGTGCGGATCAACGAGTGTGCTGTTTGCCGCAAACGAGGTCACAGGGCCGTTCGAAAAGTATGCAGGTCGCTGGGTGGGCGAGGGTCGTCTGGGCGTGCGCGACGGCGCCACGGAGCAGGTGAAATGCCGCGTCACCTATACAGCGACAGAGAAAGGGCATGCGCTCCACCAGAGCATTCGCTGCGCCTCGCCCGCCGGCAGCATCGATGTCCAGACGGACGTCAAGCACGCGGAAGGGCGGCTCCAGGGCAAGTGGAAGGAATTGACCCGTGACTGGAGCGGAAGCCTGACCGGAAAAGTGACGGACAAGAGCCTGAGGGTGCGCGTGGCGGGCGACAGTTTCAACGCCAACATGAACATCGAGCTCAAGGGCGAGCGGCAGGTCATCGAGATACAATTCATGGACAGCGCGTTGGTGGGTCTGACATTGTGGCTCACGCGCGGGTGACGCCGGCCATGGGCCCGCACTCCGCGAGGCGGGACGATAGCAGGAACGACACACCCGAAATGGCGAACGTCACCTATCGCGCGGCTGTCTGCGACACGCTGGGCCCCCCCGACCTGCTGGTCCTCCGGCTTCTGAGCCGGCCCGCATTGAAGCCCGGCCAGGTGCGCGTGGCGCTGCGGGCCGCCGGCATCAACTTTCCCGACGTGCTGATGGTGCAGGGTCTTTACCAGCACAAGCCCGCCCTGCCGTTCGTGCCGGGGGTGGAAGCGGCCGGCGAAATCATCGAGGTCGGCGAAGGCGTGGGAGATCTGGGGCTCGGGGCGCGGGTCATCGTGCGGATGCGCACGGGCGCCTACGCCGAGGAAGCCGTGGTGAGCGCGCACGATGTGCTGCCTGTTCCGCTCGGACTGACGCATGTGGAAGCTGCAACGCTGATGGTGGGACACATCACGGCGTTTCATGCACTGGCGACGCGCGGCAAGGTGCTGAAGGACGAGACGCTCGTCGTGTTGGGCGCCGGTGGCGGTGTCGGCCTTGCGAGCGTGGAGATCGGCCGGCTGCTCGGGGCGCGCGTGATCGCGGTGGCATCGAGTGAAGCCAAGCGCGCGGCTGCGCGCGTGAAGGGCGCGGCACACGTGGTGGATCCCACCGCGGCGCCGCTTTCGGACGCAATCAAGGACATCACGAAGGGCCGCGGTGCCGACGTCATCCTTGATCCGGTGGGTCTCGCGCAGGAGGAGGCGCTGCGGAGCCTGGCGTTCGGTGGCCGGCTCTTGGTGGCGGGCTTCGCTGGCGGCGGCATTCCCGCCTACGCGGCCAATCGCATTCTGCTCAAAGGTGCCAACGTGCTCGGCATCCGGGCTGGCGAAGCGGGCCGCCACGACCCCGCGATGCGGAAGGCCGAGACTGCGGCAATCCTCGCCTGGGCAGACGCCGGCAAGATCCGCCCGTATGTGAGCGCTACATTTCCGCTCGATCAGATCGTTAAGGCAATGGAGATGCTTTCGTCGCGGACAGCCATCGGCCGCGTCGCGTTGACGATGGATTAAGGCCCCGCCTTGGCGGCCGGCGTGCGGTTGACGAGATAGATGCCGGCAGCGATGAGCAGCAGGGATGCGGCCAGTGAGGCCGTGAATGCCTCGCCCAGCAAGAGGTTTCCTGCGATCACACCCATGACAGGCGTGAGAAACGTGAAAGCCGAGAGGCGTGTCGGCGGATAGTTGCGCACGAGCCAGAACCACGCCGTGAAGCTGATGAAGGCGACGGCGATGAAGGTGTAGGCGAACGAGATCACCACGGCTGGGCGAAGGTCGGTTATGCCCGGCTCGCCCATGAGCAGGGACGCAGGCACCAGAATGGCACCCGAGACGGCCAGCTGGTACAGCAGCGTCTTCTCCGCCGAAGCTGCCTTGAGCGGGGTGGTGCGCACGACGATGGTGGTGATGCCCCACAAAACAGCCGCAGCAAAGCACAGGAGGTCGCCGAGGAGCGTGGGCCTGCCAGGGGTGGCCGCGCTCTCACCCATGGCGATCGCCACGCCCAGGAAGGCTGCGGCGAGGCCCACGAACTTCGGCAGGTCGAGCCGGTCGCCAGGGATGAGGAAATGGGCGCAGAAGGCGACCACGAACGGCGCCGTATAGAGAAACACGATGCCACGGGATGCGGCCGTCTTGTCGATGCCTACGTACAGCAGCAGGAACTCCGCGGCGAACAGAACGCCGCAGACGATGCCAGGCCACAAGGTGCCGTCCTTCTCGAACAGCGGGATGCCGCGGAAGCGCGCCCACAGGAACAGCAGCGAGCCCGAAAAGACCGAGCGCAGCCCCGCCTGCAGCACCGGCGAGATGCCGGAGTTGGCCACTTTCACGGCCACTTGTCCCAGGCCCCAGCAGGCACAGCACGCGACCACGACGAGAATTGCCGTGAGATCGAGATGCGTGGCGGCCTTCGGCGGCGCGAGCTTTCGGGTGGCGGTCATGCAGTCCTTGTCCTTGGACCTTGTTGGCGTGCCCGGGGGCGCGAGCGAGGTTCCTCGATGCCCGTTCCAGACGACCCATCGTTCAGGGAGCTTTGCATAGCAGGTTCGCTCACGAGATCATCGGTTCGCGGGGCAAAGCAGCGCTGAGTGATTGCAAGGTGGTGATGGTGGACTGGTCGATGCGGCCATCGACGCGGGCGGGCCGGAAATGGCGCTGGAACGCCGTGACCACGAACTGCGTAGCGTCGTCGAACTGGCCAGACGGTTCGACAGCGTACCCGTAGTTCTTGAGCATCGTCTGCATCTCGGCAACGAGCGGGCCCTGCGCGCCCTTGCCCAGTCCGGGATCGTCGCACCGGACAGGCGCCGGCGAAACCCAATGGCCGACCCCGGCACGCGCCAGCTCGCCCCAGGGAAACTTTTCGCCAGGGTCGATCTTGCGGCTCGGGGCCACATCCGAATGCGCCAGCACGCGCTCCGGCCTGATGAAGCGTCGGGCGATGATATCGCGGGACAGGGCAATGACGGCCGCGATCTGCGGCGAAGGGAACGGCGGATAGCCGGCCGCGTGACCAACATTGTGGATCTCGATGCCGATGGAGCTCGAGTTGATGTCGGTGTCGCCAGCCCATGCGCCAGCACCTGCGTGCCAGGCGCGCTTTTCCTCAGCGACCATCTGTGTGATGCGCCCCGTCTCGTCGACGACATAGTGACAGGACACTTCGCTCTTGGGGTTGGCGAGCCAGGCAATGGCGGCGGCCGCGCTTTCGACACCGGTGTAGTGCAGGAGAAGGATGCTCGGCGGATTGGTGCCCTTGCGCTCGCCGAAGTTGGGCGAGGGATGCAAGGCATGGACCAGCGGGGTATCAGGGGCGCGGATCAAAGGCCGCGTTCCTTGGCGACGACGTCGTAGGCAGCGTTGATGGCGGCCATCTTGCGGGTGGCAACCGCCACGAACTCGGGCGGCACGCCGCGGCCCATGAGGCGGTCGGGATGGTTATCGACGACGAGCTGCCGGTAGCGGGCCTTGACCTCGGCATCGCTGGCGGTGGGCTCGAGACGCAGGAGCTCGTAAGGGCTTTCCACGTCCTTCACAAAGCGGGCCCGGAACAGGCGAAACTGGCTGTCGGTGAAGCCGAAACGAGTGGCCACGGCGGAAAGGTATTCGTTCTCTTTCGGATGCACGATGCCATCGGCGATGGCTACCAGCATCAAGCCCTCGAGCACGTTCTGCAGAAGCTTGCGGTCGTCCTTCAGAAGGCCCGCGACCTGCTCGGCATAGGAGTCGAACCCCGCCACGTCCTGCTTGGCGAGATCGAAAACGCGGGCGACGTTGCGCTCCTGATCGGCGGCGAATGAGAAGACCTTGCGGAAGGTCTCCACCTCGATCGGCACCACGACCCCGTCGGCCTTGGCCATCTTGGCAGCCAGGGCGATGACCGCGATGGTGAAGGTGATGCCCTTCTCGGGATTGGAGGTCCGGTCCAGGCCGAGCACGGCGGCCAGTTCACCCAAAAGCGTCCCGCCGGCATCGCTGACGGCCGTCGCAATGCCGGAAATTTTCTGCCAAACGGTCATGGGCTCCACTATAAGGCCTTTCCGTAGCCACTGCCATTGCGGCACGGCATGGGCGTGGCCAATTCCCTGGGCAGCAACGACAAAGACGGGACTGCGCATGACTGCGACTGCCGACGAGGACATCCTGATCCGGCGCGAGGGACGCGCCGGCCGCATAACGCTGAACCGGCCCAAGGCGCTCAATGCGCTGACATACGGGATGGTCGTGGCGATGTGGGAGGCGCTGAAGGCCTGGGTGCATGATCCGGCCGTCGAGGTGGTGCTTCTGGACGGCACCGGAGAGCGGGCCCTGTGCGCCGGCGGAGACGTGCGCACGCTCTATGACAGCCGCACGCAAGGCTCTCAATTTGCTCGGAAATTCTGGTCCGACGAATATCACCTCAATGCCTTGATCAAGCGCTACCCCAAGCCGTACGTTGCCGTCATGGACGGCATCGTGATGGGTGGAGGCATCGGCGTCTCCAGCCATGCCAGCCATCGCATCGTGACGGAGCGGTCGCACCTTGCCATGCCGGAAACCACGATCGGGCTCATCCCGGACGTGGGCGGAACCTGGCTGCTGGGCCATGGGCCCGCGTCAGTGGGCGTCTATCTGGGCCTGACGAGCGAACCCATGAAGGCGGCCGATGCCATCTATGCGGGTTTCGGCGACACGTTCGTGCCTGGCGCGCGGCTCGACAGCCTGAAGGCCGGGATCTGCGATGCAGCCGCGGGGCCCATCGCTAGCGTCATCGGGCGTCACGCTGCCACAGCGGAGCCCGGGGCCCTGCAGGCACTTGCACCGCAGATCGAGAAGCCGTTCTCGCATGACAGCATCGACGCCATCCTCGCGGCGCTTGCGGCGGATGGCAGTGCATGGGCCGAGAAGACACGCACATCGCTGCTTGCGAAATCGCCCAAGGCCGTGACGCTGGCGCTTGCAGCCATCCGCCAGGCGCGTTCGCTGCCGTCGCTGGAAGCCGCGCTCGACGTCGAGTACCGGCTGGTGTGCCGCCTGTTCGAAGACGGCGAGTTCCCCGAGGGCGTGCGCGCCCTGATCGTTGACAAGGACCGGAAGCCGAAATGGCAGCCTGCCACGCTGGCCGAGGTCTCGGCAGACCTCGTCGCGACATACCTGTCGCCGCTGCCTTCCGGTGAAGAGCTTGGGCTTGCTGCGAAAGCCGGCAGATCCATGTGATCCCACTGAACGTTACCTGCCGATGCACCAATTTCCGGCGCCGCTGCACGCGCGCGCCCCGATGACCACAGGAGACATCATGACTGAACGCGTTACGATCGAGCGCATGGGCGTTGCCAAGGTGCTCTATGATTTCGTGAATACAGAGGTGCTGCCGGGCCTGGATGTGACCGCCGACCAGTTCTGGAAGGGCCTGTCCGGAATCGTGCACGAGCTTGCGCCGCGTAACAGAGCCCTGCTCGCCAAGCGCGACGACATCCAGGCGAAGATCGACACGTGGCACGTCGCAAACAAGGGCAAGCCGCTCGACCTGGCGGCTTACAAGGCCTTCCTGACGGAGATCGGCTACCTGGTGCCCGAAGGCCCGGACTTCAAGGTGGATACGGCGAATGTCGACGAGGAGTTCGCCTCGATCGCGGGACCGCAGCTCGTGGTGCCCATCACCAACGCCCGCTATGCGCTCAATGCCGCTAACGCCCGTTGGGGCAGCCTCTACGACGCGCTCTACGGCACGGATGTGATTTCCGAGGATGGTGGTGCGACGCGGGCCGGCGGCTACAACCCCGTACGCGGGGCGAAGGTGATCGCCTACGCGAAGGCGCTTCTCGACGAGATCGCGCCGCTGACTGCCGGGGCCAAATGGGCCAGCGTGACGGCCCTCGCCGTCAAGGGCGGCGCCCTCATGGTGAGCGCAGGCACCGCCTCTGCGTCACTTGCCAACGCGGGGCAGTTCGCCGGTTACAAAGGCAGCCCTGATGCGCCTTCGGCCGTCCTCATCAAGCACAACGGGCTGCATGCCGAGATCGTCATCGACAAGGCGAGCAACATCGGCAAGGGCGATCCTGCCGGCATCGCAGATGTCATTCTGGAAGCCGCCGTCTCGACCATCATCGACCTGGAGGACTCTATCGCCGCTGTCGATCCCGACGACAAGGTGGGGGCCTATCGCAATTGGCTCGGCCTGATGAAGGGCACGCTGGCGGACACCTTCGAGAAGGGCGGGCGCATGATGACGCGCAAGCTCAATCCCGACCGCAGCTACACCGCGCCCAACGGCGGCAGCGTGACGCTGCATGGACGCAGCCTGATGCTGATCCGCAATACCGGCCATCTGATGATGGACACGAGCGTGCTGGACGCAGCCGGTCAGCCGGCGCCGGAAGGCATTCTCGATGCGATGGTGACGTCGCTCATCGCCATGCACGACCTCAAGGGCGCCGGTGGCGTGCGTAACAGCCGCAAGGGCTCGGTCTACATCGTGAAGCCGAAGATGCACGGGCCGGAGGAGGTGGCGTTCGCCAACGACCTCTTCGATCGCACCGAGGACGCGCTGGGACTGAAGCGCTACACGCTGAAGATCGGCATCATGGACGAGGAGCGGCGCACGACCGTGAACCTCAAGGAATGCATCCGTGCCGCGCAGCATCGCGTGTGCTTCATCAACACGGGCTTCCTCGATCGCACGGGCGACGAGATGCATACCTCGATGGAAGCCGGCGCCATGATCCGCAAGGCGGACATGCGCGCAACCCAGTGGATCAAGGCCTACGAAGACAACAACGTCGACGTGGGGCTGTTGTGCGGGCTGCCGGGCCACGCGCAGATCGGCAAGGGCATGTGGGCTATGCCTGACCGCATGGCCGACATGATGGAGCAGAAGATCGGGCATCCGATGGCAGGTGCCAATACGGCCTGGGTGCCCTCGCCCACCGCGGCGACGCTGCATGCCATGCACTACCACAAGGTGGACGTGGCGAATCGGCAGGCGGAACTCACCAAGCGGCCGCGGGCCTCGCTCGATGCGATCCTGATGTTCCCGGTGGCAGACCGGGTGAACTGGTCGCCCGAAGACGTGCAGAAGGAGCTCGACAACAACGCGCAGGGCATCCTGGGCTACGTCGTGCGCTGGATCGACCAGGGCGTCGGCTGCTCCAAGGTGCCGGACATCAACAACGTCGGGCTGATGGAGGATCGCGCCACGCTGCGCATCTCCAGCCAGCACATCGCCAACTGGCTGCGTCACGGCGTGGCGAGCGAGGCGCAGGTGATGGAAACCATGAAGCGCATGGCGGCGGTGGTGGACAAGCAGAATGCGGGCGATCCGCTTTATCGCCCGATGGCGCCTCACTTCGAAGCGTCGGTCGCGTTCCAGGCGGCGTGCGATCTCGTGTTCAAGGGTCGCGAGCAGCCCAACGGCTACACCGAGCCCATCCTGCATGCACGCCGGGTGGAAGCGAAGGCGAAATTCGGGCGCTGAGCGCGCCCTTACTCCCGCGAGCCCAGGCGCGGGTTGCGACGCACGGGTGAAGGCGCCGGCGGGGTCGCCGGCGCAGCGGACGGAGGCGGCGTGAAGCCGTAGTCGGGCTCCTTGCGCGGCCAAGTGAAATCGTCGGCGCGGCCGGGTTTGGGGGAAAGCCGCTCGCCTTTCACGAGAACGGCGTAATAGGGCGTCTGGCTCGGCGAGATGCGACGCGGCAAGCCGGGCGCCCCTGATTGCGAGGGCGGCGTGATGGACGACAGCACCACGAGGCCGCCGCCGATCTCGTCAGCTACCACCTCGCCCATCTGAGACGCCTTGTCGCCCGTATCCTTCCGGTTGAGCAAGGCCACCACGGCGGCCGGAATGGCAGGCCGCAGGAGATCCAGTGTGACACTCTCGGCGCGGCCGCCGGAGCCAGTGACCCGAATGGTGACGCGACCGTTGTCGGCCTTCTGCTCGCCCGACTGATCGCGGGGCTGGCCGCGCTCGTCCCGGTTGGGCGTCACGGTGCCCTTCCAGGAGGGGTCGGCGACCTGAGGACGCGGCCTCAGAGCGGCGATGCGCTTCTGTTCCACCTCGCCGCCGGCAAGCGGGATGTCGCGTTCGGCGCGGGCCTGCAACAGGTCGCGCTTCAATTCCTGCTCGATGAAGTGCGCAAGCTTGCGGTTACCGGCGGCGGTGAAGGTGACACCATCGGCCTCGCGCAGAAGGCGGCTCTTGCCCGTGAGATCGGGCCCATAGGGGCTGTAATTGCCAGCTTCGTCGGCGAATTGGGCGGCGATGTCGATGTACTTGGCGCCAGCCAGATAGATCTTCTGGCGGACGATGTCGTTCATGAGCTGGGCGTCGTCGTTGGCATCGTTGCGGCGCATGATGGGGAGGCCGACCCAATAGATGGCCGCGTTCTTACGCTTCAAGACGCGAATGAGGCGTTCGACGCGACGACCGTATTCGCTGCGCCATTCCGCCGAGCCGACGGTGAAGGGGCGGCCGGCGCCTTCGCGCCAGGGCACACGGTCGTTGATGCCGATCATGACGACGGCGACGTGGACCGCGTCGCGCGAGGCTTCCTCGGCCCGCATCTGGTCCTCGAAGTCGTTGCGCATGAGGCCGATGAGCGTGCGCGCCTTGCGAGACACATCGATGCGCGAATCGCCTGCAAAGGATTCCGTCAGGCCGCCAAGCACGCCATCGGCAAAGGCGTCGCCATAGGCTTGCAGCTTGTAGACGTCGCTGTCGGGAAACGGGTTGATATAGGCGGGGCCGACGTCCTGCGCACGCACGGCATCGACCGCCGGGATGCACCAGCAGGCCAGAAGCGCGATGAGGATGCGTTGAAAGCGCATGCGGTGTTGGGCAGCCGTTGTGTTTGCTGGGTTTTGTTCAAGCCAACCAGATGCATGCGAAGATGCGGCACTTCGGCCGTTACCGCAAGCGCAGCAAAGACGTTTCCTGGGGCCACGCGCCCTTTGTTCCACACCGAACCGCAGCAGGCAGCAACCGCGCCGCGCCGGCGGCACCGCCCCTCAGCGGGCGTCGACGGCCTTTTTGCGGGCTTTCTTGGCTTCCTTGGCCTCGCCGCGGAGATGGGACAGCACGCCATCAGACGGCCAGCAATCCACCTCCAGCCCATGGTCGCGCTGATAGGTGCCGATGAGGCTGCGCGTGTTCATGCCGGCCTTGCCGTCGATCTTCGCGATGGGCTGGCCCTTGGCCTTGAGGCGCTCCTGGATCTCGCTGATTCCCTTGGCCGGCATTTGCTTCACGTCATTCCAGGGCGTGTCGAAGGCGCTGCCGCCTGCGATGCGGTCGCCAAGATTGCCGACGAAAAGCGCGTACAAATCCGACATGTTGTAGCGCTTGATGACCATGAAATTCTCGAGCGCGAGAAAAGCCGGCCCATGGGCACCGCCCGGCGAAAGGATGAAGGCCTTCTGGTCCAGCGCATGCGGCGGGAAATTGCGCGCGCCCGTCCGCACGACGCCCAGCTTTAACCAATCGCGGACAGGCTTGGCGTTGTCGGGGCCTTCCATGAGGCAGCTCATGGTCTTGGGCAGCTTCACCTCGTAGCCCCAGCTTTGTCCACGCACCCAGCCCTTCTGCTTCAGCTGGTTGGCGGCCGAGGCCAGCGCATCCGCGACGTTGGTCCAGATGTCCATGCGGCCGTCGCCATCGAGATCGTAGGCGGTGGAGAAGTATTCCGACGGCATGAACTGCGTCAGGCCCATGGCGCCGGCCCAGGAGGATTTCATCCTGTCGCGGGTGATCACGCCGGCTTCCAGCATCTTGAGCGCATGCAGGAGTTCGTTACGGAACAGCTCCTTGCGACGGCCGAGGTAGGCCTCGTTGGCGAGCACCTGAATGGCGTAGTGCGGCAGGTTATGACTGCCGTAGGCGGTCTCGCGGCCCCAGATGGCCAGAACGAACTGAGGCTGCACGCCGATGTCCCGCTCGATCTTGGCGAGGGCTTCGGCATGCTTTTCCTTGAGCTTGATGCCCTGTTCGGCAAGGCGTGCCAGCTGCGTGTTGTTCAAATACGCGGCCGGTGTGCGCGTGAACTCCGCCTGGCCCTTGGCCTCGTGCTCGGTCTTGCCCGGGATGACGAGGTCGGGAAGCGTCAGATCGAGGTCGACGCCCTTGAGGGCCGCATCGAACGTCTTGCGCGACACCCCGAAGGCCTTGGCGTCCGGCCAAATCTCTTCCAGGAAACGCTTGAACGTGTCGGATGTCGGCATCTGGGCCTGGGCCAAGCTGGGCGCAGTCGTCAGCGTCAGCACCACGACGAACAACGCCAGCAGCCGTCCAAGTCTCATGCGGTCTTGCAATTGCATCCCCGTTCGCGGCCGTGAGGGCCAGCTGAGCCCCAGATACCATCGTGGCTAGTATAACGGGTATCACGCCGCTTTTGGGGCAAGCGTATCCGACCGGGGCAGGCCGCTCGAACGACGCGCATTGCACAGTGGAATTAGGCTCACGCTACCTTGGGCATGAGTGTCAGCTGCTTTTCCCAGGAGAGCGCGTGGCCGACGATGGTGTCGAGATCATCGAATCGCGGTTTCCAGCCCAACTGGCCACGGATCTTGTCCGAGCAGGCCACGATGCGGGCGGGATCTCCGGGGCGGCGGGGCGCGATGTCGACGCGGAAATCGACGCCCGAGACGCGCTTCACGGCATCGATCACTTCCAGCACCGAGAAGCCGCGGCCGTAGCCACAGTTGAAGACGTCACTGGCGCCGCCGTTGCGCAGATGCCGCAGAGCGACGACGTGCGCGCCGACGAGGTCGGTCACGTGGATGTAGTCGCGCTGGCAGGTTCCATCGGGCGTCTCGTAGTCGGTGCCGAAGACGGACATGGAGTTGCGCTTGCCGAGGGCCGTTTCCGCCGCGACCTTGATGAGGTGCGTGGCGCGCGGCGTGGACTGCCCGGTGCGGCCCTTGGGGTCTGCGCCTGCGACATTGAAATAGCGCAGAGCCACATGGCGCATGGGGAAGGCGTTGGAGGTGTCGCGCAGGATGATCTCAGACATCAGCTTGGACGAGCCGTAGGGCGACATCGGATTGAGCGTGGCGGTCTCGACCACCGGAGCATCGCCGGTCATGCCATAAACGGCGGCGGTGGACGAGAAGATGAAGTGCTCGACGCCGCAACGAACCGCACTTTCGATGAGGGCGCGGGTCTTGACCGTATTGTTGAAGTAGTAGCCCAGCGGATCGGTGACCGAATCCGGCACCACGATCGAGGCAGCGAAATGGATGATGGACTTTATGCCGTGTTGCCGCAGCACGCTTTCGACGAGCGGCTGGTCGCCCACGTCACCCTTGACGAAGGTGGCCGCCTGCGGAACCGCCCAGGGGAGCCCCGTGGAGAGATTGTCGAGGATGACGACCTTCTCGCCAGCGTCGAGCAGTTCGTAGGCCATGTGACAGCCGATATAGCCGGCACCGCCGGTGACGAGAACGGTCATGAACACTCCTACGAAAGTCCTCGGGAACTCTGGAAAGCTGCGCGGGTTGCAGCTAACGATCTTTTCACGACTAGTTTCTAACAGAGGGCCAAATACGCTACGTTAACGCGCCTTCACGCTCTATTCGAGTGGTTCACAGTTTGTAACCCGTTCCTTCCCCCCAGAGACAGAGAATTGCATGTCCCACGTCAAGAAGCGCATTCGCAAGGCCGTGTTCCCCGTCGCGGGTCTCGGCACCAGGTTCCTCCCTGCAACGAAAGCCATGCCCAAGGAGATGCTGACGGTGGTGGACCGCCCCGTGATCCAGCACGTGGTCGACGAGGCGAAGGCGGCGGGCATCGAACATTTCATCTTCGTGACAGGGCGGAACAAGGGCGTGATCGAGGACCACTTCGACAGCCAGTTCGAACTGGAGCGCACGCTCGACGAACGCGGAAAGCAGAAAGAGCTTGCAGAGCTGAAGCGGGATCTTCCAGCCGCCGGGCAGACGAGCTTCACGCGCCAGCAAGCGCCGCTGGGGCTTGGACATGCGGTGTGGTGCGCGCGTGATATCGTGGGCGACGAACCGTTCGCGCTGCTGCTGCCGGACATGCTGCACCATGCGAAGACGCCCTGCCTTGCCGACATGATCGCCGCATACCAGGACCACGGCGGCAACCACATTGCAGTGGCGCCCGTGCCCGATGACCAGACGCATCAGTACGGCATCGTGGGTGTCACGGATCGTGCGGCGAAGGTATCGCGCATCACGGGCATGGTGGAAAAGCCGAAGCAGGGCACCGCGCCTTCGAACCTGCACATCACCGGCCGCTACATCCTGCAGCCGGAAATTTTCCCGATCCTCGAGCAGCAGGAGCGGGGCGCGGGCGGCGAGATCCAGCTGACGGACGCGATGATCGCGCTGTCGAAGCGGGCCGACCAGCCGTTCCATGCCGTACGCTTCGACGGCACCATCTATGACTGTGGCGCCAAGATCGGCTTCCTATCCGCCAACATCGCCTACGCGCTGGACCGCCCGGAGTTGACGGAAGCGCTCAAGAGCGAGCTGAAAAAGCTGTTCTGACGCCCCGCCTGCCCGGCGGCGACCGGCCGCTTACCGGCAAATGCGGTTAATTGCGCGGCAGGCCCTGCGGCCTGCCCTTTCCTTGCCACAGGGAAAGCGGCAGCATGGCTGCGATTGCTACACCAGGAGCATGCCGATGCCGGCTTTTCGCATAGCCCTTTCCCTCGTTGCCATGCTGGGATTCACAGCCGTGGCGCAGGCCCAGTCCACGCCTTCTTCGCCGCCGACTGCAGCGCCGGGCGTGGTTTCGGGCGGATCGGACAGTGTCAGCATCGGCAACATGCCGGCGGCCCGTGACGGCGACCGGACGACGGAGGGCGGTACGGTGACGGGCACCTCCCCCAACGTCTACATCAACGGACGTCCGGCCGTGACAACCGGCGACCGTACGGATTGCGGCGGGATCGTCGTGGGCAGTGGTGGGGGCGTGTTCATCAACGGCAAGCCCGCGGGCCGCACCGGCGACCTCACCACGGGCTGCGGAACGAAGTGAGATGCGCGCCAGATCTTTCGCTGTCGCAGCGTTCCTGAGCGTCGCGTTCGCGTGCAATGTAATGGCGCCCCCTGCATGGTCGCAGGCGCGGCAGCCGTCGCAGCAGCTGCTCGACCTGCAGGAGCGCGGGAAGGCCTACTATCAGGCGAGGGATTTCGCCGAGGCGCTGTCGTTCTACCAGCGCGCACTGCAGCTCACTGTCGCCGAGTTCGGGCCGGAGCACGAGCAGACCGCCATCGCCTACTACTCGCTGGGGCTGGTGGCCGAGGCCGCCGGTGACCTTGCCACCGCGGAACGCCACCACCGGCAATCGGTGGCGGTGCGCGAGAAGGTTTATGGGCGCGAGAGTGCCGCGGTTGCCATGGCACTGGAGGCGCACGGACACGTGCTGATGCGCCTGAAGCGCATCGACGAAGCAGAACCGGTGTTCCAGCGGGCGCTCAAGATCCGGCAGGATGTTGTGGGGCGCGAGCACGCGTTCTCTGCGGCGGGACATTCAAATCTGGGCGACATCGCGCTGGCGCGCGGCCGTTGGAACGAAGCCCTCTCGGCCTATCGCACCGCGACGCGTCTCATCGCGGGCCAGGACACCTCCACGACAGTGGTGAAGGCGCTTGTCGAGGACGAGATCAAGCGCTTCCGCGACACGTTCGTGGGGCTGGCACGCGCGAGTTGGGAAACGCGCAATGGTGCCGGCGCCCAGCCCATGGCGGTGTTGGAGGAAGCGTTCATCGCCGCGCAGCAGGCATGGAACACGCAAGCAGCCTCGGCACTCGCCAAGATGACCGCGCGTCTGGGAGCCGGAGAGACGGATCTTGGCCGACGCATCCGCGCTATCCAGGATCTTGCCGGCCGTACGCTGACGCTCAACAGCGAGATGACGCAGCTGCTGGCGCAGTGGAGCCAGGTCCAGCGCGCAAACGCGCAGTTCATGGCGCTGCAGGATGAATTCAGGGCGGCCAGCATCGCGCGGGCGCGCGACCAGGCGCCGCTGATCAAACGGCAGACGGAGCTGGTGGACGAACTGCAGGCAATCCTTGCACGTTGCCCGCCCGGTGGACGCAAGCAAGGCTGCGCGGGCGACGACGCGCGGCGCGAGGCCGTGACGCAGGAACTCGGGCGCTTGTCGCAACAAACGGCGGGCGGATCGGCAGAGATCATGGCCGTACACGCGCGCATGGAAGCGGCAGAGCGGCAGCTGCCGGGTTGGGCTGAGTTCAACGCGCGCCATTCCCGCCTTCGCGAGGAACTCTATCGATCGGAGCGCGAGGTAAGGGAGGCGCGGGCACAAGTTGTGCGTGCGTTTCCGGATTATGCCGCGCTCGCGGAGCCGAAGCCGCTTTCGCGCCAGGACGTGCAGCAACTGCTCCGGGCGGACGAAGTGCTGGTGGCAATCCTCGTCGGCTCCGAGAGGTCCTTCGTCTGGGCGCTCACGCGCGAAACGGCCGCCTGGTCGCAAATCGAGCTTGGCGGCGACGAGATCGCGCGCGAGGTGGCTGCCCTGCGCCTGGGGCTCGACCCGCAAGCACAGCAAGACGCGGAAGGCAGCGATGGAAGCCGGGCGGGCATCGTTTCAGGCTTCGATGTCGTGCGCTCGCACGCGCTCTACCAGAAGGTGCTGGCCCCGGTCTCGCACGTGATGGCGGGCAAGCAGCATATGATCGTGGTGCCCACAGGCGCACTCACCAGCCTGCCGTTCCAGGTGCTCGTAACTGCGCCGCCACGCCCTGCAGCGACGCCGGAAGAGACCCTGCGCGACACGCGCTGGCTTATCGCCAGTACCGCCATCAGCGTTCTGCCTTCGGTGCCGTCGCTCGGCGCGTTGCGCAAAGTGACAGGCCCCAGCGGCGCGGCGCGGCCATTCTTCGGCATGGGCGATCCCGTGCTGCAGGGACCGGAGCCCGGCGACAAGCAACGTGGCAAGCGGCGCGCCGGGCCCCCGGCCCGTTACTATCGCAACGGGCTCGCGGACACGCGCGCCGTGCGTGAGCTGCAGCCGCTGCCGGATACGGCCGACGAG
>JBDHTJ010000074.1:0-23281 GCA_039808585.1 Hyphomicrobiaceae bacterium | reverse complement strand
TGCCTTCGAGCTTCTTGAACAACTCGTGCGCATCATGCGCATCGGTGCCCTCGTCCGCGATGTCGATGGCATCGGCGATCTGCGCGTGCGACGAGCGATGGATGGTCTCGCCCTCGTGCCGGTAATGCACGTTGCGGTCACCACCCACGGCCGTGTTGGCAGACCATTCGTAGCCCGGGATGCAGACGAAGCGCCCAGGCACGTCGAACTCCCGTGTGAGCCCGTTCAGTCCACGCCAGAAAGCCCCCGTGATCTGGAAGTCGTTGCCCTGGTGGCCCATGACGTCGATGTGCGCCTTGTCGCGCCCGAAGGCGAAATACTCGCGCGCGGAGTTGGTGCCGAGCGTCTCGTCGGACTGCCCGTGCGTGTCACCCCAGAAGTGCACGAGCACCGCATCCCTGGCGGCGACCCTGAGCGGATTGGAGCAGGCTAGCTCGGTGCCGGCCATATCGAGCACGCGGACGGTGTAGTCTCCCGGTGCGGCTTCCAGCCCCTCGATGACGGCACCGAACCGGCCCTTCACCAGATCCACGGTGTCCGGCAGGCCTGCGATCTTCGGCTCCGCCACGAGTTGCACCGTCCCCTCCACCACATCGGACGGGTTGCCCCACTTGTCGTCGATCTTGAGCGCAAGGCGGAAGGGCTCGCCTTCGCGGACCATCGTCGGCAGGATCGCGAACCACCGCACGCCCGGCCCGGGCACGATGGCGATGCGGGGCGAAACGGGCAGGGGCACGTAGTCGTAGGTGGCGATGGGGTCGGCCAGCACATGGAACTCGAAGGCGCTCTCGCAGTAGGTTTGCACCCTGATGCCGGGTGAGCCGAAGCGCCGGTCGCCAAAGCGGATGGTGATGGTATCGCCCGGCGCCAGGAAGTCCTTCACGACGCCCACATAGAGCGACCGGCTCCAGGGCCTGATGTTGCGCTTGAACTCCCACTTGGCCTCGAGCACCGCGCCGTTGGAGGCCTCGACGGTGGTGTATCCGGGCCCCGTGGGGTCGGTGAACTGCACCGGCCCGAAATCCGTCGCAAAGCGAAAACCAATCTTGATCGAGCCCGTATCATCGACCCCGAAGCGTCCGGTGGTATAGGTGAGCGTGAAGCTCTGCCAGGAACCGGCCTCGAAGCTTCCCGCGGGCTCGAGCGTCGCGGTGCCCATGAGGTCGGGGCGGTAGGTGGAATTCGGCATTCTCGTGCACCGTCAAGCGTGGGCGAGGAAGGAAGAGGGAAACACCATGGCAGTCTCGGAGAAGCCCGCCAAGCGTACGCATACGACAGATGCTTTCGCACGGGAGGAAACGCAGCTCGCCAATCGCAATTCAGGGCAGCCCCTGGAAATGCTGCGCCATGCGCTTACACCCGTCGGGCTGCACTACCTGCTGATCCATTTCGACATTCCCTATGTGGAAGATACCGCCCAGTGGCGCCTCTCCGTGTCTGGCCTCGTGCAGCGCCCGCTCGTCCTGACGCTCGCAGACCTGCAGGCCATGCCGCAGAAGACCTTGCGCGTCACCATGGAGTGCGCCGGCAATGGCCGCGCGCTCAGCACCCCGCGCTGGCAGAGCATGCCCTGGGAGCATGGTGCGGTGGGAACGGCCGAGTGGACCGGCACGCCGTTGCGCCACGTCCTGGAAAAAGCAGGCGTGAAACCGGAAGCGGTCGAGATCGCCTTCTTCGGTGCCGATCGGGGGCTCGATTCCAACGTGGAGCACGACTACGGCCGCAGCCTCACGCCCGACAAGGCACGCGAGGACGACGTGCTGCTGGTGTGGGCGATGAACGGCGCGCCGCTGCTGCCGCAGCATGGCTTCCCGCTGCGCATGATCGTGCCGGGCTGGTACGGCATGGGCAACGTCAAGTGGCTCAATCGCATCGAGGTGCTGGACCGCAAGTTCGACGGCTTCCAGCAGGTGCGCACCTACATCTACCGCAAGCATGCCGACGACCCTGGCATCCCCGTTACGGCGATGCGCGTGAAGTCGCTGATGGTGCCGCCGGGCATTCCGCACTGGTTCGGCCGTGCCCGCCTCGTCGACAGCGGCCCCGTGCAGCTCGTCGGCCGCGCCTGGTCGGGCGCCGGGGTGCCTATCCGCAAGGTCGAAGTCGCCATCGACGGCGCCTGGCAGGAGGCGGAGCTTGAAACGCGCCCGGGCCCCTACGCATGGACAGGGTGGCGCACAACGTGGCACGCGACGCCCGGCGAGCACGAGATCCTGTGCCGCGCCACCGATGCCAACGGCAACACGCAGCCGCTCGAGCAGGCCTGGGACAACGCGGGCTTCGGCAACAATGCCGTGCATCGCGTCGCAGTCACGGTGCGCGAGAAGCCGTGAGTCGCGGCCGTTACGCCACGCAGCGGGAGGAGAACCCATGAGCATCGACGCCGGCCAGCGCACCAACCTGCCGCTCGGCGGCATTCGCGTGCTCGACATCGCTTCGTTCATCGCAGCGCCCGTGGCGGCAACAGTGCTCGGCGACTATGGCGCCGACGTCGTCAAGGTGGAGCCGCCGGGCGACGGAGATCCCAACCGTCACATCATGGCGCTGTCGGCAAGCTACCCGAAGGCGCAGGTGAACTATCCCTGGCATCTCGACAGCCGCAACAAACGCTCGCTCGCCATCGACCTCAAGAACGCGGCAGCGCGGAAGGCCTTCGATGTGCTGCTGGCGAAGGCGGATGTCGTCATCATCAATTTCCCGCCGAAGGTGCGCGAGAAGTTGCGGCTGCGCTATGAGGACGTGGCGGCGGTCAACCCGCGGCTCGTCTACGCCTCCTTCACGGGCTATGGGGAGACGGGGCCCGACGCCGACCAGGTGGGCTTCGACGCAAACGCCTATTTCGCCCGATCGGGCCTGCTCGACGGCTGCCGCTATGACGGCGCGTTTCCCGGCGTGCCGATGCCCGCGCAAGGCGACCGCGGATCGGGCCTGGCGCTCGCCATGGGCATCATGATGGCGCTCTGGAACCGCGAGCGCACGGGCAAGGGCACCAAGGTTTCGAGTTCACTGCTCGCAAACGGCATCTGGGCCAACGGCAACGCCGTGCAGGGCGCGCTGGTGGGGGCCCCGCTGCCCAAGCGGCCGCCACCCGACAGGCCACGCAGCGCACTCGCCAACGTGTACAAGACGCGCGACGAGCGCTGGATCCAGTTCACGGTGGTGAAGGAGGACCAGAACTTCCCGGATCTGTGTCGCGAACTCGACATGCCGCAACTTGCACGTGACAGCCGCTTCACCGACACCGCCGCGCGCCGCGCCAACGGTGCAGCGCTGGCAGCGATCCTCCGCGACGCCTTGAGCGAGTACGACTTCGAGGCCATCCGCGAGCGGCTGAAGCGCTCGGGCGTGCCCTTCGCCGAGATCAAGAGCGCCATGGATGCCGCCGCCGACCCGCAAGCGGTGCACGCCGGCGCTATCGTGGACAGCGCGATCCCCGAGATGCCGAAGACGCTTGCGGCCCCCTTCTCGCTGGCCGACGTTTCCCTGCCGCCCGCGCGGCCGGCGCCTGCACTCGGCGCGCATTCGGCAGACGTCCTCGCCGAGGCAGGCGTATCAGCAGATGAGATCGCGGCTCTCAAATCCAGCGGCGCCATCGGTTGATCGTTTCACTGCCCCACGGCTCGCAGCAACGCGATTGACGGCTGTGCCCTGTGGCCCGCACACTCTCGTCCATTGGCAGGGAGGCCGTCATGCAGGGGATCGAGGGTCGGGTCGCCGTCGTCACGGGGGCGGGCAGCGGCATCGGCAGGGCGTCAGCCCGCGCGCTGGCCGCAGCGGGGGCTTCGATCGTCGCCGGCAACCGCGATAGAGCGGCCGGCGAGAGCCTGGTCGCCGAGATCACGGCGCAAGGTGGCGTCTGCACCTTCATCCCTACAGACGTGACGAAAACCGGCGACATCGCCCGCCTGCTGGACGAGGCGGTGTCGCGGCATGGACGCCTCGACATCCTCTTCAACAACGCCGGGTTTCAGGAGACGCGCACACCGCTCGCCGACAGCGACGAAGCGCTGTTCGAGAAGGTGTTCGCCACCAACACGCGCTCCACCTGGGCCGGCATGAAGCACGCGCTGAGACATATGCTTCCTGCCGGCCGCGGCGTGATCGTGAATTGCGCCTCCGCAAGTGGCTTGCGCAACGCCAACAAGGGCCTGGGGCTCTACTCGGCATCGAAGGCGGCCGTGATCTCGCTCACGAAATCAGCCGCCCTCGAATATGGTCCCGCCATACGTGTCAATGCCGTCAGCCCCGGCCGGGTCGAGACGCCGATGATGCTCGCCTCCAGGATCGCGGACATGAAGGTGGTGGCCGAGGGGCTGCCACTGAAGCGGCTGGGCAGGCCCGAGGAGGTGGCAGCCGCCGTTCTCTGGCTCGCGTCGGACGCGGCAAGCTTCGTCACGGGCCACATTCTCGAGGTCGACGGCGGCTTCGGCGCAACATAGGCAGGCCACTCACGGCCCACCCTCTGCATTTCATGGCCTGAGCGCGAGATGAACTAAATCAGCTCCTGCGTCTTGTCGTCGGTCTCACCGAAGCGGGCGAGCGTGGGGGGCTTGGTGCCCGCATAGAGCTTCTCGATATTGGCCGCGATCTTCGCGTTCTCGCGCTCAAAGAGCGAGTTGCCTTCGAGATCGCTCTCGACCAGGAAGGGTCCGAAGCGTTCCACGTCGATCACCCAGATCGCCTGCGCCAGGCCAAGTTCCTTCACCCAATGCGCGGCCACGACCTTCTTGATGCCGCGCCCAAGAAGCGCACCCGTGCCATAGCCCACGGTCGTGAGATAGATGGCTTTCGCTGGCACCAGCTTCGACTTGTAGATGTCGCTCGTCATCCCGCCCTTGCCGATGATGACGTTGCAGCCTGAAAGCTTCAGCCAACCTTCCAGCCACTTGTTGAAGCGGAACGAGGCCGTGGCGGTGACAGCGCCGACGTTGTAGCTGCCGTCGGCCTCGATGCTGGCGGCCGGGGAGCAGTGGAAGTTCGCCGTGCCCATTTCCTCGCGGCTTGCCGGCAATCCCGCCCCATCCTCGACGGCGCGCTTGTAGACGCCCTCGCGGGCGGTGAATACGCGCCCCGTGAGATAAACGACATCGCCCAGCTTCAGGCGGGCGAGATCCTCGGTCGAGGCGGGGAGTTTCAACTCCACGGTGTTGAGCGCGCTCATGATCTTTCCCGCATCTATTCCGCCGCTTCTTTCGTCGCCGGCTCGTCCCATTCGACGGTATCGCGGCGCATGTAGTCGGTGAACCACTCGGGGTCGGTGCGGAACTCGACCCGGCCATCGGCGTGCACGCGGGCGGTGGCGCGCCGAGAGGACAGACAGAACATATGCACGCTCATTGGCATGCCGCCGGTGTGGCAATAGCCGACCTCGATGTGGCAATCGACGACCATGGAAGAGCCCATGAAGCCCATGGCGCCCATGCCGATGGAGTTGCCGATGGTCTTCAACTCCTCCTCGAGAGCGGCGATCTTGGCATCGGGGTTGCGCGAGCCGACCGTGCGCAGACACGCCGCCTGCTTGCCCAGCACCATGCAGATGTCCTTCGAGCCGCCAAGCCCGATGCCGACGATCGCCGGCTGGCAGGCCAAACCACGCTTGCCGAAGGCGATCAGCGTATCGAGGTAGAAGCGCTTGATGCCGTCGATGCCATCTGACGGGAACAGCATGCGATAGTCGGTGCCGAACAGGCCGCCCTTGTGGACCGTCGTGAGATCCACCCACGACGCGTGCGGGTGGAAGGCATACTCGATCTCGGGTGCGTTGATGCCACAGTTGTTGTTGTGGTCCGTGCGCCAGAGCGGATGCACCCGGTTGGGGCGCAAGGGCACGTCGTGGGTGGCTTTGGCCGTGGCGCGGCGCAGCGCACCCTCGAGCGCGATCGGCCCGCCTTCGATGCGCGCCTCGTTGCCCATCTTCACGTACCAGCGCGGCGTGCCGGTGTCGCCGCACATGGGCCGCGCATCCTCTTTGGCCGCCTCGTAGTTGTCGAGCATCGCCTTGATGACGAAGGAGGAGAGATCGCCCTTCTCCGTGTTGGCGCAGGCCCGCAGCCCGCCGAGATAGTCGTCCGGGATCTCGATGGCGGCCTTCGCCATCAGCTTCTCGGCAGTCTTCTGCAAGACTGATATCGGGATCATGCCGTCAGGGTCCTCGCTGTGACGCGAGCGCGTGTCGCTCGCGGATCTGCCGCGTCATTGTGGGTGTTTCGAACGTGAAGGCAAGCGCCGGACTGCCGTGGCGGCAGACCGGCGCCGAAACGCTGCCTTTCCCGATCGGGCCGTCCGTCTCAGTTGGCCGGAGCCGCGGCCTTCAGGATAGGCGTGATGTGGGCCATCTCGCGCTCCACGAGACGCTGCAAACCGGCGGGTCCGCGGTCTCCCGGCTTAGGCGCAGTGCTGCCAAGCTCGGCGTAGCGGGCCACGATCGAGGGCTCGTCGAGCGCCTTGTTCAGCGCCGATACCAGCTTGTCGACAGCCTCCTTCGGCATGCCCTTGGGGCCAACCATCGCGTTCCAGGCGCTGAACTGGAAATCAGACCCCAATTCGCCCGTCGTGGGGACGTCGGGAAGCTCCTTCAAGCGCTCGGGCGCGGCAATGGCATAGGCTTTGATCGTGCCGGCCTTGATCTGCGGGATGACGTTGAGCGACTGATCGACGATGTAATCGATCTGGCCGGCGACGAGATCGGTCAGAGCGGGGCCGGTGCCGCGGTAGGCGACCATGCCGGGCTTGAAGCCGTACTTGGCATTGAACAGCGTGCCGGAGACATGCGAAATCGAGCCAACGCCAGCATGGCCGTAGCTGAGCTTGCTGCTGTTGGCGGTGAGATAGGCCAGGAACTCCTTGAGATCCTTGGCCGCCGTATCCTTCTTGGCGACAATGGCCTGGGGCGTGAAATTCGCTATGCCGATCTGATCGAAGCTCTTCGCAGGGTCGTATTTGAGGTTCGGATAGAGCGCGGGCGCCGCGGACTGTGTGCCCATGTTGCCAACGCCGATCGTGTAGCCATCGGGCGTGGCCGTGGCGACGCGCGTCATGCCGGTTGTGCCGCCGGCGCCGCCGACGTTCTCGACCACCAATTGCTGTCCGAGTGTGCGCGACATGTGCTCGCCGATGAGACGGGCAACGACGTCCGTGGGGCCGCCCGCGGCGAAGGGCACGATCACGGTTATGGGCTTTTCAGGATATTGCGCCGAGGCAGGCAGGCTTGCCGCCATGGCCAGGACGATCGTGGCGCTCGCTAATGCGAGCCTTATCTGATGAAGGCGCGACATGGACATTTGCTCCCTAGTTCATGTTTGTGTCTTGGGAATTTGGCCAACCTACGCTAGTTCTGCAAGCCCAAGCGACGATAAAGCGAGATGCGTTCGCGGCAGCGCAAAATTGAGCAAAACGTTGCCTTGAACTGAGCTGAAGGAAGGATCGTTTCGCCTGATGGAAGGCCCTGCGCATGGCACAACGGACGCCCACGACACGATGCGGGCGGGCAGCGAAGCCTTAACCACGCTGCAAGTGGCAGTGTGGCGCGGCGACGAGGATGGCGATTACGTCACCTACAAGGTCCCGCTCAACGCCAATCAGACGGTCCTCGACATCGTCACTTATATCCAGCGCGTGCTTGACCCCACGCTCGCCTATCGCTTCGCCTGCCGGGTTGGCGTGTGCGGTTCCTGCGCCATGACCGTGAACGGGCGTCCGCGCTGGACCTGCCGCACGCACGTCTCCAAGGTGATCGAAGACGGCCGCATCGAGATCGCGCCGCTTGCCAACCTGCCGGTGATCAAGGATCTCGCGACCGATATGCGGGTGTTCTTCGAGAAATGGCAGGCCGCACAGGGGCGGTTCCAGCCCTCCGCCACCCGTGACGATCCGATCGTGCAGATCCCGCCGTCGGCCCGCATTTCCATCGACAAGGCCATCGAGTGCATCAACTGCGGCGTCTGCTATTCAGCCTGTGATACGGTGCGCTGGAACGAAAAGTATCTCGGGCCTGCCGCGCTCAATCGCGCGTGGACCCTCCTCAACGACAAGCGCGACGCAGGCAATGCCGACAGGCTGCGCGCCGTCACGGCGGAAGGTGGCTGCCAAAGCTGCCACACGCACACCTCCTGCGCCGAGCATTGCCCCGCGCAGCTCAACCCCACCGAATCCATAGCCGGCCTCAAGCGCCGTGCCATGGAGGCCTATCTCAAGGGGGAGATCTAGGCCATGAAGGACATGCGCCTCTACGTCCTGCAACGCCTCACCGCTGCGTTGATGGTGCCACTGATCGCGGTGCATCTGGTCGTCATCTTCTATGCGACGCGCAAGGGTCTATCGGCCGCCGACATTCTCTCCCGCACGCGCGGCAGCATCACATGGGGCGCCTTCTACGGGCTATTCGTAGTGCTCGCCTCGGTGCATGCGGCAACGGGGGTGCGGGTGGTGCTACGCGAATGGACGTCGTTGTCACCCTCGGTCCGCGACGGGCTGATGTGGGCCATCGGCATCATGCTTCTGGCGCTCGGGATGCGGGCGGTCTACGCGGTGGTGATCGTATGACGACGGCTGCTTCCGGACGGCGTCGTCCAGCTTCGCCGCGGCGCGACAGCACCCACCGCCGCGACCTGATGTGGATCGCGGCTCTCGTGCACCGGATTTCGGGGCTTGCACTGGCAGCCTTCCTGCCGCTGCATTTCCTCGTGCTCGCACTCGCCATCCGCGGCGAAGCGCGGCTCGACGGCTTCCTGAAATGGACGGAGCTTCCTATCGTCAAGCTCGCCGAGGCCGGGCTCGTCGCCCTCCTCGTCGTGCACCTCCTGGGTGGCCTGCGCATTCTCGTCGTCGAGCTATGGGCTTGGCGCGAGCAGCAGAAGGCATCGGCCATCGCAGGTCTCGTGCTGGCGGCCGCCGCCGGCGCCTTCTTCCTCATCCGCACTCTCTGACAGCGGGTCCATAGCAATGGTCCAACGCCTCAAGACCGACATCCTGATCCTGGGCTCCGGTGGTGCCGGCCTCTTTGCCGCCCTGCATGCGCAAAAGGCTGCACCAGGGGCCAAGATCACACTCGCCACCAAGGGCCTGCTCGGCAAGTGCGGCTGCACCCGCATGGTACAGGGCGGCTACAACGTCGCACTGATCCCGGGCGACTCGGTCGAGCGGCACTTCATGGACACCATCATCGGCGGCGCCTGGCTGCCGAACCAGGATCTCGCCTGGAGGCTCGTCACGACAGCGGTCGAGCGGGTGCGGGAACTCGAGAACGAGATCGGCTGTTTCTTCGACCGCAACCCGGACGGCACCCTGCACGGCAAGGCTTTCGCAGGCCAGACCTTCGACCGCACCGTGCACAAGGGCGATCTCACCGGCATCGAAATCATCAACCGCCTGATGGAGCAGGTGTGGGCGCGGCCGGTGCAACGGCTTGAGGAACATCGCGCCGTCGCACTCATCAAGGACAAGTCGGGACGCGCGCTGGCGGGCGTCCTGATGATCGACATCCGCTCGGGCGCGATGTTGCTGGTGGAGGCACGCGCGGTGCTGATGGCCACAGGTGGCGGGCCCACCATGTACCGCTACCACACGCCGTCGGGCGACAAGAGCATGGATGGACTCTCGATGGCGCTGCGGGCGGGGCTGCCGCTCCGCGACATGGAGATGGTGCAGTTCCACCCCACGGGCCTGCTTGCGGGCAAGGGCACGCGCATGACGGGCACCGTGCTCGAAGAAGGCCTGCGCGGTGCCGGTGGCCACCTCCTGAATGGCCGCGGCGAACGCTTCATGCTGGCACGCCACGAGCGCGGCGAACGGGCAACGCGCGATTTCATCTCCCAGTGCATCTACGACGAGATGCGCAAGGGCAATACCACGCCCAACGGCGGCGTCTGGATCAAGATGGATCACCTCGGCCCTGAGAAGGTGCGCAAGCAGTTCAAGGGCATGGTGGAGCGCTGCGCCGACTGCGGCTTCGACCTCGCCGGTGGTCTCGTGGAGGTGGTGCCGACGGCGCACTACTTCATGGGCGGCATGATGTGCAACATCGACACCTCGACGGAGCTGCCCGGCCTGTTCGTGGCCGGCGAGGATGCAAGCGGCATGCACGGCGCCAACCGGCTCGGCGGCAATGGCGTCGCCAATTCCACCGTATTCGGCGGTATCGCGGGCGACGAGATGGCAGCCTTCATCAAGAAGAACGCAGGCTGGCAGGAGCCCGACATGGAGGCCGTGGCGGCGGAGGAAGCGCGCGCGCTCACGCCTCTGGGCAAACCGGCCGGCGACCTCAACGGTTTGCGCGAGCGGCTCATGGATCTCATGTGGGACGATGTCGGCGTGATCCGCAACAAGGCCCCGATGGAGCGGGCGGTGGGGGCCCTCGACGAACTCGAGAGCGACCTGTTGAAGACGGGCGTCGGCACGTCGGAGCGGGCGTTCAACCTGACCTGGCACGACTGGCTGAATTTGCGTTCGCTGATCGAGATCTCGCGCGTCATCACGCTGGCGGCGATCGAGCGCAAGGACAGCCGTGGCGCCCACTTCCGCGAGGACAACCCCAAGCCCAGCGACTACGCGACGAGCACCTACACGCTTTCGCGCCTCGAGGGCGGCCGCGTGGTCATGGGAAGCGCGCCGGTTGAGTTCACCATCGTGAAGCCAGGCGAGACGCTGCTGAAGGAAAAGCCGGCGGCGGCGGAATAGCGCTCAGCGGGTCCGCGCGCGGTAGAGATGATCGACGGGGCCGTGGCCCTTGCCGACGCCAAGCGCGCGCCCTGCAACGAGAGCCTCCCACACGAAGGTCTTGGCCTCTTCCACGGCCTGCTCCAGCGGGCGTCCCAAGGCCAGACCCGCCGCGATCGCGGATGACAGGGTACAGCCCGTGCCGTGTGTGTTGGCCGTGTCGACGCGAGGGCGCGCAAAGCGCCTGGTGCCACCGGCGTGAACAAGCACGTCGACGCTGGTTCCGCCTTCGCCATGGCCGCCCTTCACGAGAACAGCTTCCGGTCCCAGCGCCAGCAGCGCCTGCGCCTGTTCTGCAGCTTCCCCTTCGGTGCGGGCAAGCGGCGCCTGCAACAGCCGCGCGGCCTCGGGGAGGTTGGGCGTGATCACGGCCGCCAGCGGAAACAGGTCCGTGATGATGCTTTCAATGGCGTCCTCGGCGAGCAGCACGTCGCCGCTGGTCGCGACCATGACCGGATCCACCACCACGGGCCGCGCCCGGTAGGTGCGCAAGGTGGCAACAACAGCGCGCACGATCCCTGCATTGGCGAGCATGCCCGTCTTGATGGCATCGACCTCCAGATCGTCCATCACTGCGGCGATCTGGTCGGCCACGAACTGCGGCGCACAGGCCTCGACGCCGCGCACCCTTTGCGTGTTCTGCGCCGTGAGTGCGGTGATGGCGGAGGCACCGTAGACGCCCAGGGCGCCGAACGTCTTGAGGTCCGCCTGGATGCCAGCCCCGCCGGAGCTATCGGAACCGGCGATGGTGAGCGCGATCGCCGTGCGCATCTATTTCGCGCCCTCTTTGAGGATCTCGGTCTGCAACCCCTTGGGCATCACCCACTCCTCGATTGTTGCCAGGGCCGGCACGTTTTCGATCAACCACTGGCCGAACCAGTTGAGCGACCCTGTCAGCATCAGCACGCCGGTGATGATGAGCAGCACGCCCATCACGCGCTCGACGTTTCCGAGATGGCGCCGGAAGCGCTGCATGAACGAGAGGAAGGGGCCGATGGCCATGGCGGCCAGCACGAACGGGATGCCGAGACCGAGCGAGTAGACGAACAGCAGCCGTACGCCTGCCCCGAGGCTCGCTTCGTTGGCAGCAACCGTCAGCACGGTGGCGAGCACCGGACCAATGCACGGCGTCCACCCAAATGCGAACGCGAGGCCCATGACATAGGCGCCGGCGAGGCTCACCCCGCCCTTCACATTGGCGTGGAAGCGCGCCTCGCGATAGAGCATGCCGATCGGAAGGATGCGCAGGAAATGCAGGCCGAAGCCGATGATGACGATGCCGGCGACGACGGCGAGCTGCGCCTTGTGCATCTGGATCCACTGGCCGAACACCGAGGCCCCGGCGCCGAGCCCGACGAACACCGTGGTGAAGCCCAGCACGAACAGCAACGAGGCGAGCACCACCCGGCGCCACACCTCGGGATCGATGCGGTCGTCGCTCATCTGCTCGATGGTGGTGCCACCCAGGTAGCCGAGGTACGGGGGCACCAGCGGCAGCACGCACGGCGACAGGAAGCTCACCAGCCCCGCGAGCGCCACGCCCAGATGGATGTAGACCTGCGTCAGCATTGCAAACACTCTCTACCCTGGCTGTCAGCCCGCGCGCACCACCTTGACGGCGTGCCGTGGCTGCGGATGAAGCACGTGGCGCGACATGAGATGGTCTCCCACAAGGTCCCACACCGGAGGCCCGCGCGTGGCCTCGTTCACGGAACCCCAGCCCGCCACGACATAGGCGCTTTCCGCCTCGATGGGTTTGCCCGTGCCAAGGTGGGTAAGCCCCGAGATGCGCTGGCCCATCGCGGCATCCACGTTGATTGTATAGCTCAAGCCGCCGACGCGGACCATGTCGCCGCCCTGCTGATAGTAGGGATCCGGATTGAAAAGGTTGTCGGCCACGTCCTCCAGCACCGCCTTGATGTCGGCACCGGTCATGGCCCTGCGATATACGGCCGGATAGGTGATGGCGGTCGCGTTGTAGATGTCGTCCCACGTGATGGCCTGCCCCGGGACCAGCGATGCGCCCCATCGGAAGCCGGGTGAGAAGGCGATCTCGGCATCACGCTGGGTGAGGATTGCATCGAGGATCAGGTCGTCCAGGGAGCCGCCGAAGGTCCCGCGCCGGTAGAGCAGGCCATCGGTGCGCGCCACCTCGGCGTCAAGATGCGCGGCGTGCGGCTTGCGGATGTCCTCGATCAGCGCCGCCATGTCCGGATCGGGCGCGATGGCGTCCGACAGAACCGGGATCAGCTGGAAGGCATGGTCGACGACGCGGCCGGCCTTCACCTCCAGATCGAGCCGCGAGAGGAACTTGCCGTGCGAGCCGGAGGCAATGAGCAGCGTCTCGCCGACGCGCTCTGGTGCCGGCAGCGCGTCATGCGTGTGGGCGGTGAGAATGACGTCGATGCCCGCCACGCGCCGCGCCATCTTGCGGTCGACGTCGAAGCCGTTGTGCGACAGCAGCACCACGATCTCCGCCCCCTTTCGCCGGGCTGAAGCCACGGCGGCGCGCATGTCCGTCTCGCGGATGCCGAAGGCCCAGGCCGACATCATCCAACGCGGGTTGGCGATGGGCGTATAGGGGAAGGCCTGCCCGATGACCGCCAGCCGTACGCCGCCCACGTCGTGGAACGCGGTGCCGTGAAACACAGGTTCGTCGAAATCGGTGTCGCGCACGTTGTTGGCGAGAAAGGCGAGGCCGGAGGTGCCTGCGCTCGAGATGCCGCCGAAAAGCTCACTTACCCGTTGCGAGCCGAGCGTGAACTCCCAGTGCCCCGTCGTCGCCGCGACGCCGAGCTGGCGCAGCACCGAAACCATGTCTGCGCCGCGGCTGACGAGCGCGGTGTAGGAACCCTGCAGGGCATCACCACCATCGAGGAACAGCACGCGCCCCTCGCCGCGCTCCGCCCTGATGGCGCGAACGAGCGTCGCCACGCGATCCATGCCGCCGACGCGACCATAGGCCTGTGCCAGTGCCTCGAAGTCGGCAGAGGTGAGCATGTAGGCATCGAGGCTCGCCTCGGGTATCGCGAGAGTGGCGAGCAGGTCCTTGTCGGTGATGTGCGGCAGCTTGCCCTTGGCCTCGCCGACACCGAGATTGGCCGATGGCTCGCGGAAATAGATCGGCCGCAGCTGCGCATGCGTATCGGCCATGTGCAGCAGGGTCACCTGACCCTTCGGCGTGAAGCGCAGGAGTGCTTCTTGCGTGATCTTCTGCTGCGCAGCCGCGCGCGAAAGGCTGCCGCCCGCGCCCGTGAGGAGCGCGGCTGCGGAAGCCACCTGCAGGAATTCGCGTCGCGAGATCATCGTCCTTGTCGGCTTTCCGATGGCAGCGCACCCGCACTGCCCGCTTACACCTTGGATAGCGGCTATTTGTTGACCGGGCTGTCCGGGCTCATGAGGTAGGCAACGAGATCCTTGATCTGCTCGATCGAGAGGAAACCCGAAGCGCCGAAGCGCGGCATGTTCCCGCACGCCTGCGTTGCCTGCGGGTTGTAGATGTGTTCGTAGGCATAGCGCACCGCGGGCTCGGCGAACTTGCGGACCTTGCCGTACTCCGCAAGGCTTGGCCCCAGCGTGCCGTAGCTCAGCTCCTTCTTGTCGAGCTGGTGGCAGGCATAGCAGTTGCCGCCGTTCTCCTGCCGCGGGGGATAATCCGTGTAGCGCCAGCCATAGCCGGACTGGGCCAACGCCTCGCCCTTCTTCCAGTCACCGGTAAGCTTGCCGTCGTCGGGATACTTGATGCTGGCCTTCTCCCGCTTGCGAATGGCGGCCGCCTGTGCGGCCGAGGGCGCATTGCGCGTGGCCGAACACACCTTCTGCGTCTCGTCCTGCTTGAGGCGCGCCTGCCACTCCGGAGCAGCGGACTTGAAGCCGTCCATCACCAGCCGGTCGACGGCTTCGGGCTTCGGCACGACGGCTTTCTGCGCGTGCACGGCTGTCGCCGCCAGCAGAGTCATTGAAACGCCAAGAGCGGAAAAGCTCAGGAGCGTGCGAGGCGCAACGTGGAGCATGGCCGCCCTCACCGCTTGATCGCAGGGGCGGTGATCTCGCCGCCCTTGGCCTGTGAAACGAGGTAGGACGTGAGCGCGACGGTGAGGTCCGATGCGTAGTCGACGAGCGGCAGCCGCATCTGCCAGAAGCAGTCGGCGAGGCGGTGCTGCATGGTCATCACCGTGCCCTGGCTCACCCGGTAGGCCGGCCACTCGCCCACCACTTTCTTAGCCTCCTCGGGCTTGGCGAAGTAGGGCAGCGATTGCAGCCGGATGCGGCGCCCCGCATCGCCGTGGCAGGTCGCGCAGGCGAAATCCATGGGCCCCTGCCGGCGGTTGAACACCGCCTCGCCGAGCGCACGCGCATCGCGCTCCTTGACATGGCCAAGCGGCGCATTGAACGTCTTGCCGCGCGACTTGGAGGCGACGAAAGTGGCCAGCGCCTCGAGCTCGGTGCCCTGCTGGTTGGCCTTCGAGACTGGCCGCTTCAGGATCTCCGCACGTGCAAAGCCCTGCAGCTTCTCCATGCACCAGACGATGCGCGTTTCTGCATCCATCACGCGGTCGGCATCCTTGAAGTATCGCGGCATCTCGGCAAACGCGCCGTCCACCACGCCTTGCCCCTTGCCGAGGTCACAGGCATCCAGCGACGCCTTCTTCGGCCCCCGCTTCTCCTTCCACAGCGCTTCGCCCTTGTCGGCGTCGAGCAGGCCAGGATTGGACCAGGGATCGTCCTTCAGCATCTGGCGATAGCGCTCGAGTTCGCGCTCGGTTGCCGCATCATCCTGCGCCAGGCCAGGCTGCGATGCGAGGAGCATCGAGACCAGTAGCGCCGGGGCCAGGCGGGAGAGAAACATCAGGGCGTCCTGCACGGTGAGTTCGCGTTGCCGGACAAGCATGCGCGTACCCGCTGCCGCTGGCAATGCGCGAAGAGGCTCACGCCGTCGCACAAATGCGTCAGCCGACGCGCCCTTGCCCGTCACTCCGGGATGAGCGCCTTGATGCCGGGAAGCTCCACGCCCTCCAGCCATTCCAGGAAGGCGCCGCCCGCACTCGAAACGTAGGTGAACTTGTCGGTGACGCCCGCTGCGTTGAGCGCTGCCACGGTGTCACCGCCACCGGCAACCGAAACGAGCTTGCCGGCAGCCGTAAGCTCGGCCGCCGCCCGGGCCAGCTGGAAGGTGCCTTCGCCGAAGGGCGCGATCTCGAAGGCGCCGAGCGGCCCGTTCCACAGCAGCGTGCGGCACTGAGACAGGACTTCGACGTCCTTCACCACCGCCTTGGGGCCGACGTCGAGGATCATCTGGTCGGCCGGCGTCTCGTTCACCGGCACGGTCACCGCCGGGGCCCCCGCCTCGAAGCGCGGCGCGACGACCGCATCCGGCGGCAGGATCACCTCACAACCCTTCGAAGCCGCCGTCTTCATGATCTCGCGAGCGGTGTCGAGGAAGTCCGGTTCGGCGAGCGACTTGCCGATGGGCACGCCCTGCGCCAACAGGAACGTGTTGGCCATGCCGCCACCGATGATCAGCTTGTCGACCTTCTGCAGTAGGTTGGTGAGCACCGGGATCTTGGTCGAAACCTTGGCACCGCCGATGACGGCCGCGACAGGGCGCTGCGGACGGTCGAGCACACTGCGCAGGGCATCCACCTCCTCCATCAGCAACGGTCCGGCATAGGCCGGCAGCAGCTTGGCCATGGCCGCTGTCGAGGCATGCGCGCGGTGAGCCGCGGAAAACGCATCGTTGACGTAGATATCGGCGAGCGAGGCAAGCTTGCGGGCGAACTCGGCGTCGTTCTTCTCTTCGCCCTTGTGAAAGCGCAGGTTCTCGAGAACTGCGATCTCGCCGTCCTTCAGTGCGCCCACCACCTTCTCGGCTTCGGCACCGATACAGTCGTTGGCAAAGTGCACGGCGTGACCGAGGATCTTGGCAAGCGCGTCACTCACCGGCTTCAGGGAGTGCTCCGGCGCCGGACCGCCCTTGGGCCTGCCAAAGTGGGAGGCGACGATCACCTTGGCGCCGCGGCGGGAAAGATCGGCAAGGCCCGGGGCCACGCGTTCCAGACGCGTCGCGTCGGACACTTTGCCGTCGCGCACCGGCACGTTGAGATCGGCGCGCACGAACACGCGCTTGCCCTTCACGTCGAGACCGGAGGTGGTTTTGACCTTGTCGAGATCCATCGCGAGCACCGTTACTTCGAGACGAGCTTGAGAGCGGCTTCGGCCACCTTGCCGGGCGTGATGCCGAAGTGTTCATACAGTTTAGCAGCGGGCGCGGAGGCACCAAAGCCATCCATGCCGACGAACGCGCCCGTGTCGCCCGTCCAGCGCTCCCAGCCCATGCCGATGGCTGCTTCCACCGCCACGCGCGGGGCCGAGCCCAGCACCTGCGCCCGGTAGCTTTCCGGTTGCTGCGCGAACAGCTCCCAGCAGGGCATCGAGACCACGGCGGCAGACACGCCCTTCTCCAGCAGCAGCGCCTTGGCGTCCATGGCAAGGCCCACTTCGGAGCCTGTCGCGATCAACGTCACGTCGCGCTTGAGGCCGGCTTCGGAGAGCACATAGGCGCCCTTTGCACTGTGATTGCCGCTGTCAGGGCCTGTGCGAAGCGCCGGCACGGCCTGACGCGTCAGCGCCAGCACCGACGGCGTGTCCTTGGCCTTCAGCGCGATCTCCCAGCATTCGGCCACCTCCACGGCGTCCGCGGGACGGAAGACGTAGAGGTTCGGGATGGCCCGCAGCGCGGCGAGATGCTCGACGGGCTGGTGGGTCGGACCGTCTTCGCCGAGGCCGATGGAGTCGTGCGTCATCACGTAGACGACGCGCTGCTGCATGAGCGCGGAAAGGCGTATCGATGGGCGGCAGTAATCGGTGAAGACGAGGAAGGTGGCGCCGTAGGGAATGATGCCGCCGTGCAGCGCCATGCCGTTCATGGCCGCCGCCATGCCATGCTCGCGCACGCCGTAGTGGATGTAGTTGCCCGAGAAGTTACCCGGCGCGACCGACGTATGATGCTTGGTGCGCGTTCCGTTGGAACCGGTGAGGTCGGCCGAGCCGCCAATCAATGCTGGCAGCGCCGGCACGATGGCTTCCAGAACCTTCTGCGAGGATTGCCGCGTTGCGAGCTTGGGCGGGTTCGCGCCCCACTCGCTCTTGAGCGCGGAGATGGCAGCCGACATCGCAGCTTCCGCCTCTGCTGGAAGGGCATCGGCAAGCTTTCCCGCGAGGCTTCCCGCGCGCTTCTCCCAGGCCTTGCGTGCGTCGGCGCTGCGGCTGCCGGCTGCGCGCCAGGCTGCCAGCACGGCGTCCGGCACTTCGAACGGAGCGGACGACCAGCCGAGCTTCTCGCGCGCACCCTTGATTTCCTCAGCACCCAGGGGCTCGCCGTGGGTGGAGGACTTGCCCTGCTTCGTCGGCGCGCCATAGCCGATGATGGTCTTGCAGGCGATGAGCGTCGGCTTGTCGGACTTTTGCGCCAGCGCAATGGCCTTGGCGATGGCCTCCGCGTCGTGCCCGTCGACACGCATCGTGGCCCAATGCGAGGCCGCGAAGCGGGCGAGCTGATCATCGGACTCGGCCAGCGACGTGGCACCGTCGATCGAGATGGCGTTGTCGTCCCAGAGCACGATCAGCTTGCTGAGCTTGAGATGGCCGGCAAGCGAAATCGCCTCCTGGCTGACGCCCTCCATCAGGCAGCCGTCACCCGCAATCGTATAGGTGTAGTGGTCGACGGCCTCGTTGCCGTGGCGGGCATTCAGCATCCGCTCGGCCAGCGCCATGCCGACTGCGTTGGCGATGCCTTGCCCCAGCGGGCCCGTGGTGGTCTCGATGCCCGGCATGTGCCCGTACTCGGGGTGCCCGGCGGTCTTGGAGCCCAGCTGGCGGAAGTTGCGCAGGTCATCCATCGTCACGCCGGGATAGCCCGTGAGATAAAGCAGCGCGTAGAGCAGCATGGAGCCGTGCCCGGCCGACAACACGAAGCGGTCGCGGTCGGGCCAGGCAGGCGCGGCGGCGTCGAACTTCAAGAAGCGGGTAAAGAGCACCGTGGCGACATCGGCCATGCCCATCGGCATGCCGGGATGACCTGATTTCGCCTTCTCGACCGCATCCATGGCCAGGGCGCGGATGGCGTTTGCCATATCCTTGTGCGAGGCGCTCATGCTGCTCACCGGCTTTCGTCCCGATCTTGCGCCGGCTGGCCTAAGCCACTGCCGGCAATCCCTGTCTTTGTGACGTGCGGGTGACCAATAGCGACCTCGGCCTGCCGCGTCCACCGGCGCAAGCGGCCGTTCGCGGGTCTTGCACCGGAACCTCCCGCGGCAAGCTGTCAGCCAGGATGTATCCGCACGTCCAAGAGGCCGCGAAGGCGCCCAAAAACGGCCGTCAGCGATGCACAATCACCGGCTAACAACTCAGGTTGCGGGGACGAACGAGACGGGCACAAGGCATGCCTTCTCGAGGGTCTCGAATGAGCTGAGATCCGGCGGGGACACCGGTCATTAACGGGCTCTTAACCAGTTAAGGCTTAAGGATCGGTGGAGTACGAGGTGTACCCGATGTCCAGTGATAAGCGTACGAGCACCGCAAGTTCGATTTTTCCAGGCGCCCCGCTTGCGGCGGCGCTGTTTGCGTTTGCTCTTTCTGGTTGCAGCGCCGATGTCACGCGCTTCGATCCCCCCAGCTTCAGCCTCACGGACGACAAGGGCGCCGCGCCTCCGTCCACAGGGCCTCGAGCCGGTTATTCTTCCGATCCCTATGCCGCTCCCCCAAGGGCCGGCCTGACGGGTGAAGGCGCTACAGGCGTGCCACCGCCTGGCCGCACGGCAAGCCTGCCGCCGCCGACCAACGGGTATTCCGCCCCGCTTCCGCCCCCCGAAACCCGCCAACCGCAGGCCGAGCGTCGCCCGCCGGCCCGAACTGCGACACCGGGCGAGACGATCGAGGTGCATCAGGGCGATACCCTTTATGGCATCGCCCGTAAGCACAATGTCTCGGTGTCTGCGCTGATCGAGCTGAACGGGCTCGGCAGCAAGGGCACCATCAAGCCGGGCCAGAAGCTCGTGCTGCCCGCTGCGCCTTCGGCCTCCAACGAGCCGGCACCGGGTCGCGCGGTCATGCCCCGCTTCCCCACGGCCAAGGCGCCCGCCGCACAGCCTCAGGCTCAAGCTCTGGCCCAACCGCAGCCGACGCCCGGCTGGGATGCGACGCACACCATGCGCTCGGGCGAGTCGCTCTACGGCATCGCACGCCAATACAAGGTCACGCTGGCCGAGTTGCAGCGCGTCAACGGCATAACCGAGCCCACACGGGTGCGCATCGGCGCCGTGCTCAAGGTGCCGGGCGAGGCCTCGAGCAGCGAGATGCGCCAGCCACCACCGGCGCGCGTCGCCTCGGCGCCCACCCCGGTGAGCGATGCGCCTGCGCCGAGCGTCACCACCCCGGGCGTTCGCGTCATCAACCAGCCGCGGGCGCAGGCCGAAGAACCACCGCAAGCAAGCGAGCCCGCTCAGCAGCAGGGCGTGCGCTTCCGCTGGCCAGCGCGCGGCAGGGTGATTGCCGGCTTCGGCAAGCGTCCTGACGGCACGCACAACGACGGCATCAACGTCTCCGTGCCGATGGGAACGGATATCGTTGCGGCCGAAGGTGGTCGCGTGGCCTATGCAGGGGGTGACATCCAGGCGTACGGCAATCTGATTCTCATCCGGCACGAAAACGGCTGGGTCTCTGCCTATGCGCATGCCGACAAGATCCTCGTGCAGCGCGACGAGGTCGTGAAGCGGGGGCAAGTCATCGCCAAGGCCGGACGTACCGGTGCCGTCGACCAGCCGCAGGTGCACTTCGAACTGCGCCAGGGTGCAAAGCCGGTCGATCCGCTGCCGCACATGGAAAAGGCGATGGCTGCAAACTGAGCAGGGGCGCGCGCGAGAAAAGAAAGTTCTCGTGCGAGCCCAAGCGTGTCGCAGACATCACACTCTAACTTTACCTCTTTCAGTCACACGAATTGGCGAGACCAGCCACAATCCGGGCCCAGTCGTGCCCCAGTCCACTGGTTGAGTTCAATGTGTGTCTTGCGTCGTTGAAACTTGCGAGCATGCCAGGAGAGCGGGATGGCATTGGGAACTAATCGACTGCGCAGATCGGCGTTTCTGAACCTTCGCGATTTCGGGTTCGGCGCTGCCGTATTCTGGGGCCTGACCGTTGCACTGTGCGGTTTGCACGGCAAGGCGCACGCATTGAACCTGCCGCAGCAGACGGCCACCGCAGTGGAAATGGGCTCGCGCGTGGGAACGGCCGAGAAGGTCAGCGGCACGTATCGCAGCTACGCTGGCGCTGCAGAGCGTCCCGTTCCGCAGATCAGTGCGGCCTCGGCGCGCCCCACCCTGCTGATTCTGGGTTTCGTCTTCGCACTTCTGACAATGATGAACCTCGCCTTCGTGCGCCACATCCGGCGCACCTACGCCCGGCCCCGTGCCTTGCGGCCGAGCCGGAAAGCGCATCAGTGATCGTCGTTTAGGGCGATCCTGGCGCGTCGCCCCACCTCATATTCACCCAGACCCGCCACAGGCATGGGCCGGGGAGGGCAAACGCTCCCTCCCGCGCGATTTGCGTTGTCGCACAAGCTCCTGCGCCCAGCCCCGGCCATCTCCATCAGGCGCACCGCCGCTCGGAACAAGACCGAGGCTCACAAGGTTGCGCATACCCGCTCGGGCAAGCTCGGCGCGCATGTCCGCACCGGCTTTTCACCAGCCAGCAAGGAACAGTGCAGCAGAAGCCATTGGCGGCTCCACACTTCCAACATCTTTGCTAGTATGGATTCCGTTTCGACGACCGTTCGCCCCCGAAGGAGGTTTCAATGCCGCGCATCCGTGGATTGAGGAGCCGCCTCGTACTGGTCGCCGCCCTTGCAACGGCGACGGGGACGGGTGCACTTGTCGCGCGCCAGTCGCTGTCGATGAGCGAAGGCTTCGAGAAGGCCCTGAGCACCTCGCGAGCTGAGCTGACCTTCAACCCTGCCGGCCATGCCGCCGACAACAAGCCCGGCGACGAAGGCTACTGGCTGACGCGGGCTGAGATGCTGAGCCCGGCGCTCTTCGACAAGCCGATGGCCATCGGAGACCGGATCACGATCGCCGGCGCCGACGGCGTCGAGCGTCGGCTCGAGGTGGTGGACGTGAAGGCGATCGGCGCGGCCCGCGTTGCGGCGCTGGAGAACGCACCTGGGCTGATTCTCGTCACCTGCAGCGTCAAGAGCGAGAGCGGCAACGGACAGCACATGGTGCGCTTCATCGTCGAGGGCCAGGTCGCAGCGCCTGGAGCACCGCAGAAGACGGCCGCAACGCCCAAGTCGCTCTGAGCGCGGCCATGAGCGGGCGCAGCCACAGCTATACGCTCTCGCTCACCTGGACGGGTAACCGCGGCACGGGCACGTCTGCCTATACTGCCTACGGGCGCGAGCACAGCTTCGCAGCGCCGGGCAAGCCCGATCTCCTCGGCTCGGCCGACCCTGCCTTCCGCGGCGACGCCACGCGCTACAATCCGGAAGAGCTGCTGGTGGCGGCGATCGCCTCGTGCCACATGCTCTGGTACCTGCATCTGTGCGCCGAAGCGGGCATCGTCGTCACCGCCTACGCCGATGCGCCCATCGCCACCATGGTGGAGGATCGCGAGCGCGGCGGCTGGTTCACCGGCTGCACGCTGCACCCCTCGGTCACCATCGCGAAGGGCGATCCCGAGAAGGCGCGCAGCCTGCATGAGCAGGCACACAAGAAGTGCTTCGTGGCGAACTCGGTGAACTTTCCCGTGGGATGCGAGCCGACCGTCACCGTCTCGGCCTGATCACCAGCACGCCTTATTGCTCGGCCACTTTGCCGATCTTCTGCACCGCTGCCACGAGACGGGCGCTGTCTGCCTCCACGAAACGCGCGAACTCCGGCGCATCCTGATACGCAGGCGGGCTGCCTGCCTTCTCGAACACGGCCAGCACCTCGCGCGAGGCCATGATCTCGCGCATCACCGCACGCAGACGCTCGAAGATGGGCTGCGGCAGCGCCGATTGCACGAACAGGCCCGCCCAGATGTAGAACTCCACATCCGGATAGCCCTGCTCCTTGAACGTCGGCAGATCGGGAAAGCTCGGCACCCGCTCAGCCCCCCAGTTGGCGAGCACGCGCAGCGTGCCCTGTTCGACGTGCTGCTTGAGGGTGCCGGGGGCTGACGCCATGGCCTGGATCTGCCCCGCGACGAGGTCGTTCAGCGCCGGGCCCGCGCCACGATAATTGACGTTGTTCATGCGGATGCCCGCGGCGCCGGCAAACATCTCCATCGCCACGTGCAGCGTGCCGTAGGGGCCTGATGACCCGTAGGCAATGGAATTGGGCCTCGCCTTCGCATCGGCGACCAGATCGGACACGCTTTTCCAGGGCGCTGCAGCTGGAACCGCTAGAAGCGTCGGGTCGGCCAGCACACGCGCGACGGGCTTCAGTTGCGCGACTTCATACAGCGGCTGCCGATCGAAGAGACGCGCAGCGACCGGCAGCATTGCCAGCGACGACAGCGTCATCAGCAGCGTGTGGCC
>JBDHTJ010000073.1:0-23288 GCA_039808585.1 Hyphomicrobiaceae bacterium | reverse complement strand
ACCGTCACCGCCTTCGACGTGCCGTTCCTCCGACTTTCCATGTTCCTGATCAAGGTAGTGCTCGCGGGCATCCCGGCGCTGTTGCTGCTGGGTGCGATCCTGTGGGGTGCGGGGCATGCGCTGCAGACGTTCTTCCCCGCGCTCCTCAAGCTCAAGATCATGATCTACGTACCACCGCAGTAGCGCTGCATCGCCGGAAGAGAGGCTCAGTCGTCGTCATCGTCGTTGAGAAGACCGATGATGACTTGCGGCAGCGCCTTCACGATCTTCTTCTGCTGCTTGCGCGTGGGGAACACGTCCGTTGGCGTCGCAGCCGGCGGCGTGACCTTCGCGTCGGGCTGCGTGCGCGGCGTATCGGCGGGCCTGGCCGCCGGCGGCGCAGGCTTGTCCTCGGTCTTTTGCGGCTCCTCGGTCTTCTGCGGCATGGCAGGCTCCGCAACCTTCAGCGGCGGCGCCTTGGGCGCATCCGTTTCCCGGGGCGCGGCAGCAGGCGGCGACGGCAACTCTTCCCGCGGCGCCGCCACGACGGTGGGCTTCTCCACCTTCTTGAATTCGAGCGCCACAGGCGTCGCTTCGGCCTTGTCCGGTCCAGTGAACGGCTTGCCAAGGACGATCCACCCGATGAACAGCCCGCCGAAGAACGCTGCGGCGCCTGCGGATGTGATCCTGAGAACGAGATGTTGCATGGGGTGCCTCCGTCAGTTGCGGTGGTTATGCCGCTCCCAATCGCAGCGCGCTGTTACGGCCGGAACACTTGCGGAGCACCCCGCCCGCTGCGTGGACAACATCACGCACTGACATAACTGACATAGATGTGATTGCCGAAGCTAAGGCGCTGTCTTGCGCACTTTTGCTCGCAATGTGAAAACAATAAACATCACAAGGCGGAGGCCCCCTATGTCCCTGCAGCCCCTCTTTCAGGCCCCTTTGGCCGTGCAAGTGCACGCGTTTGCCGCGCTGGCGGCCTTCTTTCTCGGCCTCATTCAGCTCATAGGCGTCAAGGGGACGGTGCGGCACCAGACGCTCGGATACGCCTGGGCATTCCTGATGCTCGTGGTGGCGGTGACCTCTTTCTGGATCCAGGACATCAGGAAGGGAGCCTACAGCCCCATCCATCTCCTTTCGATCCTGACGCTCGTCATGCTGCCTCTGGGGATCGTCTACGCCCGCGGCCACAACATCCGCGGACACCGCATCACGATGATGTCGCTGTTTCTGGGTGCGCTTGTGATCGCGGGGCTCTTCACGCTGCTCCCCGGCCGCATCATGGCGCGCGTCGTGTTCGGCGGTTGAGCCCTTTGTCCCTTCAGCGCTGAGGCGGGGGCTGGGGTTGTGCCCGCGCCGTGTTCGGCCGTGACTGCGGCGCGGCCGGCGGCACTTCCGCCTTCTTCTCGCTCGGGTTCTGCGGCTGGAACTCGGCTTCCTTGCACGAGCAGCCCGAAACGAATTCCTTCCTGTAGCGCCACGCCGTCTTCAGGCTGGTGTAGGGCTGCTGCGAGTTCACCGAAACGGCCTGATCGACCGCCGCCCCAGGGTTTTGATGGTAATAGAGTTCGGCCGGGGCCGCGCACTGTGACTGGCAAACCTCCGCGTCGCGCTGGAAGTGGTTTGGCAGGGTCGAGAAGCTGACCGGGAAATAATAGCCGTCACAAAGCCTTACGCAGAGTGTCCGATAGGTGGCGAAGGGCAGGTTGCCGAACTGGTTGCCGGCGCCGCGCGGGCCATCCATCTCGTCACCATCGGAGAACGGGCTGCGCGAAGCCTCGCGCCGGCGTGATTCCTGCTGATACTGAGGCCCGCAGTTGTTGCGCGCCAGTTCGCGAATAATGTCGTCCTGATAGGAACGGTTATCGCGACCAAGGATCTGGCGACGCTGCGCATCGAGGTCGGCAAGCCGCTGGCGGCTGGTCTCGACCTCGGTGTTGAGCTGCCGGCAGCGCGGCGTCTGCCGCAGCGTCTTGGAGAACAGGAAGCTGTCCCAGCAGTCGAACCGGTCGAGCTGCATGGCGGCATTGTTCATCTGCCGCTCGATCTGGCGCATGTCGGCTTCCAGCCGCGGCAGCGCGGCCTGCCCCTGGTTGCCGAACTGACCCTCAGCGACAAGGCGCTGCTCGAGCTGAAGGCAAATATTGGAAGGGTTACGCCCCGCCTGCGGCCCCGGCTGCACATTAGGCGGCGGCTGTTGCCCGGGCCCTGGCGCATAAGGCTGCTGGCCGCCGGGATAGGGCGCGTTCCGCGGGTCGCGGTAGACAGGCTCGCGCGGCACCGGCGGCGGCTGCTTTTCCTGCTGCGGCGGCTGTCCGAAGGGCCACCAGTTCCAGCCCTGCGCAGAGGCGGTCTCGGGGGCAGCGACGACCATCGCCGCCAGCACCAGCGTGCAAAGGCGCAGGCAGAACCGGGATCTATGCTTCAGGTCCATGGCCCCATGTGCTTCGAATTTCCATCAATTGCAAGCGCCTAGAGCGGATTGTCCCCTGCCCGCGACGTGCCTTTTTCACGCCGTGGCTATATTGACCCAATGCAGCGCAATTGGGGCATTGCCGGCTGCCCCCGTGGCCAGCCTCTGCCGGGGCATTCTCATGTATAACTCTAGTGCAGCTTCTACACCTGACGCTTGGTTACGAAGCCAGCGGCGGGCGCGCACCAAGCGTCAGGTGCGCTGGACGAGCGGGCGGCCTCTGCTTGACGCACGCCGAGCGGGCGCAGATAAGAGCGCCACACCTCGGCCCACCATCCGGCCGCCGAGACGCGCCAGCATTGCCGCCACGGCAGAGGCCCCCTTTGCGGTGATGCGCGGGGCGTTGCAGGTCGTGTCCCCGGAAGAGGCCTCGAGAAAGATCCATGTCGCTCACGCTCTACAATACGCTCAGCCGGCGCAAAGAGCCCTTCCGCCCCATCGATCCGGCCAACGTGCGCATGTATGTGTGCGGCCCCACGGTCTACGACTATGCCCACATCGGCAATGCGCGGCCCGTGATCATATTCGACGTGCTGTTCCGCCTCCTGCGGCACCTCTACGGGCCCGAGCACGTCACCTACGCCCGCAACATCACGGACGTCGACGACAAGATCAACGCGCGCGCCCTGCAGCAGTATCCGAACCTCGATCCGCTCGAGGCCATCGCCCGGATCACGCGCGAGACGGGCGACCAGTTCCACAAGGACATTGCCGCACTCGGCGTGCTGGAGCCGACTGTCGAGCCGCGCGCAACCCAGTCCATTCCCGAGATGCGGGCACTGATCGAGGCCCTTGTTCAGCGCGGCCATGCCTACGTCGCGCAGGATCACGTGCTTTTCGACGTGCCGTCCATGAAAGACTACGGACGCCTCGCCAACCGCAGCCTGGAGGAAATGCAGGCCGGCGCGCGCGTCGATGTCGCCCCCTACAAGCGCGACGCCATGGATTTCGTGCTGTGGAAGCCTTCGAAAGCCGGCGAGCCGGCCTGGGACAGTCCATGCGGCATCGCCGTGAAGGGGCGGCCCGGCTGGCACATCGAGTGCTCCGCCATGGCAGACCGCTGGCTGTGGGAAGAGGCCAAGGGCAAGCTGGGTCCGGAAGGCCTGGCGCACCCCCACGTCTTCGACATCCACGGCGGTGGCATCGACCTCGTCTTCCCCCACCACGAGAACGAGGTGGCGCAGAGCCGCTGCGGCCACGGCACGTCCGTCATGGCCAACGTCTGGATGCACAACGGCTTCCTGCAGGTGGAAGGCGAGAAGATGTCGAAATCCCTCGGCAACTTCATCACCATCCACGAACTGCTCGATACCAAGACCTTCGGCGGCCAGCCCTGGCATGGCCGCGTCATGCGTCTCGCCATGCTCGCCACGCACTATCGCCAGCCCATCGACTGGACCGTCGAACGCCTGCTGCAGGCGCGCTCCACGCTGATGGATCTGGCGGGCCTGCTGCACGGCATTGCGCCCGCACCGGCACCGCATGCCGATGTGGTGGCCGCCCTGTCGGACGATCTCAACACGCCGAGCGCCATTTCCATCATCCACGGCATAGCGAAGTCTGCCGTCCGCAATCCAGAGAGCGCGGGCCAGCTGAAAGCTACGCTCCAATTTCTCGGTCTTTACCAAGACGAGCAAAAAAGCGACTTCGCCGTCGGCATCGAGGCTAAGAGCGTCGACAGGGACAAAGTCGAGAGCCTCATCGCGGCGCGGCACGCTGCACGCAAGGGGCGCGACTTCAAGGAAGCGGATCGCATCCGCGACGAGCTGTCGGCTATGGGGGTGCAGCTCAAGGATGCCAAGGACAAGGCTACGGGCGATATCGTGACGACGTGGGAAGTCAAATGATGACGCTCGAGCGTCCCATGAGCGGCGGTTGCCGGTGCGGCGCCGTGCGCTTCGCGGCGACATACCTCGCCCGCGCCAGCATCTGCTATTGCCGGATGTGCCAGAAGGCATTCGACGGTATCGGCGACGCGCTCGTCATCTTGCCCGACCACGACATCACCCAATGGCGGGCCCAGCGGGGGCCGGAGTGCGCATGAGCAACGAGCCCGAACGCGAACAGAACGCGCCGCCCTTCCCGCGGCACCGCACCTATTACATGATCCTCAAGTGGGCGGTGATCGCGGTCGCCTTGTACCTGCTCTATCGCTACTTCAGCGGGCAGCTGATATGAGCCGCGAGCGCCTCTACCTCTTCGACACCACCCTGCGCGACGGCGCGCAGACGACAGGCGTCGACTTCTCTCTCGCCGACAAACGCCAGATCATGGCCTTGCTCGATGATCTGGGCCTCGATTACGTCGAAGGCGGCTATCCTGGCGCCAATCCCATCGATACCGAGCTGTTCTCGGCGCCCTCGGGCCTCAAGGGCGCGCGCCTCACGGCCTTCGGCATGACCAAGCGGACTGGCCGCTCGGCTGCCAATGATCCTGGCCTCCAGGCGACGCTGCAGGCGAAGGCCGACGCCGTGTGCCTCGTCGGCAAGGCCTGGGACTACCATGTCCGCGTCGCGCTCGGGACCACCACCGAGGAGCACATCGAGGGCATCTCCGCCTCCATGCGCGCCGTCGTCGCGTCAGGCCGCGAGGCCATGCTCGACTGCGAGCACTTCTTCGACGGATACAAGGGCAACCGCGACTATGTGCTGGGCGTTGCGAAGGCGGCCCACGCGGCTGGCGCGCGCTGGATCGTGCTGTGCGACACCAACGGCGGCACGCTTCCCCACGAGGTGGCCGAGATCGTGGCCGACGTGGTTCGCCATGTGCCGGGTAGCAACCTCGGCATCCACACTCACAACGACACCGAGAACGCGGTGGCCAACACGCTGGCTGCCGTCGAGGCCGGCGTGCGCCAGATCCAGGGTGCCCTCAATGGGCTAGGCGAGCGCTGCGGCAATGCCAATCTCGCGTCCATCATCCCGACGCTTCTGCTGAAGAGCCGCTATGCCGATCGCTTCGAGACGCAGGTCACGCCGCATAGGCTGATGAAGCTCACGCACGCGAGCCGCGTTCTCGACGAGATCCTCAATCGGGCACCCAACCGCCAGGCCCCTTACGTCGGTGAGGCGGCCTTCGCCACCAAGGCCGGCATCCACGCCTCCGCCCTCATGAAGGAACCGCAGACCTACGAGCACGTGGCGCCCGAAAGCGTCGGCAATCGGCGCCGCGTGCTGGTGTCGGACCAGGCCGGCAAGTCCAACCTCATCGCCGAGCTCGATCGGCTGGGCGTGGCCGTCGACAAGGACGATCCCCGCCTCGGCCGCCTGCTCGAGGAAGTGAAGGCGCGCGAGGGCCTGGGCTATGCCTACGAGGGGGCCGATGCCTCCTTCGTTCTGCTGGCACGGCGCATCCTGGGCGAGGTGCCGCAATACTTCACCGTCGACAGCTTCCGCGTTCTCGTCGAGAAGCGCCACAACGCCCGCGGCGATCTCGTCACCGTGTCGGAAGCCTCGGTGAAGGCCTACATCTCGGGCGGCGAGCAGGTATGGAGCGTCGCCGACGGCAATGGCCCCGTGAACGCGCTCGACCAGGCCCTGCGCAAGGACCTTGGACGCTATCAGGCGCTCATCAAGGATGTGGAACTCGTCGACTACAAGGTCCGCATTCTCACCGGCGGTACGGAGGCCATCACGCGCGTGCTCGTGGAGACGCGCGATCATTCGACAGGCGAGCGCTGGTCCACCGTTGGGGTTTCCACCAACATCATCGACGCGAGCTTCGAGGCGCTTATCGATTCCATCACCTACAAACTCCTGAAGGCCGGCGCCGAAGCGGTGTGAAGCCCGCTACGCGTGCCAGCGCTTCCGGAAGCCTACGCCAGCTCGATGAAGGCGTCGGAGAGCACCGTGCGCTCAGCCACCCGCGCATCGAAAAGCACGCGCGAAGAGCCGTCACGCCAGGCGCGCACGGTCAGACGGTCGCCAGGAAGTACGGGCGAGGAAAAACGCACCTTGAACTTCGAGAAGCGCGAGGGATCGCCCGCACAAAGTGCGCCGACCAGCATCTGCGCGCTGTGGCCCAGCGTGCAGAGGCCATGCAGGATGGGCGCATCGAAGCCACCGAAGCGCGCCGCCGCCGGGTCGATATGCAGCGGGTTGTAGTCCCCTGACAGGCGGTAGACGTGCGCCTGGTTGTCCGGGATGCTGACGGAAATCTCGACGTCCGGCACGCGCTCGGGCGGACGGATGCGCACCGAACGGGGCGTGCCCGCGCCCTCGAAAGCCTCGATATCGCCGAGCTTCTCCACGCCACGGCGGAACACGCCCGTCACCATGCGCACGTAAGGCGTCCCGCCAGCGTCGCTCACCTCACTCTCGATCTCGAGGAAGGCATTGCCGCGGCCACGCGGATGCACCGAGACGAGGCGCGAGCGCACGGCCACCTTGCCCTCGAGGGGAAGCGGCCTGAGCACTTCCAGATAGCGCTCCGCATCGATCGTCAATGGCCCGGGCGAGGACGGCAGCGCCGCCTCGTCCATGACGAGGCCTGCAGCACCCCAACGGATCGGGAACGTCGGGAACACCGCGAAATTCCGATCGCCCTCGTACACGAAGCGCAAGTCACGGATGCCGATGCCGACCGCATAGAGCAGCACATCGCGCTTGGTATAGCTGATCTCGACGGGAGGCCCCCAGGGGCCGGGCTCGCCGTCCTTCAGGACGGCTTGCGGATTGTAAACCACCATCGCGCGCTCCATTGTGGGGCGAAGCAAAAAACGTGGCCAACATGGGGAGACGAGCACAATGAGCGCAACGAAAATCGACACTGGCACGAGTGATCTTCTGGCAACCCTGGATGCAGGCGTCCTCACCCTGACCCTCAACCGGCCGGCCGCGCGCAATGCCATGTCGCGCGAGATGAACATGGCCCTCCAGCAGCAGCTGGCAGCGGCAGAGATCGATCCGGCCGTGAAATGCCTCGTCCTGACGGGCGCCGGCAACGGCTTCTGTGCCGGTGGCGACGTGAAAGGCATGGCCGCCAGCGGCGACGGCACCGTTGGCCCCTTCACCATCGACCAGGCGATCCATCGCCAGCGGCTCAACCAGCGTGCCACCGCCGGCAAGCTCTTCAAGATGCCGAAGCCCACTCTTGCGGCGTTGCCTGGCCCCGCCGCGGGCGCTGGTCTGTCCCTGGCGCTTGCCTGCGATCTGAGGATCATGGCCTCCACCGCCATCATGACGACGGCGTTCGCCAAGGTGGGGTTCTCCGGCGACTACGGCGGCACCTACTTCATGACCCAGCTGGTCGGTGCGGCCAAGGCACGTGAGTTGTACTTCCTGTCTGACCGCGTCAGCGCCGACGAGGCCCTGCGCCTGGGCTTAACGAACTGGGTGTGCGCCCCCGAAGACCTCGAGGCCAGGACGGCCGAGATCGCCTCACGGCTGGCGAGCGGGCCCACCGTCGCCTACCGCTACATGAAGGAGAACCTGAACCGCGCCATGGCCGGCGACGTGGATGACTGCCTCGACCTCGAGGCCACCCACCACATCCACTGCGGCCAGACCGAGGATCACCGCGAAGCAGCCAAGGCCTTCGTTGAAAAGCGAGCCCCCGTGTTCAAGGGTCGCTGAGTGCGCCGGCCCATTCGCCGACGCATCCGGTTCCCATGATCACGCGGCAAACGCGACGATCACGTCGTCGCCGGCTCCAGCATGTCTACGCCGCGCGCCGGTTCGAAAACCGATGCCGGCTGCGGCCGGCTTGCCTCGCCGAAGCGCTTTGCCACGATCGTCAGCCGTGACGGATTATGGCCGAGATTGCGCTTGGAGCGCGCTGCTACGAGGCCGGCACGGCGGGCCAGATCGACGATCTCATGCTCCTCGAGCTGCAACAGGCCCAGCTGCGTGCGCTTGCGGCGGTAGTCGGAGAGCGCGGTGCGCACCAGGCCATGGGCCGCCGCGAACAGGAAGCCGTTGTTATGGGCGAACTTCAAGAGCGCGGCAGCATCCACCAGCGGACCCACGCTGCGCGGCACGATATCACCGATTACCAGCTGTCCCGTGGGCGCCAGCACGCGCTGCCAGGTGCAGAGCCAGCGCTCCAACTCGGGGCGCGAGAAATACTGGATCACGGAATTGGCCACGATGAGGTCGAAGGAGGCATCGGGCATGGCTTCCACGGCCTCCGGCGTCACGACCCGCGAATTGTCGAGATGCCGGGTGCGGGCACGCAGCTTTTCCCGCACCGTCTCGGCGCCGTCGCAAAGGAACAGCGAGCCGCAACGGCGGGCGATGAGATGCGCCGAAAGGGCTTCGCCGCAACCGAAATCCAGCACACGCGCGTCGTGGCCAGGCAGCACCGAGACGATGTCTTGGGCGATCCGCTCGTAGTGGATCTCGCGATGCCGCTCGTTCACGTAGATCGTCGTATGGCCGTTCCAGAACTCACGCCAGCTCACAGGGCCCTCCCCAAGGCAGTTCTGCAGAAGAAGCCCGCGTGCTCCCTAACGCACGTTGCAGGATTCGGGCCCCGGCTGCGATGCCTTGATTGATCATGCATACATCCGCCGTTCATTTGGCACTCTGCAAAATGAACAGAAGATGAGCGTGGCTTTGGTGGCTTCGGCGGTAATTGCAGACGTTCTTGGCAACTGTTGCCCTTGAAGCAACTGAGCCACCGGGCGATGATGACGAGCCTGAGCTTGGCCGGACCGGCACAAGAACCGCGACCGGGCCCTGGCACAGGCGCGAAGGGAGACGGGGTTATGAGCAGAGAACGGGGCCCTTGTGCCGCCGTACGCGTGGCATGACCGGCGGCAACAGTCGTCTCAAGTCATTGGCCGCGATGCAGTGGGCCGGCATCTCGCTTGCCGATCGCGCGGCGCTTCGCCTTTTCAACATCGCTCTGGCCTTCCTCTGGGCAGCGCTCTTCGTGCTGCTCGCCCTGCGCTACGACCTTCAACTCTATGGCGACGGCTCGATCTTTTCCTATGCCATCGCGCTCCAGGAGGGCTGGGCCTTCCACTGGCATAACATCGCCGGCCGTTCCTTCGTCTACCTCTATGCCCACCTGCCGGCCGAGGCCTTCGCCGCCCTCACCGGCAATGCGAACGGCGCCATCACACTCTACGGACTCCTGTTCTTCTCCGCCCCCTTGTTGGGCCTTCTGGCCACCTACGCGCTCGACCGCTCGCACAACCGCCGCCTCCTCTCTTTCGCATGTCTCTCCACCACGGCCGTGATGCCCTTCGTGTTCGGTTTCCCGACCGAAATGTGGATAGCTCATGCCCTCTACTGGCCAGCCCTCACCTATGCGCTGCACGCCCCTCTCGGCGCCCGCGCGCAGGCTACAGTTGCCGTCCTGTTGACCGCGCTTGGCATGACGCACGGCGGAGGCACCCTGCTCGCGCTATCGATCGTCATCATCACGGCCCTGCGCGGGTTTGCTCACCCGGTCTTCCTGCGCGCACTCCTGGCAATGCTGCCCGCCGTCGCCGTCTGGGCCTTCGTGCAAGCAACCTTCAAGCCCGATGCCTATATCGCCGATGCACTGGCCGGCGCGGCCTTCAATTTCGTGAACTTGCGCAATTTCGATCTGCCCGTGACGCGCCTCCTCGCTGCAGCACTCGCCGCCTACACGGTGCTCTTTGCAGCCGGCCGTCGGATGCTGATCCCGAACGTCCATCTAAAGGCTGCCGCCCTCGTTGCCATCGCACTCGTGGCCTACTGGCGTCTATGGGACGAGAGCCTCTTGACCGAGATGCGCTATCCCCTTCGCACGGCGCTCCTGGTGGTGCCTCCGATCCTAGGCTTCATCGCGGCCGCCTATGCACTCAAAGCCGATGATGCCATTGGATTGCGCCTTCCGCTTCTGGAGCCCGCCCTCGCCGTGCTTCGGCGAACGTTCAAGGCGCGCTTCCTCGCGGGTGCGCTGATGCTGATGGCGCTGGTGCATGCCGTGGAAACAGCGAAATTCATGGTGGGCTGGGAGCAGTATAAGAAGGGCGTCGCCAACCTCGCCATGAGCCAGGCGTCCGATCCTGCTCTCGGCAGTGCCCGGTTCATCTCATCGACAAGGATCGGTGCCTATCAGAACCAGTATGGCTGGGGATCGACCACGCACTTCCTGTCCGTGCTGCTTGCCCCCCGTCACCTGCCGAACCGCCTCGTGATCGACCCGGACACGAACTACTTCTGGCTGACCTGTGCCACGGCGACGGCAAGCGAGCGCACGGGCCACGCCATTCCCTTCGAAAGCCGGCATCTGATCAAGCTGCACGCCTGCCTGCATCGCTGAGTGCCCACATCGCCGGGCGCGGGTAAAGCTGCAACGTGTTCCTCCAGGAACTTCGCGCTCTCGCGCCTTCCACTACCGTCCTCCCATAACCGCAAGGGCAGTCCTGGCGGATCAGCCACAGGGAGACGGACATGAATGAGCTTCAACTGACTTGGGCCCGGTTTGCCAGCGTTTGGTGGCTCGTGACCTGGCGCGGCATTCTCGGCGGCATGCTGGTGGGTGGAATTGCCGGCGGCCTCATCGGCCTGGTGGGCGCCATGATGGGTGCCGACACCGGCGCGATCCAGAGCATCGCCACCTATGTCGGCGCAGGCCTCGGTCTCGGCTGGGGCGCCTTTGTGCTCTACTGCGCCATGCGCAAGCGATACGACGGCTTCCGCATCGCCTTGGTGCCGGCGTGATGCGGAATTGCTTTCGTCGCAGCGGGAGATGCATCGCATCTCCCTTGCGGGATCGGCGCTGATGCAGGCTTACCAGAACCACCAGCCGGCGCGTGCGGTGCGGGTGCGCACGCGCGCCGCCGGCTCGTAGCCCGAACCCGGCTGCCAGGTGGAGGCGACATGCGTGGGCGCCTCGGCGTCCCTGTACTCGCCGCAGTAGGCGCAACCCGTCTCCGGCACAAACACCATCGGCTCGATCTTCCGCGCGAGCTCGTAGCCCCACGTGGCGTTCCATGAGGTCGCCACATCGTTGGCCGCGTCATAGCGGTAATCGCCGCAGTAGTCGCACGACGCATCCGCAACGACATCCTGCCAAGCGATGCGCGGGTCGGCGGGATTTGCCTGGGCTGCCCCCGCGAGGGCCAGCATCGCGGCAACGAAAGTTCCTAGGAACACTGACTTTGACACAGACATGACGCTCACCGGCTGTTGCTCGGGCGAAATTCGCCGCTTCATGCCGGCAGATTAGAGCAAAATCATTCCCAATTGGTTTTCAGCGAACAGATCGAATTATTGGGAATTTGAATAGATTGGTGAATGAAACATAAAAATACGTTGATGGTTCACGCGCACTTAATGCGTAACGGCGACGGCCTAAGGGCAGGGCAAGAGCAACGCGCATTGGCACCTCGCCCGCCGGCAGGCGGGCCAAGCCGGCACGCAATGCCTAATGTTTCGTCTCGCCGGCCGGCATGTCGTCGAGCCGGGCGTCATCAGGGATCCGCTCGCCACCGCTCGTCCGAATGACGTCGCCCACCGGCTCGCGCATGCGGCGCGCATATCGCCGGTACGCCATCGGGATCGTCCCGAGATAGACGAGCGTCAGCAGCGACAAGGTCCCGTAGGGATATGTCACCAGAAAGCCCACCAGCGCCGCCACGCCCAGGAAGACCGGCAGCACATATTCCCGCGGAATGCGTTCCCCCAGCAGTTTGCCGGAGAACGTCGGGAGCGTGGAAACGGCAAGCGTGCCGATCGCCAGCATGTAGAGCGCGATCAACACCGGCCACTGCCGTACGTCCACCACGCCCAGGTAATCGATGTAGATGGGAAGCAGTACGGTGATGGCACAGGCCGGCGCCGGCATGCCCGTGAAATAGTTCGACTGCCACTTGGGCCGCTCAACGTCGATCATCGTGTTGAAGCGTGCCAGCCGCAGGCCCAGCGCCAGCGCGAACGCGAGCGCGATGATCCATCCCGGTCCCTTCAGCGGCCCAAGGCCCCAGATGAAGACGAGAATGGCGGGTGCCACGCCGAAGTTGACGAAGTCGGCCAGGCTGTCGAGTTCGGCGCCGAACTTCGATTGGGCCTTGAGAGCGCGGGCAACGCGCCCGTCCACACCGTCGAGCATCGCCGCCACAACCACCAGCGCGATGGCCATCTCGAAACGCAGCTCGATGGCCATGCGGATGGCCGTGAGGCCTGCACACAGGCTCAGCACCGTGAAGAAGTTCGGGATCAGGAGCCGGACCGGGATCTTGTTGTGCCGGAACAGAAGACGGCGACGCCGACGGCGCTCGGCGCTCTCGAGTTTCGGGATCAGGTGGTCCATGTCGGCGTCCAGTCCAGCTTTATTCGAGTTCGAAGTTTCTGCGGTTACTGCTGCCTTGCCTCGCGCTCGGCCTCGGTGGATCGCAGATCCGCCATCACCGTCTCGCCTCCGATCGCCCGTTGGCCGATGGCCACCAGCGTCCCCTGCCCCGGCGGCAGGTAGAGATCGACGCGACTGCCGAAGCGAATGAGGCCGAAGCGATCACCCACGCCCAGCGTGTCGCCCTCGCGCAGGAATGGCACGATCCGGCGCGCAATGAGACCCGCGATCTGCACGACCGCGATCTCGACGCCAGCGGGCGTCTGGATCACCAGCGAATTGCGCTCGTTGTCCTCGCTCGCCTTGTCGAGCGCAGCATTCACGAAGGCACCGGGCGTATAGATCTGGCGCAGGATGCGGCCCGGCACCGGCGCACGCTGGATATGCACGTCGAACACCGAGAGGAAGATGGAAACGCGCAGGCGCTCCGCTTCGCCAAGCCCAAGCTCGACCGGCGGCTTCACGCGCTCGATGGCCGAAACGCGCCCGTCGGCAGGCGCCAGGATCAACCCTTCGCGCAGCGGACTTACGCGCGCAGGATCGCGGAAGAAGTAGGCGATCCACGCCGTGATCAGCACGCACACCCAGGCCAGCGGCGGATACACGAAGAAGAAGAACAGGCACACCGCCGCCCCGATGGCCAGGAACTTGTAGCCATCGGCGTGCACCGGCACGATGGTGTCGGTAATGGTATCGATCAGACTGTCAGACACTTTGCCCCCGCAGTGAACCCGGCCACTCTGGCTCTGGGCCCCTATTTCTCAGTGCTTCGCGGCTGCCATCGTTCACTGGATGGGCATCGCCACGAAGCGCGTATCGCCTTTTTTGTCCTCGATGCGCAGCAGCACGGCCTTGCGGCCCGCCTGGCGCACCTTGTCGAAGCTCTTGTTGATGTCCTCGATCGAGCTCACGGCCTCCTGCGCCGCCTCCACGATCACATCCCCCACCTTGACGCCCTTTTCGGCGGCCGGGCTCGCAGGATCCACCTCCGTCACCAGCAGGCCCTTCACCGAAGGCGCAAGGCCATGCTTGGAGCGCAAGTCGTCGGTGAGTGGCGCCAGGGCCAGGCCCAGCAGCGGCACGACGGAAGGCGCATTGCCGCCCTTGTTGTTCTTCTGGTTGTCATTGCCGCGCTTGCCCTTGCCCTTCGGGTTCTCCTTGGCAGCGGCCTTCGGCGTGTCCTCCTCCTCCGCGAGACGGCCAAGCGCAACGCGCGCCGTCTGGCGCTGGCCCTTGCGCAGGAACTCGACGTCCACCTCCTTGCCGATGGGCGTCTGCGCCACCATGCGCGGCAGGCCACGCATGGTGCTGACGTCCTTGCCGTCGAACTTGAGGATAACGTCGCCGTCCTTGATGCCGGCCTTGGCGGCCGGGCTGCCGGGCGTAACCGACGACACCAGCGCGCCAGTGTTCTCCTTCACGCCGTAGGCCTCGGCCAGTTCTTCCGTGACGGTCTGGATCTTCACGCCCAGCCAGCCGCGACGCATCTCGCCGTACTGCCGCAACTGGTCGACGACGTTCACCACCGTATCCGACGGAACCGCGAAGCCGATGCCGATGGAGCCGCCGGTGGGAGAGATGATGGCCGTGTTCACGCCGATCACCTCGCCCTCCATGTTGAACAGGGGACCGCCGGAGTTGCCCTTGTTGATGGCAGCGTCGGTCTGCAGGTAATCGTCATAGGGGCCCGAATTGATATCGCGCTGCTTGGCCGAGATGATACCCACGGTCACGCTGCCGCCGAGACCGAACGGGTTGCCGATGGCCATCACCCAGTCGCCCACGCGCAGCTTCGCGCTCTGCCCGAAAGGCACCTGCGCCAGCGGCTTCTTCGGTGTCACCTTGAGCAGCGCCAGGTCGGTCTTGGTGTCCTTGCCGACGACCTTCTCGACCTTGAGCTTCGAGCCGTCCGCAAAGTTGACGATGATCTCGTCCGCACCCTCGATGACGTGATGGTTGGTGACGATCAGGCCTTCCTTGCCGTCGATCACGAAGCCGGAGCCGAGCGAGGAAACCTTGCGCTCCGACGGTGATCCGCCCTTGCGCTTGAAGAAATCCTCGAAGAACTCCTCGAACGGCGCCCCCTTGGGCACCTTCGGCAGCGGCACGCCTTCCGGGCCTTTCATGGTCTGGCTGGTGGAGATGTTGACCACTGCGTCCTGCAGCTTTTCGGCAAGCGGCGCCACCGACTCCGGCCCCTTCGCCGCCAGCGGTGCGGCAACGCCGATCGCGAGCACGGCGGCAGCGGCGAAAACCATCGCCGCGCGGCGCATTTTGAACATCCGGCCCGTCATCAACGGCATCTCCTTGGCAATCGGCTTACGCGGCACCCACGTCTTGCATCCCGGGCCCGCATTCCCCACCCACAGTAATTGAGGTCGGCGCGTGATGGAAAGATGCAGTAGGCCTTAAAAGACCGCTTCCCGCAGCGTGAAAGCCGGTCCATCAACACCTTCGCGAGCCTGAACGAGAGTGTTGGCCTTTTTGATGGCACATTCTGGACGGCCCTGCAGGAATGCCCCTGCCCGGTGCCGCCGGCAACCAGCTGTCGCGGCGCTGCCTCAACCATGCGGGGCCAGCCTTGCCTAGCCTAGCCCCGTACGAGCCATACCACGCCCACACCCGCTGCAATGGCCACCGCCCCTCCGACCCGCAGCGACTGATCTGGCATCTGGGCGGCGCTTTCCAGCAGGCGGCGCCCCAGGGCAGGAGCGAGGGCCCACAACAGGCCCTCGATCACGAGCACCAGGCCCAACGCAACGAGGAAGTCGGTCATTGCTTGGCCGACGGCTGCCCCGGTGCCCGCGGCGTCCCCTGCGGCGAGGAGAAGAAGCGGAAGAAGTCGGTGTCCGGCGTGATCAGCATCCGCGTCTCGCCGCTCTTCTCGTTGGCAGGTCCAGGCACGCCGGCGGGGCGCAGGCCCTGCTCGTAGGCCTGCATCGACCGGTAGAAGGCGAAGAAGTCCGGATCCTTCTGGTAGGCCTCGGCGAAGATGCGGTTGCGTTCGGCATCGCCTTCACCGCGCAGCTGCTCGGCCTCACGCGTCGCCTCTGCCTTGATCACGGTCACGTCGCGATCGGCCGTTGCGCGGATGCGGTTGGCGGCACCCGTGCCCTCGGCGCGGAACTCCGCGGCCTCGCGCTGGCGCTCGGCCCGCATGCGGTCGAACACGTTCTTCTGGTTCTGGTCGGGAAGGTCGGCGCGCTTGATGCGCACGTCCACCACCTCTAGGCCGAACTCCTTGCCTTCCTCGTTCACCTGCTGTGCGATGCGCTTCATGAGGATCTCGCGCTTGTCGCGCACCAGATCCGTGAACGTCGCGGAACCCAAGGCGCGCCGCAGGGCAGATTCCACCACGGGCCGCAGCCGCGTGTTGACGTTGCGCTCGTCCCGCACCGACTGGAAGAACAGCAGGGGATCGACGATGCGATAGCGCGCGAAGGCGTCCACCCTCAGGCGCTTCTGATCCGACGCCGTCACTTCCTGCTCGGAGGTGTCGATGTCGAGGATGCGCTTGTCGAAGAAGTCCACCGTCTGCATGAACGGCACCTTCCAGTACAGGCCCGCCTCGGAGATGATCCGCTCGGGCTTGCCGAAGGTCAGCACGATGGCCTGCTCGTTCTGGTGCACGATGAACAGCGCGAAGTAGGCAACCGCCACGATGGCGCCGACGATGACCGCGACTGCGGCAGAGAGAGCTTTCAACATGTCCCTGGCCCTCCTTACCGCTTGCCTTGCTGGTCGAGCGGCAGATACGGGATCACGCCGGGCCCAGCTTTCGGATCGATGATGATCTTGTCGACGCCGCCCAGCACGCGCTCCATCGTCTCGAGATAGATGCGCTTGCGGGTCACGTCCGGTGCCTTCTTGTACTCGTCGAGCACCTTCAGGAAGCGGGCCGTCTGGCCGTTCGCCTCGGCGACGGTCTGCTCGCGATAGCCACGCGCGGCCTGCAGGATGCGCTCGGCCTCGCCGCGCGCCTCGGGGATCACCTTACTGGCGTAGGCTGCCGCCTCGTTCTGCAGGCGCTCTCGGTCGGCGCGTGCAGCCTGCACGTCGCGGAACGCCTCGATCACCTGCGTCGGCGGGTCGACCTTCTGCAGCCGCACCTCGTCCACCTTGATGCCCGCGTTATAGCTGTCGAGCACTTCCTGCATGATCTTCAGCACCGACTGCTCCGTCTTCTGACGGGCTTCCGTGAGGATTGGCTGGATGTTCGACTGCCCCACCACCTCGCGCATGGCGCTTTCAGCCACGTCCTTCACGGTGCGGTCGGGGTTCTGCAGGTTGAAGAGATATTTCTGCGCATCCTTGATGCGCCACTGCACGACGAAATGGATGTCGACGATGTTCTCGTCGCCCGTCAGCATCAGGCTCTCTTCCGGCACCTCGCGGGTCACGCTCGAATAGCCGCGCGCGCTGAGGCCCGAGGACATACCGACCTCGATGATGTTGACCTTCGTCACCTTCGGCTTGCGCACCTCCTCGATGGGCGGCGGCAGGCGGAAATGCAGGCCCGGCGGCTCCTGACGGTGCACGCGGCCGAAGCGCATCACCACGCCCACCTCGTCGGGGTCCACCTTGAAGGTGAAGGCATAGAAGCCCACGATGGCGGCCAGCACCACGGCGACCAGCATCACGATGGGGCCTGGCAAGCCGCTTCCCTGCGGCATCACCTGCTTGAGCCTGTCGCCGCCGCGCTTGAGCAGCTCCTCGAGATCGGGCTGGTTCGGCCCCCCTTGCGGCATCTGCCCCCATGGGCCGCCGCCGCCACTCTTGCGGCCGCCCCCACCGCTCTGATTGCTCCACGGCATTCGTTCGTCGCCTTTTCTCGGATTGATCGGTCTCGTCGCGTGCGCGTCGCCGGCTGTCGCGGGGCGTCTCCGCACGGCGCGGAAGCCCTGGACCGGCGGTCCATGCATTTTTATGGAAACGTCACTGATTGCTGTCGCTTATAGGGCAGCCTCCCCCGCCAAGCAATTGAACCCGGTGGGAACCTATATGGGTGGTGAATGGCCGTGCACCAGGGGGCAGCCGCGCTTGTGCTGCAACTCCTGCCGATTGACCTTCAGGCGCGGCCCGGCACCATCAGCACGGCCTCGCCCTCCAGCACCGCCTTGCCATTGACCAGACACACACAATCGAACCGGGCACGCTTCTTGGCCGGGTAGAGCTCCATCACCCTGACGCGGGCGATAACCACGTCGCCAATTTTCACCGGCCCGCGGAAATTCAAGGTCTGGGAGACATAGATGGCGCCCGGGCCGGGCAATTCCATGCCGAACACGGTCGATATGTATCCCGCCGTCAGCATGCCGTGGGCGATGGGCTCCTTGAACACGGTCCGGGCGGCGAAAACCTCGTCGAGATGCACCGGGTTCTTGTCCCCGGTCACCTCGGCGAACGTGGCGATGTCGGCCGCCGTCACGGTGCGCGCGTAGCTGGCCTCCATGCCCACGGCCAGGTCTTCGAACGCATACGCCTGACTGGTCTGCAACGTCATGAATGCCGCCTTCGCCCAAGTTTTCCGCATTGGCCGCCGCAACCGTAGTCGGAGACGTAGCCGATCGCAACGATTGCTGCGCCTGGGGCATAGCGAAAAACGTCGACATAAGAGTATGTTGCCAGGCGCCGTCGCCGCACCCGCCGCGCCCCCTCCGATAGCCTGGGTTGCCGCTGCTCACTTTCGGGGCACTCAACCGCCGGACGCGGCACGAACTTCTGCGCGCATCGCTGTTGCACGCGACCGCTGCAAACGGCTATAACGGCGGCCATCCCCTTCATTCAGCCTAGACTTGGCCGGCTCGGGCGGTAGCCCGGCGCTGGTCGCAGAAAGGTAGCTCATGAGCACTCGCAAGCCTCTGATGCCGAAGGCCACCGCCGTCTGGCTCGTCGAGAACACGTCGCTGTCGTTCGACCAGATCGCCGAATTCTGCGGCCTCCATGTGCTGGAGGTGAAGGGCATCGCCGATGGCGACGTCGCGCACGGCATCAAGGGCATGGATCCCATCTCCAACGGCCAGCTGACGCGCGAGGAGATCGCCCGCGCGGAGGAAGACCCCGACCACAAGTTGCAGCTTGCACCCTCCAAGGTGAACATGCCGGAGGTGAAGACGAAAGTCGGTCCGCGCTACACCCCCGTCAGCCGCCGCCACGACAGGCCGAACGCGGTGCTCTGGCTGATGCGGAGCCATCCCGAACTGCGCGACAGCCAGATCATGCGCCTCGTCGGCACCACCAAGCCGACGATCCAGTCCATCCGCGAGCGCACGCATTGGAACTCGGCCAACCTCACCCCGCAGGATCCCGTGACACTGGGCCTGTGCTCCCAGACCGATCTGGACGCCGAAGTGAAGAAGGCCGCCACGCGCGTCGAGAAGGAACGCCGCGAGCAGATGAAGGAGATGGAGAAGGCAGGCACGCTGCTTCCAACCTCCCAGACGGTGCCGGGAATGGGTCCTCAGCCCATGATCGACATGCCCTTGCCCGAAGAGCCGGAGGCACCGCCCGCCGAGACCGAGGCCGAGGAGCAGGCGCGCGTCTTCGCCAAGCTGCGCGAGATGGGCAGCCGCAAGGCCGACGAGGATCAGCCGGATTAAGTGCCCCGCCTCGCCGCGGAGTTACTGGCCTGCGCTGCGCCTGAGATGGATGCGTCCCCGCGTCCATCTCGAGCTTTTCCTCGATCGAGATCAGACAGGCTCTAAGGAAAATATTGGGATTGCCGCCGCCAGATGGTGGCAATGCCCGTGTCGGTCTCGACAGCAACGGGGATCTTTCGCTCGCCAGCAGTCTTGCCGCGCTGCGCCTTGTCCCCTCTCGCCACCGTTGGCGCCGGCGTCTCCACCGGCAGGAACGGCAGGGCCACTACTTCCGCCCGCTCCAGTTTCGCCTTCTCCCGTTCATTGCTGGCACTGCGCGCCTTTCGCGGCTTGGCGCCGAGAATGGGCGCGGTCACACCGGCCATCGGCCGCACCGTCTCTGGCCCCGGATGCAGCTGCGGCTGCGGCTCCAGCTCCGGCTCGCGCCGCGCCTCGCGTGGAGGCGCCGGCTCCACAGCCAACACGTCGGCGGCGCTGTCGGGCGAAGACGGTTTTGCCACCACCGGCAACGGCTGCGGCAAAGACAATGGCGCGCTGTCCACCTCCTTGGGGTCGAGTATGGCTTTCAGCCACGTTTCCTGCGCAACGGTCGGCCGCCACCCCGGCGATGCCGACGCGCCCGCAAGGGCGATCTGCGCCGGCGGGATCGGCTGGATTTTCTGGAACCAGTCCTTCTCGCGTACCGTCTCGGCGGCAGAGAAATCCGCATTCAGCCTCTTCGACCGCGGCGGCTCCGGCGGCCCCAGCCTGAAATAGGCGAGGATGAGCGAGGCGCACGTTGCCAGCACGAGGCTCGAGGCGAACCCGGCCACGAAGCTCAGCCGCGCCAGCTCGCGATCGTGCGGGGCGATCGCAGAGCTGGCGTGGCCTGCTTCACCCGCGTTGGCGGCGGGGGAAAGACGCGCGAACTTGAAAAGAAAATGCATGCGGGCCCTCTGGCAGATGGATCCGCGCGTGGCCCGCAATGCGCACCGCGATCTGCGACGAAAGTAGCCTGCGCAGCCCTGCTGCGGAAGGAATGCCGCAGAGCCTGGTAAAGCAACGGTTAGCTGACTGGCCGCGCACGCTGCGGCCGCGCTGCCTGCTACTCGCGCTGCAGCCAACGCAGTGCGCTGGGGCCCCACCACACTTGGCGCCACCAGGGGCTTTCGGTTGCTGCCGGCTCTCTTCCCGCGACAGGGCCGCCCAATGCGGACAAACCTTCCGGTCGCTTGATCACCACCGGCTCGAAGCGCGGCTCCGCGATCGCCGCAAGGGGCACTGCCACCGGGCTCGCCACGGCAACGCTCACCGGCGCCTGCACGTTCTTCTGCTGCACGGCATTTTCAAGCCGGGGCCGAACGGGTTTTGCAGTCGCCACCGCTTGCACTGCCGTCGGCTTTCGCACATCGACCGGCATCACGGAGATCACCCGCACGAACGGAGGTGCCGCCGTTGCCGGGCTCTCCGCGGCGACTGCCGTGGTGGCGATACGGTTTCCATCGATCGGCGCGACGCGCCATTCCGTTTCCGAGCGCCGTGGCAGCGCCTCGTGCTGCGCCACCACGCGCGTGGCCTGGGGCTGCTCGAACCAGCCCCAGCGCTCGAAGCCCGGACCCGACGCCACTGCGAGCAACACCATCAGCCCGAACGCGCCCACCGTGACACTCGCCGTCAGTCCCATCGCGAAGTAGAGCCGCAGCACCCGGCGTTCTCTGTCCACCCAGCACTCGCCGCGCCAGGCCTCGTCACCGAGCCCGAATGCCCGCACCTCGATCTCGGCAAGGCGGCTGAGAAAGCTTTTCGATGCCATGGATTGCGCATTGCCCCCGCACCATCGGGATCGACTACGCCCCGATGCTCTGGCGCAACGCATAGCGGCCTTCACCATGGCAAAGAAGTTGTTTCCTTGCGTGTGGCTAATTTGCAAGATTAACCACCACACGCACCTCGCACCCGTCTTGGCGCCGCCGCCCCCGGATGCGATAGGTCCGCCGCCTCGCTGCTGCGCAAGGCGGGCGATGAACACTGGAAGGGTAAACCGATGTCGAGCCAGAAACCCGCAAGTCCATACGACCGCGATCTCGACCGCAATCCCGCCAATCATCAGCCGCTCACGCCGCTCTCGTTCCTGGAACGCGCCGCCGCGGTGCATCCCGAAAAAATCGCCGTGATCCACGGCAACATGCGCCTCACCTATCGCGCCTTCTACGCGCGCTGCCGGCAGCTTGCCTCGTCTCTCGCGCAAGCCGGCATCGGCCTCGGCGACACCGTCGCCGTGATGCTTGCCAACACCCCGCCCATGCTCGAGGCGCACTATGGTGTGCCGATGACGGGCGCCGTACTGCTCTCCATGAACACGCGCCTTGACGCGGCAATCATCGCTTTCCAGCTCGACCATGGCGAGGCCAAGGTCGTCATCTGCGATCGCGAATTCGCCCCCGTCATGCGCGAGGCGCTGGCGCTGACGAAAGCCAAACCGCTCGTCATCGATTACGACGACAAGGAGTTCCCGCAGCCCGCCGCCGCCCTTTCCGATCTCGACTACGACGCCTTCGTGGCAAAGGGTGATCCGGCCTTTGCCTGGTCCATGCCTTCCGACGAGTGGCAGTCGATCACCCTCAACTATACCAGCGGCACCACTGGCAATCCGAAAGGCGTCGTCTACTCGCACCGCGGCGCGGCGCTGATGTGTTATGCCAACACCGTCACCGCCAATCTCGGCCGCCATCCCGTGTATCTGTGGACGCTGCCGATGTTCCACTGCAACGGCTGGTGCTTTCCTTGGACGATCTCGCTGGTGGCCGGCACGCACGTATGCCTGCGCTGGGTCCGCGCCAACGCCATATTCGAAAGCCTCGCTGAACACCGCGTGACGCATCTGTGTGGCGCGCCGATCGTGATGGCGACGCTGCTCAACGCGCCAAGCACCGAGAAGCGCCCCCTCCCCTTCAAGGTGGAGTTCATCACCGCGGCTGCCCCTCCACCCGAGAGCGTACTCGCCGCCATGGCCGAAGCGGGTTTCAACGTGGTGCACGTCTACGGCCTCACCGAGGTGTACGGACCTGCCGTCGTCAACGAGTGGCGCGAGGAGTGGGACGCGCTCGATCCTGCCCGCCAGGCGCAACTGAAGGCCCGCCAGGGCGTGCGCTATCCGGCTCTGGAGGCGCTCACCGTGCTCGACCCCGCCACGATGCAGCCCGTGCCGGCTGATGGCCAGACCCTGGGCGAAGTCATGTTCCGCGGCAACATCGTCATGAAGGGCTACCTGAAGAACCCCGTGGCGACGAAAGAGGCTTTCGCGGGCGGCTGGTTCCACTCGGGCGATCTCGGCGTGCTCTATCCCGACGGCTACATCCAGCTCAAGGACCGCTCCAAGGACATCATCATCTCCGGCGGCGAGAACATCTCCTCCATCGAGGTCGAGGACGTGCTCTACAAGCATCCGGCCGTCTCGGCCTGCGCCGTCGTCGGCAAGGCTGACGAGAAGTGGGGCGAGACGCCGTGCGCGTTTCTTGAATTGAAGCCCGGCGCGACGGCCACCAGCGAGGAGATCATCGCGTGGTGCCGCCAGCATCTGGCGCGCTACAAGGTGCCGCGCCACGTGGTCTTCGCCGAACTCCCCAAGACCTCGACCGGCAAGATCCAGAAATTCACCCTGCGCGAGCGCACCAAGACCATCTGATCTCGCGCTCCCGCGCGTGGATCTCCGCCTCCGCGACGATGACGGACGTGGGACGGTCACACCTCGTCTGCGCCGGCTCACCCTGGGACAGCGCGTGGCCCAACGTCCGCCCCACCCTCCATCGTCCTGCCCGCGCAGGCGGGCATCCACGCAAGCTGGCCATCACCTTTTCGCGCCCCGCCAGCACCACGCTTTTCTCGCCGCCCCACCTCTCCTTTTGCCTTCCCGGAACCGGGCCGAAGGCGACGTGGGACGGTCACACCTCCTCTGCGCCGGCCCACCCTGGGACAACGCGTGG
>JBDHTJ010000072.1:0-23308 GCA_039808585.1 Hyphomicrobiaceae bacterium | reverse complement strand
ATCGGCGGCGCCTTGGCCTTCTGGAACAGCTCTTTCAGCTTGGACTGGTACTGGCCCGCGAACACCGGGATCGGCCCCACGTAGTTGCCGTAGGGTTGCACCTCGAAGGTGGGCTCCAGGAAGCGCAGCGGCACGCCCGTGTCGTCCTGCAGGATGCGGCCCGCCTGCTTCAGCAGGAACTCGCGCGTGGTCGAGAACTCGCTGTTGTGCAGCAGATACGAGGCGCTCTTGATGAAGGCGTCGCCCGTGCCGAAGGTCTCGGCCCACTTCAGGAAGCCCGAGCTTGCCACGCCGTTGTTGGCAAGGTTCGTCGAGAAGTAATAGACCGTCTGCTCCTTGCCCTCAGGACCCGTGAAGACGATCTTGGTGCCCTTGGGCAGGCCCTTGGGCTCGTTGTCGGCCGAAGGCTGCAGCTTGCCGTCGTTGCTGATGGAGACGAGGCTCACGTCCTTGATGGTCTTGCCGGCGCGGGCCAGGAACACGTAAAGCACCGGCAGCGTGCCGTTGAGTTGCGTGCGGTTCAGGTCGCTGCTCATCTCGGAGGTGATGAAGTAGCTCATCTTCACAAGCGAGCGCAGCGCCGTGCGCAGACGCGACAGCTCACCGGGGATGGAGCCTTTGCGCAGCTTGGAGATGTCGGGAACCTTGCCCGGCACCTCGAGGCCCGCCATCAGGTAGGTCTTGGCGCCGCCGAGGAAGGCGTCGGCATACATGAAGTCGGGGCCGGAGAAGAAGTAGTAGGTGGTCTCGCGGCGGTTCTGCAGGTTGACGGCGGACCACTCGCGGATTTTTGAAAGCTGCCGCTTCTCGAGATCGGCCCAGATGCCGTCGAACACGCGCGCATGCTCGATCCAGTCGCGCTCCTTGGTGAGCGGTGCAAGCGGCGAATCTGCCGAGACGGGCATGCCGGCCAGGTACTTGGCCGTATCGTCCGGCGTTGCATCGGCGCTGCGGGCGACGGTGGCGGCCACCATCACGGTTAACGCCAGGAGTGTCGCAAAAACCCTTGTGAACAGCATCGCGTTCGTTGTCCCCTGCGGATGGAATGCGTTGGGTCAGGCCTGAGCGTCGCTCCCCGCAAGCGCCCTTCGAACCCGCTCGCTGCGCCGATCCCTGAGCGGAATCTGGCGCTGCGGGGCGGATCATGCCCCAACAGCAAGGCCGTCCGATAGGAAAATGAGGGTACGCAACGGCAAATTGTGGTGCATAGCCAAACCCGGCTCGCCCCTTCTGCCGCGAATATTGCGCCGAATGTGAGGCTTGTGACCGGCTCTTCAGGCGCGAAGCTCGGTTTCCGAAGCTTGTAAAGCCGAAATTGTCCCGAGGCGTGCGGGTCTTGCTGCGCTCATGGCCAGCCGGGAGGCAGCTTCCCGGTTCTGCTCCTGGTAGATCTTGAGCGCATCCTGCCACCTCCGCGCGAACGCGTGCACGCAGTCCGGATCGAATTGCTGCCCGGCGCAGGCCTTCAGGTAGGCCATCGCGTCTTCCGGCGCCCACGCCTCCTTGTAGGGCCGCTCACTGGTCAGCGCGTCGAACACGTCCGCGACGGCTGCGATGCGGCCGAACAGTGGGATGGCCGTGTTGCGCGCCCGCGAGGGATAGCCGGTCCCGTCCCAGCGCTCGTGGTGGGTCGCCGCAATGTCGGCGGCCGACTTGATCAGCTCGGAATCGCTTCCCGACAGGATCTGGAAGCCGTGCAGTGTATGCAGTTCCATGATCGAGCGCTCTTCCGCCGTGAGACGACCGGGCTTCAGGAGAACGGAATCGCTCACCGCGATCTTGCCGATGTCGTGCATGGGGGCCGCCAGCACCAGCGTCTGGCACTGTTCACGGCCAAGCCCCATCGCCTCTCCGATCAAACCGCAGTAGCTCGCCATGCGCATGATGTGCGCGCCGGTGTCCACATCGCGGGATTCGGCAGCCCGCGACAGCCGCAGGATGATTTCCTCCTCGCGCGAGGCGAGCGCGGCGGTGGCGCGGCGCACCTCGCGGTCGAGCCAGGCCATGCGATGCTGCACCTTGCCCTGTGCCTCGCGCAGCTTGAGCAGGTTGCGCAGGCGCGCCTTGACCTCGGTTGCGTCGATGGGCTTGCGAATGAAATCCGTCACACCCATGTCGAGCGCCTTGTAGAGCACGGCGCTTTCCTCACACGAGGAAATCATCACCATCGGCACGTCGGCATAGTGCGGCAATGCCCGCAGCCGGTCGATCAGCGCCAGGCCGTCCATCCCCGGCATCCGGTAGTCCACCACCAGAAGGTCGGCCTGCGCACGTGTTGCATCGGCGAGCGCTTGGATCGGATCGGTGAACGCTGCAACATCGCAACCCAGGCTGCGCATGATGCCGATGATGAGCGCAAGGTTGGCCGGGCTGTCGTCGACGACGACGATCCGCATCTTCTGCCCATCGTGACGGTTCATCTGGTGCTCCTGATGCGATGGGCTCAAGCGGCTTGCGCGGTGATGGGGGGAATGCAGATCCAGCCCGCCTCGAAGGCTGCTGCGAGTTCGGCTGCAGCGGCGGCAATTGCGGCGGCTTTGGCACTTGGCGCGGCCTTCTCGAGCGTGGACGCGCGCTCGGCCAGACGCGAGAAGCCGAACGTTCCGGCCATGCCTTTCAGGGAATGCGCTTCGCGGGCAAGACACTCCGCATCAAGCGCCGACGCAAGCCGGGCGATGGACGCGATCCGCTCACGCGTCTCGCTCCCGAACACTTGCAGGCCTTCAGCCAGCGCCTCGGCCCCGATCTCGGCCCTCAGTTCCTCGAAAACTGCGATGTCGAAGGCGGGTTTCGTCGCAGATGCCGGCGCGTCTTCTGCGCCCGCACCCGTACTCGCCGCAGAGGTATCGTCCAGCGCACGCGCAATGGCCCCAATGAGCACGCGCTTGCGCACGGGTTTGGCCACGAAATCGTTCATGCCCGCGTCGAGGCACGCCTTCACATCGTCCGGGAAGGCATTGGCCGTGAACGCGATGATTGGCGCTGCCTCGTTGGGCCCGGACCGGGCGCGGATCGTACGCGCGGCGGTGAGGCCGTCCATCTCCGGCATTCGCATGTCCATGAGGATCACGTCGTAGGGGAAGCGCATGGCGGCGGCCACCGCCTCCGCCCCGTCGTTCGCCGTGTCCACCTGCGCCGAGACATCCCGCAGCATGCGCGCCGCAACCAGGCGGTTGGTGGGATTGTCGTCCACCACGAGCACCCGCAGCGGCCGCCCGAGGCGCTCTACCAAGGCGCGCAATGTTGCATCTTCCGCCTGGGCCGGCAGGTCCGTGTGCGCCGGCGCAGCGGTTTCCTCCAGCGCCACGCGGATGCGCACCGTGGTGCCGTGGCCAACCTGCGATTCCACGGCGATCTCGCCCTGCATCTGGTCGAGAATGCGCTTGCAGATCGCAAGGCCGAGGCCCGAACCTCCGAAGCGCCTGTTGATGGTGCAGTCGGCCTGGACGAAATCCTGGAACAGCAGGCCGACGCGCTCAGGCGGAATTCCGATCCCCGTATCGCGCACGATCCATTCGAGCCTCGCACGCCCGTCGGAGCGTCCGAGGTTGCGCACCGCGACGGTCACGCTGCCCTTTTCGGTGAACTTCACCGCGTTCGACACGATGTTGAGCAGAACCTGGCGCAGGCGGCCCGCATCGCCCAGCACCGCAGGCGGCAGATCAGCTGCCACCTCCTGGCGAAGCGCCACGCCCTTGGCGTTGGCCCGAGGGCCCAGGATGCCGAGTGCCGACTCGATGACCGAGGACGGTGCGAATGCGATTTCCTCGAACGAAAGCTGGCCCGCCTCGAGCTTCGAATAGTCGAGGATGTCGTTGAGGATCTCGAGCAGGTTGTCGCCGGCATCGTGGATCTGGCGCACGGTCTCCCGATCTTCCTCGGTCAGGTCCGAGTTGAGCAGTGTCGTGGCCAGCCCCAGCACCGCGTTCATCGGCGTGCGGATCTCGTGGCTCATCACCGCCAGGAAGGAGGATTTGGCCTTGCTCGCGGCTTCCGCCTCACGCTCGCGCGCGCGCAGCAATTCGGCCTCCGCCAGTGCCCTTGCCCGCTCGGCGTTGGCCTGATCGGCATTGGCGCGCGCAATGTCGCTCTGCTGCCGCCACCAGCGCCCGATCACGGATGCCGCAAACATGATAGCAAGTGCCGCAGCCGTCGACACCAGTATGACGATGCGCGAGATCTCCCACCACGGCCTCAGCACGCTGGCCTCGGTCTGCGTTGCGAGCACCATCATCGGATAGTTGGCGAGGAAGCTCGCCGACTTGATGCGGATCTCGCCGTCGATCGGGCTCGCCTGGCGCACGGTGCGGGTGGGAGCCACGGCAATGGTCTTGCTCGTCTCGAAGACGCGGCCGATATCCGAAGTCTGCGGGTGCCGCACGAGCAGCGTGCCGTCCGTGCGTACGAGCGACACCGCGCTGCCCTCGCCCAACGACGTCGCGCGGTAGAAGTCCTCGAAATACTTGAGCGCCATTGCGCCCAGCACCAGCCCCTTGAACTCACCGTTGGGGCCGCTCAGGCGACGGGCCATGTAGATGTTCCAGGTGCCCGAGCCGCGGTTCTGCACCGGCACGCTGAAGAACGTGTTGAGCGTCTCGTCGGCGACGAGCGCCTTGAAGTAGTCGCGATCCGAGACGTTGACCTCGGGGATCGGATAATAGCGCGAGAAGTTGAGAAGCTTGCCTTCCGCGTTGATGATGGTGATGGCCTCGACCTGGGGAAGCCCGGTCAGCTTCTCCTTCAGGAACAGATGCGTCTCGTACGAGGTGATGATCGTGTCGCTCTGGAGGCGCGCTACGGGCGCCATGCGCTCCACGTATTCCTCCACGCTCGACAGCACGAGATCGAGCGACTTGAACGAACGGTCGGCCTGCTCTGCCAGCGTCAGGCTGTGCCGGCTCAGCGTCTCTTCGGCATTGCGCAACGTTGAGCCGCGCAGGTTTCCGAGCAGCAACAGGTTGCCGCCCACGATGAACGCGAGCAGCAGCAAGGCCCCCGCGACGATCACGGGGAGAGGCTTCAGGAACCTGAGAGCGAAAACGTCCATTTGCAGCCGGTTTCAGAACCAAACCGCTGCAGGGTATGCGCCATGACTTATATGCTTCTTAAGCCCGGTGAGCTTTGAGAAAGCTTGCTTAACAAGGTCTTGAAGCCCGTTCCGAAGGGGGCCGCCCGCAAAGATCTAGGGTCGCTCGAGCTTGCGGCGCGAGGTGGTGAGGACGGCCGCATCCGTCTGGCGCCCGGTATGGATCGCCCAGGTGATGCAGTGCTCCTTCTGTACGCTCGTGGATTTGCCGAGTGCGAGCAGACCCGCGCCGATCAGGGGAAACTCGTCGCGCCGCACGGCAACCTCCTTGCGGCCAGGCACGCTCACGAAGGTGCCGTTGAGGCTCTGGTCGATCAGCACGAACCGGCCGCGCCGCATCTCGATCCTGGCATGCAGGCGCGACACCAGGGGATCGAGAACGATGATGTCGCTCTCCTCTCCGCGCCCCATCACGATCGAGGAGCGCTGCTCGTTCACTTCCATGCTGCGGCCGTTGAAGTTGGCCGTGAGGCGGTTGGCGCCCGCGTGCGTCACCACCACGTCCTGCATCTTGGTGAGGTTGTCGATCTCCCAGATCACCTCGAACAGCTCCAGCGCATCGCGCTTGCCCTTCAGGTGCGCGTTGCCGATGAACCGCAACAGCCCGACCTTGTCGCGCGGCAGACTGTCGACCGTCTGGCGGCTGGTGAGGATCTGGTCCGGCTTGGCGTGGGAGGCCACGCGGGCCGCCACGTTCACGGCGTCGCCGAACACGTCCGAGCCGTCCGATATGACGGGGCCGGCATGAAAGCCGGTGCGGATGGCAAGCGTGGGTATGTCGATTTCCCGGCGCTGGATCGCCTCCTTCAGCGTCTTCTGCATCTCGAGCGAGGCATCAACGGCGTAATGCGGCAGCGGGAAGGTGCACATCACCTCGTCGCCGATGTTCTTCACCACCGTTCCGTTGTGGCGCGCCGCCACCTGCGACAGCAGCGCCAGCGACTTGGAGATGATGCTCTGCGCGCGCGTGTTGCCGAGGCTTTCGTAGAGCTTGGTGCTGCCACAGACGTCGACGAACAGGATCGTGTGCCACAGCCCCGTGTTGCCTGACTGCACGCTCATCGAGATTGCTCCCGCACGCCCCTTGTTTGCCACTGGCACTGGCCGGTGGCGCTGTCTACTGCCGCAAGGGCTACGAGTATATACCGCATCGCGGCGCGCGTGACAGCCCTGCCCTGTATGGGCCGCCAATGCTCAAGCGGAGGCTTCCGTTGCAATGCGGGCGGTTGCCGTGGCATCGGTGCGGTGGCAGCGCACCAGGTGGCCGGACGTCAGGGTGATGGGCGCCGGCGCTGAAGCCCTGCACGCCTCCGCCGCCAGGGCGCAGCGGGGCGCGAAGGCGCATCCGGGAGGCAGGTTGGCGAGATCAGGCGGGCTTCCCGGGATGGCCGGCAGGCGCTTGCCCGACAGCCGGCCGCCGTGGCCGCGCGTCGACAGCAGGCCGATCGTGTAGGGGTGCCTCGGCGACCGGATCACATCGCGCACCGGGCCGATCTCCACGATGCGGCCCGCGTACATCACCGCGATGCGGTCTGCCACTTCCACCGCCACGCCGATGTCGTGCGTGACAAAAATCACCGACAGGCCAAGCTCGTGTTGCAGCTCCCGCAGAAGCAGCAGGATTTGCACCTGCACGGTCGCGTCGAGCGCGGTGGTGGGCTCGTCCGCAAGCAGGATCTCCGGCTTGCACGACAGTGCCAGGGCGATCATCGCCCGCTGCCGCATGCCGCCCGACATCTCATGCGGGTAGGCGTCGAGGCGGCGTTCGGGGCTTGGGATGCGCACGCGCTCGAACAGGTGCAAGGCGCGGCGCCGCGCCTCCTCTGCCGAGACGGGCTCGTGCTTGCGGATGGTCTCGATGATCTGGCGGCCCACCGTATAAACGGGGTCCATCGCCAGCATCGGCTCCTGGAAGATCATCGACACGGTGCGTCCGCGCAAGTCGGTGAGTTCGCGCGGTTTCATGCTCAGGACGTCGCTGCCGCGCACCAGGATCTCGCCCTGCATGCGCGTCCGCTTCTCGTTGTGCAGCCGCAGAATCGAGCGCAGCGTGACGCTCTTTCCCGAACCGGATTCGCCCAGCAGCGCCACCACCTCGCCCCGCTCCACAGCGAGATCCACGCCGTCGACGGCCCGCACCGGCTTTGCCCCGGCCGTGAACGTCACCGAGAGGTTGCGGATATCGAGGATCGGCCGTTCCTTGATATCGCTCATGCGGCCCTCCCGGCTGCCTTGCTGTGGCCGGAGCCAGGTACGGCCATTAGGCAGGCGGCCTCGTGGCCGGCGCTCACGGCGGCCGGCTGCGGCACCACGCTCTTGCAGACCGCCTCGGCGAAGGCGCAGCGCGTGTGGAAGCGGCATCCGGGCGGCGGTGCGATCGGGTTCGGGGGATCGCCGGCAAGCGGTGCCTTGTCGGTGCGCCTGTCAGGGTCCATCGACAGCAGCGAGCCCAAAAGCGCCGTCGTGTAGGGATGGCGGCTCGCGGTATAGAGCTCCTCGGTGGGCCCGACCTCCGCCACCTTGCCGAGATACATCACGAGCACGCGGCTCGCGATGAAGCGCACCACCTCCAGGTCGTGGCTGATGAAGATGTAGGTGAGCCCGAACTCGTCCTTCAGGTCGAGCAGCAGGTTCAACACCTGGGCCTCGACCGATTTATCGAGCGCCGAGACGGCTTCGTCCAGGATGAGGATGCGCGGCTTCAGGGCCAGCGCGCGGGCAATATTGATGCGCTGGCGTTGGCCGCCGGATAGTTCGTGCGGGTAGCGGCCCGCAAAGCGGGCGGGCTCCAGGCCGACCCGGTCGAGCAGGCTGCGCGCCCGCGCGATTGCCTCCGAGGAGCTTACCCCGTGCACCTGCGGCCCGAACGCGACCGACTCTTCCACCGTCAGCCTAGGGTTGAGCGAGGCGTAGCTGTCCTGGAACACCATCTGCACCTGGCGCAGGAACTCCTTGTAGGGCAGTTCCCGGCTGCCCACCGCGCGGCCCTCGAAGCGCACGGTTCCCGAGGTGGGCGTTATGAGATGCATCAGCAGGCGCGCCGTCGTCGATTTCCCGCAGCCCGACTCACCGACGATGCCGAGCGTCTCGCCGGTCTCGAGCTTGAAGCTGATGCCATCGACGGCGCGCACCACCGCGCCGGCACGGCCGAACAGCCCCGAGGCGATCGGGAAATGTTTCACCAGCGTGTCGACTTCCAGAAGCGCCGTCATGCCTTGATGTCCATCGCCGAGCGCAGCCCGTCGGTGAGAAGGTTGAAGGAGATGGAGGTGATGAAGATCATCACGCCGGGCAACGCGCAGAGCAGCGGCTGGGTGTAGATGGCCGTGCGGAGTGTATTGAGCATCAGGCCCCACTCGGGCTCCGGCGGCTTCACGCCGAGACCAAGGAACGACAGGCCCGAGGCCAGGATCATCGATACCGCGATGAGGCTCATGGCGTAGACGAAGATTGGCCCCAGTACGTTGCCCAAGACCTGCACCCGGATGATGGTGAGGGCGCTGGCCCCGCTCGCCCGTGCCGCCTCCACGAAGTCGCGCGTGCGCACGGAGGTCGTCACGCTCTCGGCGACGCGCGCAATCGGCGGCACGAACACCACGGTGAGCGAGACCAGCCCGTTGGTGATGCCGGCGCCGAGCGCACCCGACAGCGCGATGGCAAGCAGCACCGACGGGAAGGCGAAGAAGACGTCGATCGTGCGCATCAGCACGGTGTTGAGCCAGCCGCCCACGTAGCCGGCGACGATGCCGATCATCGAGCCGATGAACAGCGCGAAGATCACGGGCGTCACGCCCATGAACAGCGACAGCCGTGCGCCGTAGATCAGGCGGCTCAGCATGTCGCGGCCAAGCTCGTCGGTGCCGAGGAGGAAGCCCGGGGTGCCCGGCGGACGCAGGCGCCGCAGGCTCATGCCTTTGTAAGGGTCCTGCGGGGCGAGATAGGGGGCGAAGATCGCCATCAGGATGATGGCGGCGATCACGATGAGGGCTGCCACCGCCACCGGATCGCGGCGAAAACGCCGCCACACCGTCGTCCAGTAGCCCGGTGAGCGCACGATGGGCCCGAGTGCTGCGCCCTTGTCTGCCAACAGCATCCCTCAGCTCCGCTGAATGCGCGGGTCGAGCATGGTCTGCACCACGTCGACGAGCAGATTGAGCACCACGAAGAACAGCGCGAGCACGAGGATCGTGCCCTGCAGCAAGGGCAGGTCGCGCTGGAAGATAGCGGCATTGAGTAGGCCGCCCGTTCCCGGCCACGAGAACACCGTCTCGATCAGGATCGAACCGCCGAGGAGGTAGCCGAGCTGGATGCCCATCACGGCAAGTGCTGTGGGTGCGGTGTTCTTCACCACGTGCATGAAGATGCCGAGTTCCGAAAGCCCTTTCGCCCTCAGGCCGGCGATGAACTCCTGGCTCAGGATCTCGGCAACCAGCGCGCGCACGGTGCGGGCGATGATGCCCATGGGGATCACCGACATGGTGATGGCCGGCAGTACGATGTGGCGCACGTGCGCCCAGTCCCACGCCCAGGCGTCGGAGCCGCCGGGGCCCGCACCCGTCGCCGGAAGCCAGCCGAGCGTAGCGGAGAAGACGATGACGAGCACCATGCCGAGCCAGTAGTGCGGCACCGATACGCCCACCACCGACAGGAACGAGGCGAATTTGTCGATCAAGGTGTCGCGGAAGTAGCCCGCCACGAAGCCGAAGAAGGTACCCAGCGCAAAGCCGATAAAGGTCGCCACGGCAGAGAGCATCAGCGTGTTGCCGACGGCCTTGAACACCTCCGTCGCCACCGGCCGGTTGGTGGCAATGGAACCGCCGAGGTCACCCTGCAGCGCGCGCCAGATCCACCGCAGGAACTGCTCGTGATAGGGCCGGTCGAAGCCGTAGAGCACCATGAGTTGCTGCTTCATCTGCTCGGACGCGTCCGGCGGCAGCACCGCCACGAGCGGGTCGCCCGGGGCAAGGTGCACGAGCGCAAAGCACACGAGCGTCACGCCCAGCATGATGGGCAGCGTATAGACCACGCGCTTTGCAATGTAGATCAGCATCTCGGGTCCGGCTGAGGTCGTCTTTGACTTTCCCGCCCCCCCGATGGGGAGGGCGAAAGCGGGTGGGGCAATACCCCACCCGCCACTGTCTGGTCACTGCCACTTTCCCGTCGTCGTCGCGGCGCCGGGAGCAAGGCGGCAGCTGTCGTCACTCCATGCTCATCGTCGCGATGTCGATGAACCAGCTCTTCGGCTGCACCACGTTCTTCACCTTCTTGCTCATGGCGCGCGGACCGACGTCGTGGGCGATCCACAGGAACGGCGCTTCGTCCACAATGCGCGCGTGCAGCTTTGCAAGAGCTGCGTCACGCGCTGCCGCGTCGAAGGAGGTGCGGGCGTCCGCCACAAGCTGGTCGATCTCCGCATTGCCGAAGAAGCCCCAGTTGTTCGACACCGGCGGGAACGCCTTCGTCGAAACGAAGCGCACCATGGCGAAGAACGGGTCCATGGCCGCGAACGAAACGTTCGTGGCATGCGCGCCGCGGGACTTGGGGTCCTTGGCGCCTTCACGCCAGTTGGTGAACAGCGCGTTCCACTCGATCACGTCGAGTTCAACGTCGAAGAAGCACTCCTTCAGCGCCTGCTGCATGAACTCGTTCATGGGGATCGGCTGCATCTGGCCCGAGCCCGAGGCGGAGGTGAGGATCTTCACCTTGAGGGGCTTGGAGGCCGAGAAGCCTGCTTCCGTCATGAGCTTCTTGGCTTCGGCCGCATCATACTTGATGTCGAACTTCGGGTTGCCCCACCAGGGATGGCCGGGTGGCACCGTGCCCTTGGGCACTTCCATGAGGCCGTTCAGCAGCTGCTTCAGCTCGTTGCGGTTGACGCAGAGGTTGGCTGCATAGCGCACGCGCTTGTCGAGCCAGGGCGAGCCTTCCGCGAATGAGAACTGCCAGGGCCAGACGTGGGGCTGGGCATTGCTGTAGAGCACGAAGCCCTTGGACTTGATCTGGTCCAGGGCGTCGGGTGCCGGCGCCTCGATCCAGTCGACCTGATTGGACAGAAGTGCCGCGGTGCGCGCGTTCGCTTCCGGCATCGGCACCAGCACGACGCGGTCGATCTTGGGCACCCGCTTGGCGTCCCAGTAGCCGGCGTTCTTCACGTACTCCACGCGCTCGCGCGGCGTGAACTTCGCCATCTTGAAGGGGCCGGTTCCGGAGGCATCGGCTGAGAACTGCGTCCAGGCCTGCTTGGCGCGCTCGGCTGCGTCCGCCACGCTGGCAAGGCCGTCATACTTCTTCTGCCAGTGGGCAGGCGACGCCATGAACAGGTTGGTGAGGTTGATCGGCAGGAAGCTGTCGGGCTCCTTTGTCGTCAGCTCCACCGTGTAGTCATCGACCTTCCTGGCCGAAACCAGCGTCGGCATGCGGCTGACGGTGACGCCGATCTGGTCCGGCGCAAAATGCGGCGCCTCTTTCTTGAGGACCTTCTCGACGTTCCACACCACGGCATCTGCCTTGAAGTCGGACCCGTCGTGGAATTTCACGCCCTGGCGCAGCTTGAAGATCCACTTGGTCTTGTCGCTGGCATCGACGGCCCACTCGGTGGCAAGGCCGGGGATGAGCACACTCGGCTTTTCGGCCGAGGACAGGTCCCATTGCGTCAGGCTGTCGTAAAGCGGAATGCCGGTGAAGCGGTTGCCCTCGAAGCCCTGGTCGGGCTGGCCGTTGGTCCGCGGAATGTCCGCGGCAGTCATGGCAACGCGCAGTGTCTTTTCCTGCGCCGCGGCCACCGTCGCGAATGCGGGCAGTGCTGCCAGCATCAAGCCGAGGGCGCGCCACGTCGAGCTGCGCTGGTTCAGTGTCGTCATCAGAAGTCCTCCCGTCGAAAAGTGCGGGGCGGTGCTCGGGAGAGCACCAACGGAGAAGCCCCAGGCGCGGAGATAAGCACGCCCAAGAACAGAGCAAAAGTCCTTTGCGGCGCGGATTTTAGGCACTTTCTGATTGAGTATTGTGCAAACGGTTGCCTGATACCTTTGCAGCGCCCTTTTTATCGCGTCATCATCGAAACCCATATGCCCACGGAGGCCCCCGATGACGACACTCACGCCCTACACCATCGAAGCGCACAACCTCTCGCAGGCCTCCGAAAACCGCATCCACGACGATACCGTCGCCAAGTCATTGGGCTTCACGGGAGGGCTTGTTCCGGGCGTCGAGGTCTATGCCTATGCCTGCCACCAGCCCGTGGCGCTCTGGGGCATCGATTTTCTGACGCGTGGTGAAATAACGTGCAGGTTTTTGAAGCCGGTTTACGACGGCCATCTCGCCACCGTGGAAGCTTCCGCACATCAAGACGGGCTCGACCTTGCCGTGAAGAGCCAGGGCATACCCTGTGCGCAAGCCACCGCGACGCTGAGGGCCGTGCCCGGCGAGCCCCCTGCCCTGCCATCGCATGTCCCGCCCTTGCCGCCGGCTCCCGACAAGCGTCCACCCGCGAGCGAGCAAAGCCTCGCGCCCGCGACACCACTCGGCATCCGCCCCGAAGTCGTCGATGCCGAGCGTCTGCAGGCCTATCTCGACGCCGTGCGAGAGAGCGACCCGCTCTACGCCCGCGAGCACATCGTGCACCCGGGGTTGCTTCTGAGGCTGTGCAACAGCGCGCTGAAGGACAATGTGCTGCTGGCACCCTGGATCCACACCGGCAGTCACGTGCGCAACTTCGCCCTGGCCCGCGTCGGCGACGAGCTCACCGTGCGGGGCTCGGTGCAGCGCAACTACGAAAGCAAGGGCCACCGCGTGGTCGATCTCGACCTGACTCTGGTTGCCAACGGCCGAACCGTGCTGGCGCACGTCCTGCACACGGCCATCTACCAGCTGCGCCACCTGGCGGAGAAACAGGCCTCCTGACGCGCCAGGGCTTGCACGCGGCGCGGTTCGTTAGACGCCTTGCCCCTTCGCCAACTCAGGGAACCAGAGCGCCATGCCACGGTCGCGATAGGCGATGAGGCGAGGATGGCGCGCCGCCTCGCGCTGCACCTCCATGTCGAAGTGGGCGCACAAGGCGCTCGCGACCATGGCCCAGACAGTGGCGTCGGCCCCCTTCGGCTGGTCGCCGAACAGCCACGGCTTATCCCCCAGTTGCTCGGCAATGGCGCCGAGATCACGCGCTGCGAATGCTGCAATGTCGGCCCGCGCGTGGCGGCCAAGCCCCTGGCCCTGCAGCTGCTGCCGCACCTTCCGCTTCATGATGGCGATGATGATCGGGCGCAGTGGCGCCGGCGCGAAGTTGAAGAACTGGCGCGGGCCCTTGTCGAAGTTGGCCTGCACCATCCAGCGCCCTTCCACGATGGCAAAGTAGAGATGATCCTCTGCAAGCCGCTCGTAGGCCCAGCCGATTGCCCGCTCGTGGGGCGACAGCCCGCGTCGAAATCGAGACCATAGGCCTTCTCCAGATGCCAGCGAATGAGCGTGCTGTCGCCGATGATCTTGCCGCCATCCTCGATGTAGGGAACCTTGCCGCGCGGAGCCTTTGGAAAGTTCGCCGGCTTGGTCGTGAACGAAAGCCCCGACATCTTCATGAGCACCAGCGCCTTTACGACGAAGGGGCTGGCATCCGGCAACCCGAAACGCGATCCGGTCGTGTAGAGCGTCAGCATTTCTTTTCCAGAAATTGGAGTGCAATCGCATCGCAGCCGTGCCTACCCTAGAACGACAGGCGTGGCGTGACAACGCGAGCAGGCAGGGTGGCCTCATGAGCAGTGACGATCGCAATAAGAGCGAACTCCCGGAAGGCCTTTCCGCAGGTGCCGGGGGACGATTTCCCGAGCTTGCGCCCGAGGCAATGACGCCGGCGCAGAAGCGCGTGGCTGCGGCCATCGTGTCGGGTCCGCGGGGCCGCCTCGTCGGCCCGTTCAACGCCTGGCTGCGCAGCCCCGAACTTGCCGATCGCCTGCAAAAGGTGGGCGAATACATTCGTTTCAACTCGTCCCTGCCGGCGCGGCTCAACGAGCTTGCCATCCTCGTCACCGCCCGCAGCTGGGGCTCGCAGTTCGAGTGGTGGGCGCACGCACGCTTCGCGCTGGAGGGCGGCCTGCGATCCGAGATCGTCGATGCCATCGCTGAAGGCCGCCGCCCTGCGGGCATGCAGCGCGACGAGGAAGTCCTCTACCACTTCTGCACCGAGTTGCGGCGCGACAAGTCCGTGCGCCCCGCCACCTACCAGGCCATGATCGAGGTGTTCGGCGAGCAGGGCATCGTCGATGCGATAGCAGCCAGCGGCTACTACGACATCGTCTCCATGACGCTGAACGTCGCCGAGATCGCGGCACCGGGCGATCCGCAGCCACTGAAGCCGCTCGACAAGCCCTATCCTTGAGGCTCGAGGCCTGCGCTCAACGCCGCGAAGTGCCACCCACCAGCGACCGCAGCATCGCCATCACGTCGGCCGCCATCTGCTGCACGCGGGGCTTCAACGCCATCCAGTAGGGATGCATGGCCCGACGCGCCCGCCACTTCAGGGCCCGGCCCAGGCGCCAAACGGTGGAATTGCGCACCATGGCCGCAAGCGATTCCTTCCACGGCATCACGCGCTCGTAGGCCCAGGCGAACCACCCGATCGACATCAAGGCCGGCTGCGTGAGGATGAACAGCCGCGCCACGAGCGCCGTCGCGACCACCTTTGCGAAAAGGAACAGCGCCACCGAAGTCAGGAAATAGCCCTTGCCGATCAGCATGAGCGCCAGGAATTTCAGCGGCAGCAGCACACCGCTCGGCAGCACGAACACGACGAGCGCCGCGTAGGGCGGCAGTCGTGCGATTGCCGTCTCGAGCGCGGCCCACGGCTTCCAACGCGCAAGCTGGGCCAGCGCATTGGCAAGCGGCCGCCAGCCCCATTCCTCCAGCACGATTAAAAGCGCGAGCACGACCTGCAGCAGGCCGCGCAACCCGATCGCGAGAAGGCGCAGGCCAGTGCGCAGCCCCAGAAGGCCGCTCACCACCACGCGTCTGACGGGCTCGCCGCTCACGTTCGTTATCCAATCGCCTTTTCGGCCCTCAGATCTAACCCGAAAGCCCTGCTGGAGGATGAATGCGGGGGCTGGCGCCCCCTCGCGAGCGCGTCGAGTTGCAGGTCGGCTCAGGGAGCCGGTGCCAGCAACCGCCCATCGGTGATGCGGCGGCCTTCCGCCGCCAGCGCCTCGGCAAGTTCCTCGCGCGCCTTCTCGGCCTGGCGCTGGCGGTTCCAGAGGCTGGCGTAGAGCCCCGCCTTGGCCATCAGCTCCGCGTGCGTGCCCTGCTCCACCAGTTGCCCGCCGTCCAGCACCAGGATGTTGTCGGCGCCGACGATGGTGGAGAGCCTGTGCGCGATGACGAGCGTGGTGCGGTGGCGCGACACGAGGTCGAGCGCGTCCTGGATCTCCTTCTCCGTGTGGCTGTCGAGTGCGCTGGTCGCCTCGTCGAGGATCAGGATCGGTGGCCCCTTGAGGATCGTCCGCGCAATGGCCACCCGCTGCTTCTCGCCTCCCGAAAGCTTCAGGCCCCGCTCGCCCACCAGCGTGTGGTAACCCTCCGGCAGTCGCTTGATGAACTCGTCGATCTGTGCGAGCCGCGCGGCCTCCATCACCTCCGCGTCCGTTGCGTCAGGGCGGCCGTAGCGGATGTTGTAGAGGATCGTGTCGTTGAACAGCACGGTGTCCTGCGGCACCACGCCCATGGCCTGCCGCAGGCTCTCCTGCGTCACGTCGCGGATGTCCTGGCCATCGATGGTCACCGCCCCGCCCGCCACGTCGTAGAAGCGCAGCAGGATGCGTGAGATGGTCGACTTGCCGGCGCCCGATGGGCCGACGATCGCCACCATCTTGCCGGCCGGCACCTCGAAGGTCAGACCGTCGAGGATCGTGCGATTGGGATCGTAGTGGAAGCGCACGTCGTCGAAGCGAATGTTGCCGCCCGTGACCTTGAGCGTCCGGGCACCAGGGCGATCGGCCACTTCCGGCTTCACGTCCAGCACGTCCATCATGCGCTCGATGTCGGTCAGCGACTGCTTGATCTCGCGATACATCATGCCCATGAAGTTGAGCGGGATGAAAAGCTGCAGCATCAGCGCGTTGACCATCACGAACTGGCCCACCGTCTTGGTGCCGGCCGTGACGTCGAGGCCGGCCATCACCATGCACAGGGTCAGCGCGATGGTGAAGATCACGGCCTGGCCCGAGTTCAAGATGGCGAGCGACGTGTAGCTCTTGACGCTGGAGGATTCATACACCGCCATGGAGCGGTCATAGCGCTCCGCCTCACGCCGCTCGGCTCCGAAATACTTCACCGTCTCGTAGTTCAGGAGGCTGTCGATGGCCTTCGTGTTGGCGTCGCTGTCGCTCTCGTTCATCGTCCGGCGGATAGTGATGCGCCAGTCCGTGGCCTTGATGGTGAACCACAGGTACAGCACGATCATCGTCATGACCGTCACCGCATAGCGCCAGTCGAGCTCGAACAGGCAAACGCCGATCACCAGCGCGAACTCGACGAGCGTCGGCAGGAACGTCATCAGTGTCATGCGGGAGATGTTCTCGATGCCGGTGCGCCCACGCTCGAGCACCCGCGTCAGCCCGCCCGTCTTGCGCTCAAGGTGGAAGCGCAGCGACAGCGCATGCATGTGCACGAAGGTGTTCAGCGCCAGCTTGCGCACCGCGTGCATGGCCACTTTCGCGAACATGCCCTCGCGCACCTGCACGAGAAGCGTCATGGCGATGCGTGTCGTGCCGTAGAGGACGGTGGCTGCGACCGGCGCACCGATCAGCCACGCGAACGTCTGCGAGGCCGGCATGTTGCCACCCGCCGCCGCCACCAGCGCGTCCGTTGCCCACTTGAATGTGAACGGCATCGCCACCGTCACCAGCTTGGCGATCAGCATCAGCGCCAGCGAGGCGATGACGGTCGCCTGCAGGTCGGGCCGGTCCGCGGGCCAAACGTAGGGCGCAAGCCCCCGCAGCACGCGCAACTGGCCCGCTGACGGCACCAGCCGCTCCAGAAACCCTTTCGGCTCGAAAGGAATCTCGGGGCGCTCCTGCGGCACATGGGGGTTATGGCGTTGCATGCGGACCGTTTAGACCCGCCGCAAGCTCTTGTCGATGCATGCGATGCGGCAAAGGCCACCCCGCCTCCCCACCACGGAGCCAGGCCGCCCTCCCCTCCCCGCTTGTTGGGGGTGGGGAGCGCATGCGGGCCTCGCCAGCGCGCGCGAGGGGGGGGCGCGTCAGCCCTTCTTGCCCTTTTCCTTGTAGGCCTCGGACAGGCCCATCAGGATGCCGCTCACTACCGTGGCATAGTTCTGCGTCAGGGTGTGCGCCGCCTTGAAGGCGGTCTCGCGCGTCGCCTGCATCTGATCCTGCAGGTTCTTGGCGAAGGTCTCGGCGAACTTCTGCGCCTCGGCGCCCGTCTGGGAGCCTGCTGCCTTCAACTGCTCGATCACCGGGGTCCAGGCAGCCTTCAGCGGACCGCCTGCACTTTCCGCCGCCTTCTGTACGGAGGCCATGAACTGCGATTCGAGAGACTTGATCTCCTCCAGCCGCTTCTTGAACTGCGACTGCTCGTAGTCCGTGCCCTGGTCGGTGAGCTGCTTCAAGGCGATCTGGTTGGCCTCGACCACCTTCATCACCGCCTCGTCCATGCCGCTCAAGGCGTCCTTCAACACCTTCGCGGCATCGACCTTGAGGCCGGCAGCACCCTGGGTGACGCCGGCCGCCACGCTCTCCACCACCTTGTTCATCTGCTCCACCGTCGCCTCGCGCGTCGACAGCGCCTTCAGCGTCAGGTCGCGAACGGACTGGCGCAGGCTGTCGCCGTGCTCAACGGCCTTGGCGGCAAGCTTCTCGAGCATCTCGTTGGGATCGATCGCCGGCTTCATGCCTCGCTCCTTCGCTGGATGAACAGGTGGGACAGCCTCTACTGCATGTGCTGGCCGCCGTTGATGGCAATGTTGGCGCCCGTCACGAACGCGGCCTCCTCCGAGCACAGATAGATGATCAATCCGGCAACTTCTTCGGGCTTGCCGAGGCGGGAGACGGGAATCTGTGGAAGAATCTTGCTGTCGAGCACTTCCTTGGGGATCGCCGTGACCATCTTGGTGCCGATGTAGCCCGGCGAGATGGTGTTTACCGTCACGCCCTTCTTGGCCGATTCCAGCGCCAGCGATTTGGTGAAACCGTGCATGCCGGCCTTGGCTGCGGCGTAGTTGGTCTGGCCGAAGGCGCCCTTCGAGCCGTTCACCGACGAGACATTGATGATGCGGCCCCAGCTGCGGTCCATCATGCCGTCGTAGACCTGCTTCGTCATGTTGAAGACGCTGTCGAGGTTGGTGCGGATGACGGCATCCCAGGCGGCCTTGTCCATCTTGCGGAAGGTCATGTCCTTGGTGATGCCGGCGTTGTTGACGAGGATGTCGACGGGGCCAACCTCGGACACCACCTGCGCCACGCAGGCCTTGGCGCTCTCGAAATCGCCGACGTCGCAGGGATAGGCGTGGAAGGTGTAGCCCTTAGCCTTCATCTGCGAGAGCCACTCGCCGGAGGTCTTGTTGGAAGGCGAGTAGGTGACGACGACATTGTAGCCGGCGTCCGCCATCTTGGTTGAGATGGTCTCGCCGAGACCGCCCATGCCACCCGTCACCAATGCAATGCGCTTCGCCATTATTGCCTCCCGGTCTTGTTTCAGTGCGATATGCAAACTCATACGCGCCAGCCTGCCGCAAGACCAGCGCCGCGGGCGTGGAAGGCCATCCTCAAATAGTCGAACCGCCGGCCGGCCTCAGCGCTGCACCGCGGCATCGACGACGGCCAGGGCCGTCATGTTGACTATTCGCCGCACGCTCACCGCTGGTTCCAGGATGTGCACGGGCTTGGCCGTGCCGAGCAGGATCGGCCCGACGGTAATGCCGTTGCCGGCCGCCATTTTCAAAAGGTTGTAGGAGATGTTGGCGGCATCGACGTTGGGCATGATTAGCAGGTTTGCTTCCTTGGTCAGTGCCGCCCCCTGGAACACGCTTCCCAGAACTTCACGCGACAAGGCCGCGTCGCCCCGCATCTCGCCTTCCACGGACAGCGTCGGATCATGCTCGGCGAGGATGGCGCGCGCATCCCGCATCACCTGGGCTTCCGGCGCCTTCGACGAGCCGAAGCTCGAATGCGACAGCAGCGCCACCGTCGGCTCTACGCCGAAGCGGCGGATCTCCTCCGCCGCCAGCAGCGCCATCTCGGCCACTTCCGTCGCATTGGGATTGCGGTTCACGTAGGTGTCGCAGATGAAAATTTGCCGCTGCGGCAGCACCAGCATGTTCATGGCAGCCAGCGTCAGCACGCCGGGACGCTTGCCGATCACCTGCTCGACATAGGCGAGGTGCTCGTCATACGTGCCGACGACGCCGCACAACATCGCATCCACGTCGCCGCGGCGCAGAAGCATCGCCGCAATCAGCGAGGCACGGCTGCGCATGGCTTCCTTCGCAATCGCCTGCGTTACGCCCTTGCGCTTGCCCAGCGCGTAGTACTCCTGTGTGATGGACTGATAGCGCGGGTCGCTCAGGATGTTCACGACCTCGCAGTTCTCGCCGATCTTGAGGCGCAGGCCCATGCTGTCGATGCGCCGCGCGATCACGTCTGCGCGTCCCAGCAGCACCGGCCGCGCCAGCCCCTCGTCCACCACCACCTGCACGGCGCGCAGGACGTTCTCTTCCTCGCCCTCGGCGTAGATGACGCGCTTGGGGGCCGCCTTCGCCACCTGGAACACGGGCTTCATGATGTCGCCCGAGTGGTAGACGAAGCGGGCGAGCTTGTCGCGATACTGCGCGAGATCGACGGGTCGGGTCGCGACGCCGCTGTCCATGGCCGCTTTCGCCACCGCCCACGCCACGCGCTCGATGAGACGTGGGTCGAAGGGCCGCGGGATGAGATAATCGCGCCCGAACACGAACGTCTCGCCGCCGTAGGCCGTGGCGACGATGTCGGAAACTTCCGCCTGGGCAAGCTCCGCGATTGCCTTTACGGCCGCAACCTTCATCTCCTCGTTGATGGTGGTGGCGCCGACGTCGAGTGCGCCGCGGAAGATGAAGGGGAAGCAGAGGACGTTGTTGACCTGGTTGGGATAGTCGGAGCGGCCGGTGCACAGGATGGCGTCGGGTCGCACCTCCTTGGCGAGTTCCGGGCGGATCTCGGGCTCGGGGTTGGCGAGCGCCATGATGATGGGGTTGGGCGCCATCGCCTTGATCATGTCGGGCTTCAATACGCCGCCGGCCGAGAGCCCGAGGAAGAGATCGGCACCAGGCAGGATTTCGGCCAGCGTGCGTGCGGGCGTCTCCTGCGCGTAGCGCTCCTTCTCGGGGTCCATCAGTTCGGTGCGGCCCTTGTAGACCACGCCCTTGATGTCGGAGACGAAGATGTTCTCGCGCTTGAGGCCCAGCGCCACCAGCAGGTTGAGGCAGGCGAGTGCCGCGGCACCTGCCCCCGATACCGCGCAGCGCACGCTGCCGATGTCCTTGCCGACGAGCTCGAGGCCGTTGAGGATGGCGGCCGAGACGATGATGGCGGTGCCGTGCTGGTCGTCGTGGAAGACCGGGATCTTCATGCGCTCGCGCAGCCGCCGCTCCACGACGAAGCACTCCGGAGCCTTTATGTCCTCCAGGTTGATGCCGCCGAAGGTAGGCTCCAACGCCGCCACGATCTCCACGATCTGGTCGGGATCGGTGGCCGCGATCTCGATGTCGAACACGTCGATACCGGCGAATTTCTTGAACAGGCAGCCCTTGCCTTCCATCACCGGCTTGCCGGCGAGCGGGCCGATGTCGCCGAGCCCCAGCACGGCCGTGCCATTGGTGATCACGGCGACGAGATTGGCGCGCGAGGTGAGTGTGGCCGCCTGCTGCGGATCATCCTTGATCGCCAGGCAGGCGTAGGCGACACCTGGCGAATACGCAAGCGACAGGTCGTGCTGGTTGATGAGCCCCTTCGTGGGCGTGACCGAGATCTTGCCGGGCGTCGGCGCGCGGTGATAGTCGAGCGCGGCTTCGCGCAGCAATTTCTCGTCCATTTTTCCCTCCGGCGCCGCCTGGCGCCTTACGCGTGCTGTCTGCTCTTCCTCTTTGGCGGCATAAGGTCGGTGATCGAGCCCTCGAACATTTCGGCGGCCATACCCACGGTCTCCGACAGCGTCGGATGCGGGTGGATGGTGAGGCCGATGTCGTGGGCATCCGCGCCCATCTCGATGGCGAGCGCAGCTTCGGCCACGAGGTCACCGGCATTGGGCCCGACGATGCCGCAGCCGATGATGCGCTCACTCGCCTCGTCGAACAGCACCTTCGTCACGCCCTCGTCGCGGCCGAGAGACAGCGAGCGGCCGGAAGCGGCCCACGGAAACACGCCCTTGCCAAAGGCGATGCCCTTGGCCTTGGCTTCCGTCTCCGTTAGGCCGACCCAGGCCACCTCCGGATCGGTATAGGCGACGGAGGGGATGACCTTGGCGTCGAAGGCGCTGTGCTTGCCGGCCGTCACCTCGGCCGCCACCTTGGCCTCGTGCACCGCCTTGTGAGCGAGCATCGGCTGGCCGACGATGTCCCCGATGGCGAAGATGTTGGCGACGTTGGTGCGCATCTGCCTGTCGACGGGAATGAAGCCGCGCTCGTCCACGATGACGCCCGCGTTCTCCGCCCCGATCAGCTTTCCGTTGGGGCGGCGGCCCACCGCCACCAGCACCTTGTCGAAGCGATCACTGGCAGGGGCGCCGGCCCCCTCGAAGCTCACGTGCAGGCCGTCCGGCTTCGCCTCGACCTTCGTAACCTTCGTCTTGAGGTAGATCTTCTCGTAGCGCTTCTCGATGCGCTTCATGAGCGGCGTGACGATGTCGCGATCGGCGCCGGGGATGATCTGGTCCATCAGCTCGACGACCGTCACCTTGGAGCCCAGCGCATGATAGACCGTCGCCATCTCGAGGCCGATGATGCCGCCGCCGAGCACCAGCAGGCGGCCCGGCACGTTCTCCATGGCAAGCGCGCCGGTGGAATCGATGACGCGCGGATCGCCGTGCGGCACGAACGGGAGTTGTACGGGCTCTGAACCTGCCGCGATGATGGCGTGGTCGAAGCCGATCGTCGTGGTCTTGCCGTCGCTCTCTACCGCCACTTGCGATCCGGAAATGAAGCGCCCGACACCCGTCACCACCGTCACCTTGCGCTGCTTTGCGAGATGCGTCAGCCCGCTGACGAGGCGCTTCACCACGCTGTCCTTCCAGCCGCGCAGCTTGTCGATGTCGATACTGGGCGCCCCGAAGGCGATACCATGGGCGCGCATGTCCTGCGCCTCGTCGAGCACTTTTGCTGCGTGCAGAAGCGCCTTCGAGGGGATGCAGCCGACGTTGAGGCAGACGCCGCCAAGTACCGGCCAGCGCTCGACGAGCACCACTTTTTTGCCGAGGTCCGCAGCCCTGAACGCAGCGGTGTAGCCGCCAGGACCGGCACCCAGCACCAAGACTTCGGCATGTAGATCACTCGTGCCCGTGGCAGCCTTGGCCGTCGGTGCCGGCGCCTTCGCGGCGGCAGGTGCGGGTGGCGCGGAAGCCGGTTGAGCAGCGGCCACGCCTGCGCCCTCGCCTTCCTCCATGCTGATGATCACACTGCCTTCGCTGACGCGGTCTCCGACCTTCACATGCAGCGCGGCGATGCGGCCCGAACGCGGTGCCGGCACTTCCATCGTCGCCTTGTCGCTCTCGAGCGTGACAAGCGGATCCTCCGCCTTCACGTCCGCGCCCGGCGCCACGTGCACCTCGATCACCGGCACGTTCTTGAAGTCGCCGATGTCGGGGACGCGGATCTCGATGCTCTTCATGTCGAGCACTCTCCTTCGTATCGCTGGTTGGGGCGGGCTCAGAGCACCAGGTTGCGCACGTCTTCGAGGACCGAAGCGAGGCGACGCGTGAAGCGCGCGGCAAGCGCCCCGTCGATGACGCGGTGGTCATAGGAGACGCACAGGGGCAGCATCAGCCGCGGCTGGAACGCCTTGCCGTCCCAGACAGGCTTCATCTGCGCGCGCACGACGCCGAGAATGGCAACCTCCGGCGCATTGACGATCGGCGTGAAGTTCGTGCCGCCGATGCCGCCGAGGCTCGAGATGGTGAAGGTGGCGCCCTGGATGTCGGTGGGCGCGATCTTGCCGTCGCGCATGCGCTTGGAAGTGGCGGCCAGTTCCTGCGACA
>JBDHTJ010000071.1:0-23500 GCA_039808585.1 Hyphomicrobiaceae bacterium | reverse complement strand
GCGTGCTGCGGTCACCGGTACTCGATGTGGGCATCCTGCTTCAGGTCTTGGAGATGGCGCTTGGCGTGCAACTCGAACTCGCGCTGCCGCAAGTCGTCCGCCGCTTTCTGCTGCTGCTTTTCGTCCTTGATGGCACGGCGGCCGCACACTGCATAGACCTCAATGCCGCCGGGAGAGGTGACCGGCGGCAGCATGTCGCCGTCCTTGGCGCTGAGCAGCATGGAGCGGGTGGGCTCGGCCACGGAGGCGGGCCTGATGAACTTGAGGTCGTCGAACCTGGCATCGCTGACGGAGCGGGCGAGGTCGGCCATGGACTTGCATCCGGCATACTTGGAGCGCAAAGCGTCGGCCTCGGCGTAGCGGCGGGCCATGACGCTCTGGTTCATGGAGCCGGGGAGCGGCAGGCTGATCTTGTGCACCTGCAGCTCGACCGTGTCCGAGCCGCCTTCGGTCATTGCGCGTTCGATGTCGCGCTCGTTGACGGAGATCTGGGCGCCGAACTTGCGCCGCACCACCTCGCGCCAGGCGATCTGCGCCTTGAAGCGGTTGCGCATGGTGCTGATGTCGAAGCCCACGGTCTTCACGTGCTGGGCGAACTGCTCCTCGGTCATTTTGTTGTTGTCGGCGATGTTCTTGATGATGCCCTTGACGTCGTCATCGGTGATGTCGAGGCCGAGCTTCTTGGCCTCCTGCAGCTTGATGCGCTCTTCGATCAGCTCTTCCTGTGCCGCCTTTCGCAGCTTGGGCATGACGGCCGCCCGCGACTCCCGCTTCAGCTGCTCGATCATGTTCTGCTGCAGGCCTTTGACGAAGTTGGCCTGCACCGCCATCGCCTCTTCCTTGCTCTTGACGTTCTTATCCTTGAGCAGCTGCTGGAAGCGTTCGTTGGTCTTGGGATCTGAGATGATCTGCTTCCAGCGCGCCTCGGCCTTGGCCTTCAGGTCGCCGCCGCCACCGGCGCTGGTGGCCAGGAGGTTCACGCGCTGGTCGATCTCCCAGGCGGTGATGGGTTCGTCGTTCACGAGCACGACGATGGCCTGCTCGCCACGGCCGGCGGGCTTCTCGAGCGCTGCCTCGCGCGGCTGGGCCTTCTTGCTGGCAGCCAAGGCTTCGACGCCGGTTGCGGCCAGCGCCACTGCGGCCAGCAGACCGAGCGAGGAGCGGAAGCCGAGGGAGATGCGGCTGCGTGTGCGGGCCTTCATGATGGCCTCGGGCCTTCTTACGGGTGCGATTCGTTGCGTCATCATAGCCCGCCGCGTGCCGGCGGGGTCGCGGCTATCCACATGAGATATAAGCCGAAGAGTGGCGGAGCGATGGCACGCGCGCAAGTCGCATGAGCGGCTTGGCACAGATCTCGGCAGGCTGTGGCGTGACACACCCACACGGACAGACAGCCAAGGCTGCGCGAGGGCCGCAATACGATGCGCCGGGGCAATCGAGGCAGGTACGGATCTACTGGATCACGCCGCCGCGGTTCGGCTCGCCGAAGGCATGGTTGAGCACGTCGGTCTTGTAGGCGAACTCGCCGATATGCTTCAGCTCGAAGCGCAGCATCAAGGTGCGGTCGGGCTGGTTCAGGCCGAGGGCAGGATTGGTGATGTAGTTCTCGATATAGTTCAGCGACAGCACGAAGCACTCGTCGGAGTACTTCAGCTGGATCTGATCCTGCAGCACCTTGGTGGCGTCGATGTCGTAGCGCAGCATGCCCGAGATCGACCAGGTGTTGGTGAGCTTCAGGGTGAGCGAGCCGTTGACCTCGCGCTGGTCGATGACGGCGCCGGTGAACGGATCGAAGTGCGAGAACGTGTAGCCGACGACACCGGACACGGGACCATAGCTCGCCTGTGCGATCGAATCCTGCCGCACCAGCGTCCAGTCGCGCTCGTCGAAGCGGGCCTGCGAGATCAGGTTGAAACCGCGCCAGGGTGTGATGTAGGCGCCGGCCACGTAGTCGGAGCGGGTGCTGCCGAGACCGCTGTAGGGCGAGAAGTTCACGACGCCAGCCGTATCGACGCCTGGATTGGTGAAGGCATTCTGGCCTGCCAGATGCAGGCTCTGGCCGAACACGCCCTTGGCAAACACGCCGTTGCTCGCCTGGAAGGTATACTGCAGGCCGAGGTTGGCGCGCGTGCCCGTCTCGTAGCGGTCGTAGCCTGAGAACTTGTTGGTATCGAACAGCAGCGTGTCGTCGAACACGAGGCTGCGTGCGTCTTCATCAGGCATCTTGGACTGGTTGACGCGGCTCTGCCGGGCGATGATCTGCGCCGTCGGCTCGATGGTGTGCGAGCCGAACGCCGTGTGAGCCACCCACGGGTAGGAATAGGTGACGCCGGCTGCGGCCACGCCGTTGAAGACGGTGTCGTCCGGGTTCACGCTCGGCGTGTAGCCCGTGTAGTTGGTGACGTTGCCTTTGAGGCTGGCGAAGGGTGTCCACACTTGGCCAAGGCCGTCGATGTTCTTGCTGCGCCAGCTGGCATCGAGGGCAAGCACGTTGGAATTGACGCCATCAGTGCGTGTCATGCTGCGCACATGGCCGTCGAACGACAGCTCGCCGCCTAGGATGGGCTGGCCGACGATGTAGTTGTAATCGACCACCGGCAGCACGCGAGACGAGGTGGTGGAGCCGTTGTCGAAGGTGAGGCCGCCGAACTGGTAGAGCTTGGTGGCGAAGTAGTTGCGGTCGCTCATGCCTTGCAGGTAGGCAAGGTTGACACGGTCGGTCTGCAAGATCGGATCGAGCTGGTAGGCGCGGCGGAAGGTTTTGTCGCTTTCAACCGTCACGTCCCAGCCCATGCGCCACCAGGACGACAGCGCGAAGGCGCCCTTGGTCACGACCGAGCCGCGCCAGCCGCTGTTGTGGCCGAGGTCGTTGGTCTGCTGGTCGATGCCGGCGAGGTTGACGATGTACTCGCCATTGCTCGTCTTATGGCGCCAGTCGCCCTGCCACAACATGCCCTGCTTGGACCAGTAGCGCGGGTGGAAGGTGAAGTCGTAGTTGGGCGCCAACGCGAAATAGTAGGGCGTTTCCACGCCGAAGCCGAGCGTGCTGGAGTTGCCGAACGACGGCATCAAGAAACCGCTGCGGCGCTTCACGGTGGGATCGGGGTGCTCGAAGTAGGGCACGTATAGAATGGGGATGCCGAAAAACTCGAACTGCGCATCCTGGTAGGACAGCGTGGCGCTCTTCTGGTCGTGCGTGATGCGCGCGGCCGACACGCACCACAGCGGTGGTGTGTTGCCGTCGCTCTTGCACGGCGTGAACTTTGCGCGATCGAATTCGGTGACATTGCCCTCGCGGCGAATGGCACGCTCGCCGGCGATGCGCGTGTCGTCTTTGGTGACGACGCTGAGTTGGCGCACGAACGCTTCGGCGAAGTTGTCGGTGATGTCGAGTTCCTCGGCGCGCTCGATGTTGCCGTTGGGATCTTTCAACTGGACGCTGCCGACAGCGCGCAGGCGGTTCTGCCCGCGGTCGTAGACGACCTGGTCGGCCGTCAGCACGAAGTTGTTGTAGTAGATCTCGACGTTACCCTGCGCCACGACGCGGTTCTTGGAGCTGTCGTAGGCGAGATCGTCGGCCTGCATGTAGAGCGGTGCCGCCTTGTTGATGGTGGGCGGCGGACCGAACATCGCGTTCGGAGAATTCTTGAAGGTCGTGGAGTTGAGCCCGTTGCCAAAAAAATTCGGGTTCTGTGCGTGCGCGCGATGCGCCAGGAAGGTGCATACGAGCAGCACCGCGGCCACGAGGGCGAGCGCGCGCGCAGCCAGAGGCCGACCGGACCGGTCGCCTTCCAACTGCGCGTTGCCGCACGGCATGTGCGGTATCGGCGCTCGACGCATCACTTCAACCGTCCTCCTGGTGCAGCAACACCGTGAACGAGATACAAAGGGCCAGGCAGATCGGCATCCATACTGCGGTAGCAGGCGACACGAGGCCAGCGAGGCCTATCTGGCGCGATACTTCCGTCAACAGGAAAAATCCGACTCCCCCGACCATCCCCGTCAGGACCATAGTCTGGATGCCCCCCGACCGGAATGACCGCAAGGACACAGTGGCAGCCAAAATAACCATCGCCAGAAGCAGCACCGGACGCGACAGCAACATGGCGTAGTGCATTTTGTATTTTGCGGCAGAAAGTCCAGTTCTTTCAGCGAGTTGAATGAGGTCTGGCAGTTGCCAGAAGGAAACCGCTATTTCCGACCCAAGCGCGTCGCTCACCTTTTCGCGCGTGAGGTAGGTGGAGATGGCGTAAGTGGGGTATCGCTCGGCCTCCCGGCCAGGCTTGGCGACCACCGCATTGATCAGGTCCCACTGTCCCGCGCCCAGTGTGGCTCTCTCGGCATCGACACGCTCGACGAATCGGCCGGCCTTGTCGAACTTGAAGACGATGACGCCGGACAGCGTCAATCCCTGGTTGGCGGAATGGGCGGCTGTAACCACAGATTGTCCGTCTGCGCCGTCCTGCCGTAGCCAGGCATCGCTGCCGGAGGCGGAGAGCAGGCTTGCCTCCTGGCCGAAATGCTGCGCGATGAGCCGCTCGGACTCCGATCGGGCGGAGGCTGCCAGTGGATTGTACAGCGTCACCGCTGCAATTCCGAGTATACCCACGAGCACGATGCCGGGCGCTGTGAACTGCCAGACGGACATGCCGCCGGCCCGCATCACGATGAGTTCGGACTTGCGGTTGAGGCTCAACAAGGCGCCGATGCTGCCGACCATCACGGCGAAGGCGAGCAGCAGCTCGGTGAAGGCTGGAAGGCGCAGCAGCCCGATCCACAGAAGGCCGCCCATGGAGAGATCGGTTGCTCTCCGCGACATGCGGAGAAGCTCAACCATGTCAATCATGTAGATCAGGGCGCAGCAGATCGCGAAGGCACCGAAGATCATCAACAGGAAGCGCTTGGCGATGTACCAGCGCAGGGTGCGGGGGCCCAGCATCATCCCCTCCGCCGATTGCCGCCGCCCGGCATGGCGGGGACAGGCTGGGGTGCACGCGAGAACAGGCCGGCGAGGCGCTGCTTGAGGGCCGCATTGAAGGCTCGCAGGCCGCGTTCCAGGCGGGTGGGTGCGCGCGGGTAAGTGTGCCAATAAACGAAAAACACGGCGAGCAGCATCGCCGCCAGCGGGATGCCGTAAACGTAAGGGACCGCATTGCCCTTGCCCGAAACGGCGTTACCCGCGCCGATGCCCGCGACACGGCATCCGATGGCCAGTGCAAAGGCACCGATGGCCGCCTGCGTGTGGTTCTGGCGGACGGTCTGCGCCTGGCCCATGTGCGCCACGACAATGAGCACGAAGACAAGCGTGTAGAGCGGGCTTACGAGGCGCTCGTGCAACTCGCCGCGGGCCTTGCGGGCCTGAGGCGCCTCCTTCGGATCGTTCGGATCGAGGGTCCACAAGGCGAGCGTGGAGCGCTCGCGCGGGCGCGCCACGGGCGTGTCTTCCACGCGCTGCTCCAGTTGCGTCAGGTCGACGATATAGCTTTCGAAAACTATGATCTGCGGCGGCTGCTGGTCGGGCGCCTGGCGGACAATGTGGCCCTTGTCCATCTTGAGGTAGGCGCGGGTGCCCTGCTTGATGATGAGGCCCTTCTCGGCCAGGTAGGTGACGGCCTGCGCCGGGTCGCGGGCGTCATGCATCATGAGGCCCAGAAGTTCGCCGGCTGGAGAGCGGTCGCGGATGTGTAGCGTGAGCTTCTGCTCGGGGCTGGTGAAGCGCCAGGGCTGCAGCACAAATGACATCAGGTCGGTGCGGATCTCGGCGAAGGTGTCACGCAGCCGGACTTGCGCCCACGGGTTGACCACGTGATTGACGAGGGCAACAGCGATGCCCACGATAATGGCGAGGAAACCCAGCGGCTTGAGAAGGGACCACGCCGGCATGCCGCCCGCTGTCATGATGATCAGCTCGCTGTCGCCCGAGAGTTTGTGCAGCACGTGGATGGAGGCAAGCAGCAGGGCGATAGGCGCGATCAGCGCCATCATCGAGGGCAGGGCGAGCGCGGTGATGCCGAGGAAGCGGGTGATGTTCTGGCCCTGGCTCGTCAGCACTTCCAGCTGCCGCAGGGCAACGCCGATCCACACCATGCCGGTCAACGACAGCGTGATGAGCAGCAAGGCGCCCGCTGTCTGCCGGAAGATGTAGCGGCTAAGGATCCCCATCATTTCCCCTGCATCGACGCCCTGGACGCATGTCGTCCGACGCCTCCCCGGCCCCCGCCGGTGTCCCGCAACCTGGCGCTGCGCAACGCTCTTTCGTCGGGTCCCATAGCATGGTGGCGGAAAGTTGGCTCCAAGGGGGCCGCGGCGGCTGGTGGATATCCACATTGGCTGGGCGATGAGCATGAACCGCAGCCATGCCGGGTGGATGGTCGCTGTTCACGGGCATCTTAATGCTGACTGACCGTCCACCGTCATGTGCAGGCAGCGGCTTGACGCTGCGATGGCCACCCTCTAAGCCGTCATTGTCGCGAAAATGCCACAGTGTTTTCTGTCTGTGTGGTCGCTTTGCTGCAACTTCCGGAGTGCCGACGTTGCCCGGAAGTGCCTGAAAGGTAAGCCCACGTCGAGAGAGTTCCGGTTCCGGTGCAGAACGAGACCGTCCGTGCCGTCAAGAGCGCTGTCTGGCAGCTGGGGGCCGGACTGTGGCAGGTCGTGGTCTGGGCCCTTGGGCGGATCGCGGACGCCGGCCGCAAGCTGCACAAGCTGATCACGGACGAAATCCGCGCAACGCTCGAGCCGCTGCGCGACGAGCACGCGCGCACGCCGCTGGGCGCCGGCAGTCAGGCCTTCTGGGTAGGCCTAATCGTGGTCTGCCTGTCGCTGATATCTGCACTCGGCACCTACCTGATCCTGACGAATCTCACGCCGATCGTGCCGCGCGACGACGTGGTCGTGGTGGTGCTGGCGCTGAACCTGATCCTGGTCATCGCCATGGTCGGGGTTATCGCGCTGCAGGCCGTCGGCCTCGTACGCGCGTGGCGGCGCAAGGTGCCCGGCGCCCGATTGCATGCCCGGATCGTGGCGCTGTTCAGCCTGATCACGGCGCTGCCCGCGATCGTACTCGCGATAGCCGCGACGACGACGTTCTCGCGCGCGCTCGACAACCGTTTCAACGAGCAGACGACGACGATCGTCCAGAACTCGCTCAACGTCGCCTATGCGTACCTGGAAGAGCACGGCCAGATCATTCGCACCGACATCGTCAACATGGGCAAGGACCTCGACGACGAGGCGGCGAAGATCGGCGGCGACCAGGGGAAGCTGCGCATCCAGCTTTTCGCGCAAGCGGCCCTGCGCGATCTTCCCGTGGCCTACATCGTCGACGGCAAGGGCGCAGTGAAGCTCGCAGCGCTCGAGGACGAGAAGCTGCCGTACGTCCCGCCTCCCGAGCACATCCTGCGCTCTGCGGAAAACGGGCAGGTGCCGCTTCTGATGCCGGTGAACACTTTCCGCGTGGCGGCGGTGGCGAAGCTTTCGAAATATCCCGACAGCTATCTCTACGTCGCGCGTGGCGTGGACCCGAAGGTCGTGACGCACCTGCGGCGGACGGAGCAGGGCGTACGCGAGTACGAACGGCTGCGTGAAGTGCGGGGCGGCCTCAAGTTTGCGCACGCGGTCATGTACTTCATGATCTCGCTGACGGCGCTGCTGGCATCGATCTGGGTGGGGTTGTGGTTCGCAGGCCGCTTCGTGGCACCGATCCGCCGCCTGATCGGGGCTGCACAGCAGGTGGCCAAGGGTGATCTGAAGGTGGTGCTGCCGATCCGGCGGGGCGAGGGCGACCTGCGGCGCCTTTCGGAGAACTTCAACCACATGACGCTGCAACTCGACAGGCAGCACACAGAACTCGTCGATACCAACGCGCAGTTGACCGAACGCCGGCGCTTCATGGAGGCCGTGCTCTCCGGTGTCTCGGCCGGTGTCATGGGATTGGATAGCGCGGGGGTCATTACGCTCGCCAATCTTTCCGCCCAGCGCCTCCTGAAGTGCGAGGAGAGCGATCTCGTCGGCCATCTGCTGACCGAGGTGGTGCCGGAGTTCGAACCCGTGTTCACCGAGGCCACGCAGCGCGGCCGGGCACAGAAGCAACTCACCATCGTCATCGGCGGAGAGGAGCGCACGTTTTCCGCCCGCATCACGCTGGAAGTGCAGGGCGAGGCGCAGGCCGGCTCCGTGATCACGTTCGACGACATCACCGAACTGGTGTCGGCCCAGCGCACGTCGGCGTGGGCGGACGTGGCGCGGCGAATCGCGCACGAGATCAAGAATCCGCTTACGCCCATCCAGCTTTCCGCCGAGCGGCTGCGCCGCAAGTACGGTCGCGTGATCCAGGAGGATCGCGAGGTGTTCGAACGCTGCACGGACACCATCATCCGGCAGGTGGGGGACGTCACGCGCATGGTCGACGAGTTCTCGGCCTTTGCCCGGATGCCGAAGCCGCAGATGGAAGATCACGACATCCGTGACGTGGTGCGCGCGGCCGTGCTCGACCGGCATGTGACGACGGCCGACATCACCTTCGAGACGAAGGTGGGCAAGGAGCCCATTATTCTCCATTGCGACCGCCGGCTCATCGCGCAGGCGGTGACGAACCTCGTCAAGAATGCGCAGGAGGCGGTGCAGTCGTATGCCGAGAGCGCCGGCCGCGAGCCCGACTGGAGAGGGCGGATCGAGACGGTGGTGACGCAGACGCCCGAGCATGTCGACATCGAAGTGATCGACAACGGGCCGGGGCTGCCCAAGCACAACCGCAATCGCCTGCTCGAACCCTACGTAACGACGAAGGGAAACAAGGGCACAGGGCTCGGCCTTGCCATCGTGCAGAAGAGCGTCGAGCAGCACGGTGGCACGCTGGCGCTGGAAGACGCCCCGCCTGCGCCCGACAGGCTGCACGGTGCACTCGTGCGCATCAGGCTTCCAATTCGCCGCGGCAGCGACCCTGCCGTGCAAGAGCAACCCGTAGCGGCCGCGGCAAGCGGCGGCTGATCGACATACCTTCAAGGCGCCAAGGAGCGACAGATGGCAGCTGACATCCTCATCGTTGACGACGAGGCCGACATCCGGGAGATGGTGGCGGGCATTCTGGAAGACGATGGCCACCGCACGCGGCTCGCGCGTGACAGCGACGAGGCGTTGAAGGCGGTCGAAGAGCGACGACCGCACCTCGTCATCCTCGACATCTGGCTGCAGGGCTCGCGGCTCGATGGCCTGGAGGTGCTCAACATCATCAAGAAAGCGCATCCAGACCTTCCCGTGGTGATCATCTCGGGTCACGGCAACATCGAGACGGCGGTGACCGCTATCCGGCGCGGGGCCTATGACTACATCGAGAAGCCGTTCAAGGCCGATCGCCTGATCCTCGTGACGCTGCGCGCGCTGGAGGCGTCGAACCTCAAGCGCGAGGTGCGCGAATTGCGCGAGCGCTCCGTGGTGAGCTCGGAGATGATCGGCAAGTCGACCGCCATCAACCAGCTGCGCTCGTCGATCGAACGCGTGGCGCCCACCAACAGCCGTGTTCTGATCCGCGGCTCGTCCGGCACCGGCAAGGAGCTGTGTGCCCGCGTCATGCACTCGATGTCGCTGAGGAAGGACGGGCCGTTCGTGGTGCTCAATGCGGCTGCCATGGCGCCGGACCGCGTGGAGGAGGAACTGTTCGGCACGGAGGATCTCACCGGTCCGCGCAAGGTGGGCGCGCTGGAAGAGGCGCACGGCGGCACGCTCTACATCGACGAGGTGGCGGACATGCCGCTCGAGACGCAGGGCAAGGTGCTGCGGGTGCTGGTGGAGCAGAAGTTCCAGCGTGTCGGCGGCGGCCCGAAGGTGGCGGTCGACGTGCGCATCATCTCGTCCACCAGTCGCGACCTCGAACGCGAGATGCAGGAGGGCCGCTTCCGCGAGGACCTCTATCACCGCCTGAACGTAGTGCCGCTGCGGGTGCCGAGCCTTGCCGAGCGGCGCGACGATATTCCCGCGCTGATCCAGTATTTCGTTACCCAGCTTGCGCAGTCGTCGGGGCTGGCGCCCAGGCGTATCGGCGAAGATGCGATCGCGGTGCTTCAAGCGCACGACTGGCCCGGCAACGTGCGCGAACTCAGGAACAACATCGAGCGCTTGATGATCCTGTCGGGGGGAGAGCCCGATGCGATGATCACGGCCAATATGCTGCCCGAGGAGATCGGCTCGAACGTGCCGCTGCCGGTCAACGGCGGGGCCGAGCACCTGATGTCGCTTCCCTTGCGCGAGGCGCGCGAGATCTTCGAGCGCGAGTACCTGCTTGCCCAGATCAATCGGTTCGGCGGCAACATCTCGCGCACGGCGGAATTCGTTGGTATGGAGCGCTCGGCACTGCACAGGAAGCTGAGGGCGCTCGGCGTCTCCTCGCAGGAGCGCGGGCCCGACCAGCGGCCCGCGTGAGCGGGATCTGAGCAGGGGCAGGACGGCTCGAGGATCAGGGACACGGGCAAGAGATGGCGCGATACGTTTACGTCAATGGGCACTATCAACCCTATGCGCAGGCCGGTGTGCACGCGGAGGATCGCGGCTTCCAGTTCGGCGATGCCGTGTACGAGGTGATGGAGGTGAAGGCCGGCCATCTGGTGGACGAGACGCGGCACATGGCGCGCCTCGACCGGTCGCTGAAGGAACTCGGCATTCCCGCGCCGATGACGCTCAGGGCGTGGAGCCGGGTGCTGCGCGAGACGGTGCGGCGCAATCGCGTCAGGGAAGGGATCGTGTACTTGCAGGTGTCTCGCGGCGCGCGTCCGCGTGATTTCCTGTTCCCGGGGCCTGATGTCGAGCCGACCGTGGTCTGTCTTGCGCGTCCGGCCTCCAAGGCGAAGACCGACAAGCAGGCGGAGAAGGGGATTGCCATCATCACCCAGCCCGACGTGCGCTGGGCGCGTTGCGACATCAAGACGGTGATGCTGCTGCCGGCCGCGATGGCCAAGGAGGCGGCGAAGGCGCAGGGCGCCAAGGAAGCCTGGTTCGTCGATGCGGACGGCTTCGTCACGGAGGGCGCATCCTCCAACGCGTGGATCGTCGACAAGGACGGACGGCTCATCACGCGCAAGACCGACGCCGACATCCTGCCCGGCATCACCCGCATGGCCGTGATGGACCTGATCAAGAGCGAAGGCCTCGAAGTGGTCGTGCGGCCCTTCACTGTGGCCGAGGCCAAGCAGGCGCGCGAAGCCTTCATCACGTCGGCGACCAACCATGTCATGCCGGTGACATCGATCGACGGAGCGCCAGTGGGGAATGGCGCGCCCGGATTGTTAACCCTCAAGCTGCGCAGCAACTACTACGCGGCGGCTGAAATTTCAGCGGATTGACAAAAAATTGGGCGTTCTTGCGCCATTCCTTGCGCCCACATGAATTTCACTTGTGCGCCCGCGCCGCTTTCTGCAAGTTAGCGGAAGCGAAGGCGGCCTATTTCATACCGCCTCCCCGGACGCATAAGAACGGACAAAAAAATGGCCGAACGAGCCCAAAGTCTGCAGGACACCTTCCTCAATCATGTACGGCGGAACAAAACGCCACTGACGATATTTCTGATCAACGGCGTGAAGCTGCAGGGCATCGTCACCTGGTTCGATAATTTCTGCGTGCTGTTGCGCCGCGACGGTCACTCCCAACTCGTGTACAAGCATGCGATCTCCACGATCATGCCGGGCCAGCCCGTGCATCTCATGGAGAATGATCCGGCAGAAACCCAATAGGGTCCGCCATCGGCGAGGAAACGCCAGACAAGCCACGTTCGCGGCGCCGCCAGCCGGTTGAGCGCCATCGCCCGCCGACGCGTGTTGCGGTGCTTGCGCCGGACAGGCGCGGACGCCATGCCGGCAGCGGCGACCGCCGCCCGAGCGGCACAACTACCTTTTCGCAAAGAGCCATCGAGGATCGCCTCGAGGAAGCGGTGGGCCTTGCGCATGCCATCGACCTCGACGTGGTGTTCTCAGGCATCGTGCCGCTGCCGCAACCCAAGCCCGGTACGCTCTTCGGCTCAGGAAAGGTGGAGGAGATCGCAGCGCTGGTGAAAGAGCGCGACATCGGCCTCGTCGTCATCGATCACGCCGTCTCGCCGATCCAGCAGCGCAATCTCGAGAAGGCGTGGGCTGCGAAGGTGCTCGACCGGACGGGCCTGATCCTGGAGATCTTCGGCCGCAGGGCCGCAACGCGCGAAGGCCGGCTGCAGGTGGAGCTTGCGCATCTGAACTACCAGCGCAGCCGTCTTGTGCGCACGTGGACGCACTTGGAGAGACAGCGCGGCGGCTACGGCTTTCTCGGCGGACCGGGCGAGGCGCAGATCGAACTCGACCGGCGCATGATCGGCGAGCGCATCGAGAAGATCGAGAAGGAGCTGGCGCGCGTGGTGAAGACGCGCGAGCTGCATCGGGCAGGGCGCGCCCGCGTGCCCTATCCCGTCGTGGCGATCGTGGGTTACACGAATGCCGGCAAGTCCACCCTCTTCAATCGGGTCACGGGTGCCAGCGTGCTGGCCAAGGATCAGGTGTTCGCGACGCTCGATCCGACCATGCGCGAGTTGAAGCTGCCCTCGGGCCGCCGCGTGATCCTGTCGGATACGGTGGGCTTCATTTCTGATCTGCCGACGTCGCTGGTGGCGGCTTTCCGCGCGACGCTCGAGGAGGTGGTGGCCGCGCATCTCATCCTGCACGTGCGCGACATCTCGCATCCCGAGACCGAGGCGCAGAAGCAGGATGTGGAGCATGTGCTGGGCGACCTCGGGATCGATGCGGAAGCCGCCGCGACGCCACTGCTGGAAGTCTGGAACAAAGCCGACCGGCTCACGCGCGAGGAACTGCGCGAGGCCCAGCATGCGATTGCGCGGTCGGGACGCGGTGAAATCCTCGTCTCGGCCCTGAAGGGAACGGGGCTCGACGACCTGATGCAGGCGATCGATGCGCGCCTCGGCGGCGGCGACGAGGTGCTGCTCATCGATCTCCCGCCAGGGGAGGGCCGCCTGTTGAGCTGGCTGCACGACAACAGTGAGCTGATCGACAAGGCATCGGAAGACGACGGTTCCCTGCACCTCAAGGTGCGTATCGACCCGACGCTGCGCGGCAAGCTCGATGGCCTGCTGGCCCGCGCCGGGATCATGGCGCGTAAGCCCGCGCAGCGCCGGGCCCGTCGCCGCGCTGCGGAGTGATGCGCGGGCGCATGGCAGCAGCCGATGCCGGGCGGATACTGCCTGTGCCGAGGCGCAAAGGGCCGTGGCTCAATCCAGGTCGGGTCGCTTGTGGCGCAGGGCCTTGACGGTTGAACGCTGGCGCTTGGCCTCGCGCCGTCGTTCCTTGGCCGCGCGCGTGGGGCGGGTCGGGCGCCTTATGGCGGGCGGCGTCGCAGCCTCGCGCAGCAGCTCGATGAGCTTCTCGCGCGCATCCTCGCGGTTGCGTGCCTGACTGCGGTAGCGGTCGGAGGTGATGACGAGCACGCCCTCGGAGCTCATGCGGCGGCCGGCGAGCGTCACGAGGCGCTTGTGGATGCGCTCGGGCAAGGCGGCATGGGCTGCGTCGAAGCGCAGCTCAACGGCGGTGGAAACCTTGTTGACGTTCTGCCCGCCGGGGCCAGAGGCGCGCACGAAGGTTTCGCTCAGCAGCGCCTCGTCGATCGATAGCGTGGGCGTCACGCGCAGCATGGTCAGAGGGCTCGTCCTTCCCCGCGGGGTTCGTGCTAAACATTCGGCACTTCCTCTAGCATATCTGTTTGGAACCTCGACCCGCCAATGACAGACGCCGCCCGCGACAACCTGACGAAGCTTCTCGACGTGATGGCAGCGCTGCGGACCCCCGGCACCGGCTGCCCCTGGGATCTGGAGCAGACGTTCGAGACCATCGCCCCCTACACCATCGAGGAAGCCTACGAGGTGGCCGATGCCATCGCGCAAAAGGACATGGGCGCCCTGAAGGACGAACTGGGCGACCTGCTGCTGCAGGTGGTCTATCACGCACGCATCGGCGAGGAGCAGGGTGCCTTCGATTTCGCAGCGGTTGCCGAGGCCATCACGCGCAAGATGATCCGCCGCCACCCGCACGTGTTCGGGACGCCGGAGGAACGGGCGGCCGGCGCGGCGCCGGGGTTCTGGGAGCGGCTGAAGGCGGTGGAGAAGGCAGAGCGGGCAGCTGCTGCCGGGCATGAGGCGACGACACTCCCCGCCGGTTCCAAGGTGCTGGCCGACGTGCCCGTGGGGCTGCCGGCCCTGACGCGGGCCCACAAGCTGCAGGCGAAGGCGGCGCGCGTGGGCTTCGACTGGCCTTCGCTGGCGCCGGTCTTTGCCAAGGCGCGGGAGGAACTGGCGGAACTGGAAGAGGCCATCGTCAACGCGCCCGCGGTCGCAAAGGGGCACGCGGCGGTGGCCGAGGAACTGGGCGATCTGCTGTTCGTGCTCGCCAACGTGGCCCGCCACCTGAAGGTCGACCCCGAGGACGCCCTGCGGCGGACCAACGACAAGTTCACACGCCGCTTCGCCTTCATCGAGGCGGCACTGGCGCGGCAGGGGCGTGAGCCGTCGCAATCGACGCTGGAAGAGATGGATGGCCTTTGGAATGCGGCAAAGGCCGAGGAACGCAAGGGCCGCTGACCTTCAGCTTGCTTGAGCTTGGCCGAATCGGTGCATGTGCTGGGGGTGTTGTTTCCTTCGGCATTTTCCTCGAGGCCCGCTCTTATGACCTTTGCGCGCGCAATTCGTCGCCTTGCCCTCGGATTTGTGCTCGTTGGCCTCACGCTCGCCGGGCATCAGGCGCCGGCTGGAGCAGCCGGCACGGCCTTCAACGTCGACACGGCGGAGGTGAGCGATCCGGGCAACTGCAAGGTGGAAGGCTGGACCTCGCATGCATCGAACCGCGATCAGGTCACCACCACCAACCCGTCGTGCGTGGCAGGGCTTGCCACGCCCACCGAGATCGGCCTGCAGATGCAGCGCGCCCGAAGCGACGACGAGTGGTCGACGGCCCTGACCCTGAAGGCGAAAGCCAAGCTCGTACCCACGGCGATCGGCAGCTTCGGATGGGCCGCCGTGACGGCCGTCACCTACGACACCACGGCGCGCGAGGTTTCAGCGGTCTATGCGTACATCCCGGGTACGCTGCGCCTGTCGGAGACGGTGCGCATCAACGTGAGCGGCGGCTGGGTGTTCGACAAGCCCACGGATCGGCATCTGGGGACATACGGCCTGGGGCTCGACTGGCGCTTCACCGAAACCCTGACGCTGACCGTGGAGACGTTCGGACAGGCGGGGGCTTCCACCGACAACCCGTGGGACACGCGCGCGCGCTTCCAGACCGGCGTGCGCTATCGGCCCATCGACCGGCTGTCGTTCGACCTGATCTATGGCCGCAACATCAATGGCGAGAACGCGGACTGGTTCACGCTGGGCACCACGGTGCGCTTCCCCGCGCAGTGATCAGCGATACTTCGCGGCGGTGATGAACTGGCTGAAGGCTTCGCACCAGACGAGTGCCGTGGTGTAGGCTTGGATGTCGACGTCGCCCGGTACATCGAGCAGGAAGCCGTCGAAGGTTTTGACGTCGCCGATGCGGCGTGCCTCGGCTTTCACTTTCAGGAAGCCTTCGCGCGTGTCCACGAACTCCTTCACGAGGTAGAGCTTGTAGTCGGGGCCAGGGGCGAGGCGTCCCTGGTGGGCGATGCGGGTGCGGGAGAGGCGGACCTCGCCCTCTCCCCAATGCAGGAAATCGCTGCCCTTCAAGCCGCGCTCGAAGCGGCCCTGGAACATGGCGTCGGCGGCTGCGGCTTTTAATTCAGTGGCATCCGGGCTCTTGGGCGCGGTGAGGATCGGCAGGAAGTAGACGCCGAGCGCGAAGCCGATGCCGAGCATCGCGGCGTGGCTCACGACGAGTACGATCTTGCGCATGGTTGCCCCCCGGATCAGCGTGCGCACAGGATACTGCTTCCATCGAGAGGCTCGAACACGCTTTCGATGGGCGCGCAGTGCCTACATCTCGATCGAACACGCAGTAGCTGTGGTGCATGGCGGCAGTCCAATCACGCCCGATCACAATGGAGGGGGCGAGCGGCGATGACGGGGTGCGATCTGCTACCTCTCGAGCGGCCTGCGATCCCCCCTCCCTCATAAGGGGGGAGGGGGACGATGGGGCGCGTTGGGGTAATGGGGAGAGGTGTCAGGCTTCGATAGTGGTGTCGGTCTCGAAGGGGAAGCCCTCGTCGGCCCAGCCGGTGATGCCGCCGATCATGATTTTCACAGGACGGCCGAGCTGCGACAGCTTCAGGGCCGCCTGGTCGGCGCCGTTGCAATGGGGTCCTGCGCAGTAGACCACGAACAGCGTGTCGTGCGGCCAGCGCATCATGCGGTCGGAGTTGATCTCGCGATGCGGCAGGTTGAGAGCGCCGGGCACATGGCCCTGCGCGTAGGACCGGGGGCCGCGCACGTCGAGCAGGACGAAATCGACGCTGCCGGCGCGCAGGCTCGCCTGTACGTCCGCGCAATCGGTCTCGAAGGCGAGCTTCATGCCGAAATGGCGCTCGGCATCGGAGGGGTGGGCGGGCGGAACGAGGGTCACAGGGCTCGGCATGGGGATCTCCCGAGGTTTCTCTTCGCGCTCACAGTACTGCGTTCGGGCCGTTTTGGCTTGACGAAGCGCAAGGCGGAACGGAAGGCCGCGGGAGATCCGCCGAAGCGCTAGAACTTGAGGTTGAGCCCGAAGCGGACGACCTGCGAGGACAGGTCGATCTTGGTCGGCAAGACGTCGACCGTGCCGGCGGGCGCCGTCATGCCGTTGAAATTGTAGTTGAGGTACTCGACCCGCATGGTCAGGTTCTGGCTCAGCTGATGCTCGATGCCGGCGCCCAGGACCCAGCCCTGCTGCGTGACGGAATACTCGCTGCCGAGAACGGCGTTTGTGATGGCGTCACGGCTTGCGAACTTCGCGTCGGCCCAGGCGACGCCGCCGGTGCCATAGAGCAGCGTGCGGTTGTCGTTGACGGTGAAGCCGAGGCGGCCGCGCACCGAGCCCATCCAGTTGATGTCGTGGCGGCAGTTGACGAGGAAGCCGCAGCCGTCGGTGCCGTTCATCCAGGTGCTCGAGAGATCGCCCTCGATGCCGTAGACCATGCGACCCGACTGGAAATTGTAGCCGATCTGTCCGCCCAGCACGCTGCCCGCACCGGGATTGCTGAGGGAGGCACCGATGAAGTCCCAGTCGGCACTGGACAGGCCATAGCCGCCGTGCAGACCGATGTAGAGGCCGGTCCAATTCCACGTCGGATAGTAGGCATCGTTGCGCGGGTCGCGATAGCGCCTCGGCCCCTCGAGATCGGCGGCATAGGCGCTGGGCAGCCCGGCGGTTGCGGTGAGCATGGCGGCGAAGATCATGCGCTTTGCGTGCATGCGGTCCCCTTGTCCCTCAAGTCGTCGTGTGGTCCGGCCCCGCCCGGTATCGGCCTGCGCGAACGGCAGGAGGAAGAGAAAGCGGCGAGGATGCGGGGAATCCTCGCCGCCCTTCCGGGAGGTCCACGACGAGCGTGGAGCCTCCCGATCGCATCCCTTGCGGCCATGCGATCAGGCGCGATCCTGCAACTGATCCGCAGGGGCGCCGTGACCACGACAACCGCAAGGGCATTGTGCGAGTTGCGTTGGCGGGCAGCTTTGTGATCGGAAGCGGCGAGAGCCGGGCCTGCGCGTGGCAAAGTTTGGGCGCCGGTACACAATGTTGAAACACGCCGAAACAATGTGAGAGTGGAAACTGCTTTTGCTCTTCAAGTGCTTAACGCCATGGGCTCGGTGATGCGCGTCTTTCATGGTGCGGATCTGGGATGATGTGCGTCGAAGGCAACCGCATAGGTTCCTCCCGCGTCATCGCCGTGCATGGGGGCCAGTCGCGTCAGCGACGTCGCGATGGTGCTTTGGAAATTCCGGAGCCGCTTCCAGCGTGCTGAGCCGGTCCCCGTTCGCGGACGTGACACAGTTGCCGACGACGAGCTTGGATCGGGGGGAGGAATCCTGCATGGTGCGCGCGATCCATTCACCGGAAGGCCAAGGCCATGCGGCTTACCTATCACGTGCTCGACGTGTTCACCGAGGAGCGGTTCGGCGGCAATCCGCTCGCCGTCGTGCTCGATGCCGACATGCTCGATGCCGCGCAGATGCAGACCATCGCGCGCGAGTTCAACCTTTCCGAGACCGTGTTCGTGCTGAAGGCGCAGAACCGCGCCCATACGGCTCGCGTGCGCATCTTCACGCCCGCGGCTGAACTGCCGTTCGCCGGCCATCCGACGGTCGGCACGGCCGTGCTGCTGGCAGATCTGCGCAATCCGGCTCCCAGCAACGACAACGGCGGCGAACGTGACGCGCTGATCGTGCTCGAGGAGGCGATCGGCAGCGTGCGGGTAGGTGTGCGGGCGCGTGCGGGCCAGGAGCCGTTCGCCGAGTTCGATGCCCCCAAGCTGCCGGCTCCGGCAGCGCCAGCACCGGCGGCGGAACGCATCGCTTCCGCGCTCGGGCTGATCCCGTCCGAGATCGGCTTCGAGAACCACAAGCCTTCGACGTTCGGCGCCGGCTCGACCTATTTCGTTTTCGTGCCTGTCGCCTCCCTCGAGGCCATCGCCAAGGCGCGCGTGTACCAGCCGCATTGGGACAGCGCTTTCGAGGCCGAGGGGCTCGTTGGCGCCTACCTCTACTGCCGCCAGACGGTACACGCGACGTCGGCCTTCCATGCGCGCATGTTCGCGCCGTCGATGGGCATCGTGGAGGATCCCGCAACCGGCTCGGCGGCCGTCGGCTTTGCCGGTGTCATCCAGCGCTTCGACCTGCCGCCCGATGGTCAGCATCGCCGTGTCATCGAGCAGGGCCTGGAGATGGGACGCCCCAGCTTCATCACGCTATCGTTCACGATGGAGGGAGGCAGCCTCGCCAACGTGCGCATCGGCGGCCATGCCGTGCGGATCGCCGAAGGCCGCATCGAGGTGTGACATTCGCTGCTGTGAGGCCACGGGTGGCGCGGGCGCCGCTTTCGTGCTAGCAGGCGGCCTCCATCATCCTTGGCTTTGGAGATGACTGCCTTCCGCAATTCTCGTCCGCCCCTGTCGAGACATCCCCTGCCCGAGCAGGGCCGAATGCGGTGACGCCGCGCGCCCTGTGCGCGAGGGAAGCGCCAAGTCCTCGACCACGAGCCAGAAGACGAGAGGTCTCGCCATGAGCGGGCAGCAGAAATTCTACATCACCACCGCGATTTCCTATCCCAACGGCGTGCCGCACATGGGCCACGCTTACGAGGCCATCGCCACCGACGTGATCGCGCGCTTCGAGCGGCTGGACGGCAAGGACGTGTTCTTCCTCACGGGCACGGACGAGCACGGCCTGAAGATGAAGCAGACGGCCGCCAAGGAGGGGATGACGCCGCGGCAACTGGCAGACCGCAACTCCGCGCGCTTCCTCGAACTCGCGCAGACGCTGGGCCTCTCCAATGACGACTTCATCCGCACGACCGAGCCGCGCCACTACGAGGCCTGTGCGGAGCTGTGGCGTCGCATCGAGAAAAACGGCGACATCTTCAAGAAAAAGTACGGCGGCTGGTATTCCGTGCGCGACGAGACCTACTACAAGGAGGGCGAGACGGAGCTGCGCGAGGGCGTCCGCTATGCCACGCCCACCGGAACGCCTGTCGAATGGACGGAGGAGGAGACCTATTTCTTCCGCCTTTCCGCCTATCAGGACAAGCTGCTGGCGCACTACGAGGCGAACCCGGATTTCATCCTGCCGCCGGAGCGGCGCAACGAGGTGGTGAGCTTCGTGAAGAGCGGCCTGGAGGATCTCTCCATCTCGCGCTCGACGCTCGACTGGGGCATCCCCGTGCCGGACGCGCCGGGGCATGTGATGTACGTGTGGATCGACGCGCTCAACAACTACGTGACGGCAACGGGCGTGCTGAACGCGGGCGAGCAGCCGCGCGCGCGCTACTGGCCGGCCGACGTGCACGTGATCGGCAAGGACATCGTGCGCTTCCACGCCATCTATTGGCCCGCGTTCCTGATGAGTGCAGGGATAGAGCTGCCCAAGCGCATCTTCAGCCATGGCTTCGTGCTCAACAAGGGCGAAAAGATGAGCAAGTCCGTGGGCAACGTGGTCGACCCGTTCGACCTCGTGAAGGCCTATGGGCGCGAGCAGGTGCGTTACTTCTTCCTGCGCGAGGTGATGTGGGGCCAGGACGGCAACTACACGCCCGAGGCCATCGCCAATCGCATCAATGCGGATCTCGCCAACAACCTGGGCAACCTCGCCCAGCGCTCGCTGTCGATGATCTTCAAAACCTGCGAGGGCAAGATCCCAGAGCCTGGTGAATTCACACCCGAGGACCAGGCTCTGCTCGACGCCACCGATGCCCTCTACGCGACGGCGCGCCTCGAGATGCAGAAGCAGGCGATCACGCGCTATCTCGACGCGGTGTGGGAAGTCATCGCCGATGCCAACCGCTACTTTGCGGGGCAGGAGCCCTGGGCGAAAAAAAAGACGGACCCAAAGCGCATGGAGACGATCCTCTATGTGACGGCGGAGGTGGTGCGCCAGTTCGGCATCCTGGCGCAGCCGGTGATGCCGGAACTCGCGGGCAAGCTGCTCGACCTGATGGCGCTGCCGCCTGAGGCGCGTTCGTTCAAGGCGCTGGGTGCGGCTGGCCGGCTTGTTGCCGGTACGGCCATTCCTGAGCCTGCTGGCGTATTTCCGCGTTATGTCGATCCGGAAGAGGCGGCGAAGGCGCAAGCGCAGGCGCCACCCAAGAGGGGCGGCAAAAAGCAGTCCGGCTGAAGGCGCTGCCGAAGCCCGCGGGCGCAGGCTTGCGTATGGCAAGATGTGAGAGGGCGGGACAGCAGCGACGGTTCGTGGTGATCGAAGCTTGCGTGGATCTCCGCGTGCGCGGAGGTGACGTGGTGTGTGGGGATACGACCCACATATCACCACGCTTTGACTGAAGTTGCCCGAGCCACGGCCGCCACCGTCATGCTCGCTAAGGCGGGCATCTATGCACGGTAGCGATACGCGCCTACCCGCATCTACATGCTGCCTTGCCGGAAGGCGCTGGGAGAGCCCATGGCCATTCGGGATCTTGCCGCGCCGCCTCGTCCACACGCATGAGGGGCTACTCGCTCTTGGCGGGGGGCGCCTCGGCGGCTGCCGCAGGAGGTGGGGCAACTGCGGCGGGAGCTTCCGGCGCAGGCTTGTCAGAGGGCTTGTCAGCAGGCGTCTGCGAAGCTTTCGCAGGGGCCTTCTCAACAGGCGGAGCTTCCATCTTCTCGGCCACCGGCTTCTGCGATGTTGAAAGCTTCTTGCGCGGCGCCTTCGACTTGTTGGGTTTGGCTTCCGCCACTTCCTCGCCCTTGGCGAGCACCTTGGGGCAGCCCTTGTAGATGAAGCCGTTGACGGCCTTCAGCATGGCACCGTGAAACAGGCCCAGCTTGTCGGCCAGCATGGAAGCGAACTTGAGTGTGCCGGTGACGCCGCCGGGCCCGTCCGCGCTCTTGAGGTTGATCCAGATCTTCTCCGCCTTGCCGTCCTTGAACTCGATCTTGGGAGAGACGACCACGATCACGTGCTTGGCGTCCTTGCCGTCGGCGCTTTCCTCCACCACGCAGTCGATCTTCTGGTCGGCCAAATGGAATTTCGCCTTGCCGGCGGTGATGGCGTTGATGATCTCGGAGCGCTTGACGTCGATCTTCACGGTGCAGCGCGCATCACCGAAGCCCCACGTGAGCGAGCTGCTTTCGGCTTCCTTGATGGTCTTGTGGCCCCACGTCTTGGTGAGGTCGCATTTGAGGTCGGGCCCCTTCGCCTCTTTCGCCACCAGCATGCGACACAACTTCATCTCGCAGGCGCTGATGGCCTTCTTTTCGTGCTTGAGTTCATCGAGAGCGCTTGCGGGTGGGGTCAGGGCGATGGAGAGTGCAGCCGCGACGACAGCCGGGCCTGCGGCTGTGCGAGCCCATGCCATAATCGCGTACATGAGCGCGTCGATGTGGGCGTAGGCCATCCCATCCCCCAGTGCATGTCGCACGGCACCTTGTGGCGCCCCTGCAAAGCTTTGCCCCTGCCGATCATAGAGATAGCTCTGACTATGGCAAAAGCCTGACGGCAGCCTGATGGGTGGGGCGAACGCTGCCCCGATTGCGCATGCCTGCGGTCCGATCCATGCCAAAGGGCGCCTTGTGGTTGGCCCCACCTTGGCCGAATGTGCGCGTTAACCAACGCGTGCGTCGCCGGTCATTCCGTCGCCGCGAGAACGAGGGGAAGGGGAGGGACTAGGGTTGCCGGCGCCGCTTGTCCGCACCGATGGCATCACCAGCAAGGCGGGGCCCATCGCGGGCATCTTCTGGGTGACCATCTCGATGGCGCTGTTCGCGGGGCTGGCCGCCTTCTCGCGAGCGGCGATGAATGCTGGCCTGCATCCGTTTGTGGTTCTGTTCATCCGCAACGTGCTTTCGGTGAGCGCCATGCTGCCGCTCTTCATGTGGCGGGGGCCGAGCCTGCTGCAGTCGAATGCGCTGGGGCTGTATGGCTTGCGCGTGGCCGTGTCCTTCACGTCGATGCTGTCGTGGTTCTACGCCATCCTGCTCATCCCCATCGGCGAGTTGACGGCCATCAGCTTCCTGGGGCCGCTGTTCGGGACGCTGGGGGCGATCTTCTTTCTCGGCGAACGCGTGCGCTGGCGGCGCTGGGCGGCGCTTATCGTGGGTTTCTCCGGCGCCATGATCATACTGCGGCCGACCGGCAACTCGATCGGGCTCGGGCAGGTGTGCGCCATCATCGCGGCTATGACGGGGGGCATCACGGCGATCCTGGTGAAGCAGCTCACCGCGCGTGACGACCCCGACAAGATCGTGTTCCTCACCAATCTGATGCTGACGCCGCTGTCGCTGATCCCGGCGCTGTTCTTCTGGACGACGCCGACGCTGGCGGTGCTGCCGATCCTGCTGGGGGTGGGCCTGTGCGCGGTGCTGGGGCACGTGGCGCTGGTGCGTGGCTATGCTGCTACGGACGCCTCGCTCGCGCAGACGTTCGAGTTCTCGCGCCTGCCGTTCTCCGTGGCGATCGGCTACGCGGCCTTCGGCGAGACCATCGACCGCTGGACGTGGGTGGGCGCCGCCATCATCTTCGCCGCCGCGATCTACATCACCAATCGCGAGGCGCGCCTGCGTCGCGAACAGATGGCCCGCGCTACAAAGCACCCCGGATAGCCGCGCGGCACGCCTTCCCGGGACGGCAAAACTATGAGACCCCGCACTCGATAATCAGAAAACCTCGTGGTTGCAGGGCTCCGGGCCCCTGCGCGCGCCGCCTGCCGCAGTCGTCCGTCCCCCTGGTAGGGAGGGCACAGGGGTGGGGCAACCCCTTCCACAGGACAGCTCTCCCTGAAGGGCATCGCTCGAACCTCCTCGTGTTTCGAACGAGCTTGACCTGTCAGGAATGCTCCCGGTTTATTCTGTCAGGGATCTACCCGGTTTGTACCCACCACGCCGA
>JBDHTJ010000070.1:0-23762 GCA_039808585.1 Hyphomicrobiaceae bacterium | reverse complement strand
CAAAAAGCCTGAAGCATCGCCCGCTTTAGCGTAAGCGGCTGATGCGGATCGGCAGGCCGTCGCGCGGCTTGGGGATGGGCCACAGCTGCCACGCGGGCTGATACCCGGGTGCGACCTCGACCCGGCTGGTCGTGAGCAGGTGATAGAAGAAGCACTTGGCCTGCATATAGGCAAAGTGCAGGCCGAGGCACATGTGCGCCCCGCCGCCGTAGGGGACCCAGGCATACTTGTGCCGGTGCCGGACCGCCTCGTCCGTAAACCGCGTCGGGTCGAAGGTCATGGGCTCTGGCCAGATCTCGGGCATGCGGTGGGTATAGAGCGTGTTGGCGCCGACGCGCGTGCCGGCGGGAATGACGAAGCCCTTGAAGGTGAAATCCCGCACCGCCTGCCGCGGAATGGAGGGCACCGGCGGATTGATGCGCATCGCCTCCTTGAAGGCCATTTCGGTAAGCTCGAGTTCGCCCAGCCGCTCGTAGGGCAGCGGCGCCCGCGGGGGCAGCCCCAGGCCGAACATTTCCTCGCGCAGCTTTTCCTGCCACTTGGGATTGGCTGCCAGCTGATAGACGAGCGAAGTGACCGAGGAGGTGAGCGTGTCGTGCGCCGCCATCATCAGGAAGTTCATGTGATCGATGATTTCCTGGTCGCTGAGCAGCGCGCCGTCTTCCTTGGTCGCGCGGCACAGCTCCGTGAACAGGTCGCTCGCATCGCTGTCACGCCGCTTGGCGATCTCGCCGCGAAAGAACTCCGCGATCAGCTGGCGCCCCTTCACCCCGCGCCACATCTGCGTGCCGGGGATCGGCGTGCGCACGACGCCGACGGCCGCGGCCACCATGTCCACGAAGGCGCGATTGATGGCGGTGGCCCCGGGCCCCAGGTCGATCCCGAGGAACGAGGTGGCGGCGAGATCGAGCGTCAGCTGCTTGATGGCCGGATAGAACGAGAGCGGCGTCTCCGCGCCCTGGCCTGAGCCCTGCAGGTGCCATTCCGAGATGCGCCGGCCGATGCCGTCGTTGAGGGCCTCGAGGTAAAGCTTCATGGCCGCAGGCTTGAAGGCGACGCCGAGTGCCTTGCGGTGCAGGCGATGCTCGTCGAAGTCCATGAGCATGAGGCCGCGCGGGAAGACGCGATCGAGCACGGGGCCCCAGCCACCGTGGGAGGAGAAATTCTTCTCTCGGTCGAAGAGGAGAAGCTCGTTCGCTTCCGGCCCGATCAGCGACACGCTGCGGAAACCGAACACGCGGCTGCGGTAGACGGGGCCATACCGCTTGTAAAAGCGGTCTGCAGAGCCATAGGGATCTTTGAGGACCGTCAGCGTGTTGCCGACGACGGGCCAGCCATCCTCACCGGGAATATGGTCGAGCGATTGATTGGCGGGGCGCAGGGGTGCGGCCGTCGTCGCTGCCATCGTCATGCTTGCCTCTTCGGGCTTGGCGTTTCCTCTCCTCAGAGGCTAGCGCAAGTGCTGCGAAGTGCAAAATGCTGCTTCGCAGCCTTCGGTTATTTCGCGCGTGTCCAGGTAACGGTGCGGCACAGGATGGCGGCGACGCAGCCCGACAGGTCCAAGGCCTCCTTGCTCTTCACCGTGACGGTGCCCGAGTAGGTCTTGCCGTTCTCACGATTGTAGAGCGAACCCTGCCACTTGTTGTCCCCCGACTTCTTGCCGTCCGTCATAATCACGAGGCCCTCGATGGGACGGCTGCGCAAGCTGGCATCGGGATTCTTGTCGTCGGTCTTCTGGCCGTCCTTCACCTTGAGGATCTTGGCGCACAAGAGGTCGCCGCACTTGTACATCTCGATGTTGGAACCGTTGTCGGGGTTGATCCACACGCCGAAGGCGTCCTCTGCCTTTTGTGCGACGGCCGACACGGACATCGACATCAAGCCCAGACCGATCATGGCGGCCGATAGCACTGCGCGCTTCATGTTTCCCCTCCTTGGATTACAGAGCCATGGAAGGGAATGCCGCAACTGCGGCGCTGCCATGGCGGAAGGCGGGCGCGGACGACGAGTTCTCAGAAAGAGACGCAGGAGGTGCCATCCACCCGCATCACGCTTTCCTGCTCGAAGCGGCGGCGATAGGCATCACGGATCGCCTCGATCTTGTCCTCGCCCTGTTGCGAGCGCTCGTACCAGATCACGACCACGCGCGCGTTCTCGCGATCAGGCTTGCCCTCATCCGTGTGCCATTGGCCATAGCCCGAAAGCACCGTGAGGCCATCGGGGAAGCGGGGCGTGACGACCGTGTCCAGGAACTCGCGCCATTCGGCTTCTGAAACTTCGCTGCCGTCCTTCTTGCCGGTGCCGAAGTAAAGCTCGAGACGCGCCAGTGTCGTGGCGCCCGCGCGGCAGCCGACGAAACCCTCCAAGTACATCAGGCGGTACATGAGTAAGGCCCCGCCGACGAAGCCGGCGACGATGAAGGCGACGATGACGGCTCTGGAGCGCATCCCACTCAATCAGCTTGCTGCACATGTGGTCGCCGCCATGCTAGGAAATGGGCGACCTACCCTGGGGAGCATAGCAGCGAATTCAACTCCCGCCGTGATGCTGCAACACATGATTTGCCCATTGGAGCAAGACGATGTCCGATGCCGGGCCCTATAAGTTGCATTGCTTTTCCCAGTCCGGGAACGCCTACAAGGTGGCCCTGTACTTGAACTTTGCCGGACTGCCATGGGAGCCGGTGTTCGTCGACTTCATGAACGGCGCCACACGGGATCCTGCCTGGCGCGCCAGCGTCAACCAAATGGGCGAGGCGCCTGTTCTCGAGATCGGCGGAAAACGGCTGACACAATCGGGCGCCATCCTCACCTGGCTCGCCGAGAAGACAGGCAAGTTCGCTGCGCGCAGCGAGGACGAGCGCTTCGAGGCCCTGCGCTGGATCCTCTTCGACAATCACAAGTTCACGGCGAGCCTCGCCTCCTACCGCTTCTTGAAGGCATTCATGCCGAAGGAGCCCGATCCGGCCGTCTTGGCATTCCTGAAAGGCCGCTTCGACGGCGCCGCCGGCATCGTCGAGCAGCACCTGGCGACCCGCTCCTTCCTGCTGGGCGATCAACTCAGCATCGCCGACTTCTCGCTCGCGGGATATCTGTTCTATCCGAAGGAGGAGACGGGCTACGACTTCGCCCAAAGCCATCCCAACATTCACCGCTGGACGGAACGGCTGAGGGCGCTGCCCGGCTGGAAAGACCCCTACGACATGATGCCGGGGCAGCGGATCAAGCCTTTCAGATGAAGGCAGCCAAGATCGACGCGCTGCCGCTTGCCCTGGGCGGCATGACTGCCATGGCGGCGGCGATCGGCATCGGACGCTTCATCTATACGCCGATCCTGCCGCCGATGGTGGAGGCCTTGGGCCTCTCCAAGAGCGCGGCTGGCCTCATCGCATCGGCAAACTTCGTGGGCTACCTTCTCGGGGCCCTGGGCGCCACGCTGCCCTGGGGCAAGGCGAAGCCCCGCCGCGCGCTGCTGCTTTTTCTCGTGCTGAGCGGGGTGACGACGGCCGGGATGGCGCTCGCCTCGCAGACGCCGCTTCTCATGCTGCTGCGCTTTGTGGGGGGCATCGCCAGCGCTTACGTGCTCGTGCTGTCTTCCGCACTCGTGCTGCAGCGCCTGAGCGCCGCGGGGGCCCCGCAACTTTCCTCGATACACTTTGCTGGCGTGGGTATCGGCATCGTGGTCTCGGCCTTGCTCACCTGGGGGCTCGCCGCTGCCGGAAGCGACTGGCGCGCCATGTGGCTGTGGAGCGGACTCGTATCGGTCGCTAACGTGGGCCTCGTGGCGTGGCTCGTGCCGGAGGGCACCTCTGAGCCTCGGGCCTCTACTGACAGCGGCGCGGCGGCCGCCGAGAAAAGCAATCGAAGTGCCGTCAGGCGGCTGTCCCTGGCCTATGGCCTGTTCGGCTTCGGCTACATCATCACGACCACGTTCATCGTGGCGATCGTCCGCGCCTCGGCCGAGGCCCGCCCGCTGGAGCCGCTGTTCTGGCTCGTCATCGGGGTGGTGGCGACGCCGTCCGTCTGGGCCTGGGTGAAGGTGGGCCGCAGGCTCGGCACGCCCACGGCCTTTGCGCTGGCCTGCCTGAGCCTGGCGGTCGGGGTAGTGGCGAGCGTGCTGTCTCCCGCCATATGGGCCTTGGCCGCCGCGTCGTGCCTTCTCGGTGCGACCTTCATGGGCGTCACCAGCCTGGGACTGATCGGCGTGCGCGAGTTTGCCCCCGCCGAGGCGGACCGCTGGATTGCGATTGCCACCAGCGCCTTCGGCACGGGGCAAATTGCAGGGCCGGTCGCGGCAGGCTATGGCTACGACATGACTGGCAGTTTCGTGTTGCCGTCCCTGATTGCTGCCGCAGCGCTGGTTGTGGCCGCGCTGCTGGCATTTTCTCTGGCGAACAGGCACGCAATGCCCGCTGCATAACAATGGCCCGCTGCACAACGAATGGGGAGGCCCATGCATTTCGCACTGACGGAAGAACAGTCGGCGATCCAGGAAACCGCGCTCAACTTTGCGCGCGAGCGCATCGCGCCGCATGCCGCCGAATGGGACGAGAAGTGCCACTTTCCCGTGGACGTGATCCGCGAGACGGCGGCGCTTGGCATGGCATCTATCTACGTGCCCGCCGAAAGCGGCGGCTCGGGCCTGTCGCGGCTCGACGGGGCGCTGATCATGGAAGCGCTGGCCTACGGCTGCCCGGCCATCTCGGCCTACATCTCGATCCACAACATGGTGGCGTGGATGGTGGGGAAGTACGCCTCGCCCGAGCAGATCGCCGAGTGGATGCCCAAGCTCGCCACGATGCACTGGCTGGCGAGCTATTGCCTGACCGAACCCGGCGCCGGCTCGGACGCCGCGGCCCTGAAGACCACCGCACGTCGGGAGGGCGACCATTACGTGCTCAACGGCACCAAGCAGTTCATCTCCGGCGCCGGCGATACGGACTTCTACTTCCTTTTCGCGCGCACGGGCGGCGAGGGTGCCAACGGCGTTTCGGCCTTCGCCATCATGAAGGGCACGCCGGGCCTCTCTTTCGGGGCCAACGAGAAGAAGATGGGCTGGAACGCACAACCCACGCGCCAGGTGATCCTCGACAACTGCAAGGTGCCGGTGGCAAACCGGATCGGCGCGGAGGGCCACGGCTTCAAGTTCGCCATGAGCGGCCTCGATGGCGGCCGCATCAACATCGGCGCCTGCTCGCTGGGTGCGGCCTGGGCCGCCGTCGACAAGGCCCGCGGCTACATGTTCGAGCGCAGTGCCTTCGGCCGCCCCATCGCCGACTTCCAGGCCCTGCAGTTCAAGATCGCCGACATGGCGACGGAGCTGGAAGCGGCCCGGCTGATGATCTACCGCGCGGCCGATGCGCTGGATCGGGGAGACCCGCAAGCCTCCATGTTTTCCGCCATGGGCAAGCGCATCGCCACCGACCTCGGCTTCAACGTCGTGAACGAGGCGCTGCAGATGCACGGCGGCTATGGCTATCTGAAGGACTACGGCATGGAAAAGCTGGTGCGCGATCTGCGCGTGCACCAGATCCTGGAAGGCACCAACGAGATCATGCGCGTCGTCATCTCGCGCAAGCTTCTCGGCACGCGCTGACGCCAATATGAGGACAGACGCCATGCTTTCCGAAACCGACCGCAAGTTCCTGCGCATGGCTTACGAGGAGGCGGCAGCGGGCTTCGCGGAAGGCGGCTGCCCCATCGGCAGCGTGCTGGCGGAGGGAGACCGGCTCGTTGCCCGCGGCCGCAACCAGCGCGTCCAGCAGGGCGATCCGATCGCGCACGGAGAGATGGACTGCCTGCGCAAGGCGGGCCGACAGAAATCCTATCGCCGGATGACGCTCTACACCTCTCTGTCCCCGTGCATGATGTGCACCGGCACCATTCTGCAGTTCGGCATTCCGCGCGTGGTGGTGGGGGAGGCCGTGAATTTTCCGGGCAATCCCGAGCTGCTGCGCGAGCGGGGCGTGGACGTGATCATCGCCGACGATCCCGATTGCATCGCGCTGATGGCCCGCTTCATACGGGAGAAGCCGGAATTGTGGAACGAAGACATCATGGTGGATTGAGCGGCACAGTGGCTTGCTCGCAGGCGATTATTCTGTCGCAGTCGCTCTGCCGGCCCTGCCATTCCCGCCATTTCAGGCAACACAGCCCATCTCCCGCACGCATGACTTGCGGCCGAGGCTGCATTAAGGTGCCGGAAAACCCCGTCTCAAGGGGATGCAGGAGAGGAACGACCGGGAATGGTGACGATCAAGGCGGATGCACTGACGGCTCTCGTGAGCGATATTTTTGCGAAGGCCGGCTGTTCGGCCGCCGAGGCGGGGCGCATCGGCAAATATCTCGTTTCCGCGAACCTGACTGGTCACGACAGCCACGGCGTCGTTCGCGTGCCGCGCTATCTCTCCTGGAAAAAGGAAGGCGCGGTCAAGGCCGACCAGACGGTCAAAGTCCTCACTGAAACACCGGTGCTCGCCGTGGTCGACGGCTTGCACGGCTTCGGCCAGACGGTGGCGCCGCAGGCCGTGCAGATCGGCATCGACAAGTGCAAGAAGAACGGCCTCTCGATGGTGGCGCTGCGCAATGCCGGGCATATCGGCCGCGTCGGCGATTGGGCGGAGATGGCTGCGGCCGAGGGGCTCGTCTCGGTGCATTTTGTGAACGCCTCGGGCAGCGTGCTGGTGGCGCCCTACGGTGGCACGGAGCGGCGCCTGTCCACCGCGCCGTTCTGCGCCGGCGTGCCGCGCCAGGGCAAGAGCCCGATCGTGCTCGATTTCGCGACCAGCGTCGTCGCCGAGGGCAAGGTGCTGGTGGCAAGCTTCGGCGGCAAGAAGCTGCCCGAAAACGCCTTGATCTCGATCGACGGCACCATGGGCACCGACCCGCACATGCTCTACGGCGACTACACGCCGACGGGGCGTCGCGACCACTCCAAGGGCAAGGGTGCCATCCGCGCCTTTGGCGAGCACAAGGGCTCAGGCTTAGCCTTCCTGTGCGAGATCCTGGGCGGATCGCTCACCGGCATGAGCGCCACGGGCGAGGGGCGTCCCTTCGGAAACGGCATGCTGTCGTTCTACATCGACCCGAAGGTGGTCGATCCGGGGAGCTTCTTCCCCGCCGACATGACCCGCTACATCGACTACTTCAAAAGTGCCACGCCCGCCGCCAAGGACGGCGAGGTGCTGATCCCGGGCGAGCCCGAGGAGCGCACGCGCGCCGAGCGCCTTGCCAAGGGCGTGCCGCTTTCCGACGACACATGGGCCGCAATCGTGGAAGCCGCGCGCGAGACGGGCGTCGACGAGCGGCGCATTCAGCAGGCCGGCGCCGTCTAGGGCCCGGAAGTTCATTGGCTCAGGAATTCGTTTTCGCCCGTAGCGGCAAGGTCAATACGAGGGAGATGTTACCGTGATCGATGCGCAATTGCTCGAGAAGCTGAAGAGCTACGACACGCCGACAATCTGCAACGCACTCGAGATCGTCGATCCCGCGCGCCGCCTCACGGGCTTCACAGTGCGGCCGCTGATCTGCCCCTTCCCCAACCTGCCGCCCATCGTGGGCTTCGCGAAGACGGCCTCGATCCGCTCCACCCACATCAACGAGTACGATCCCAAGAAGGCGCGTGACCAGCGCATCGCCTACTACGAGTACGTGGCGAGCAACCCCGCCCCCGGAATCATGTGCATCCAGGACCTCGACGGCCACGATACGGGTTTCGGCGCTTTCTGGGGCGAGGTGATGAGCGCGGTGCACAAGGGTTTGGGGCTTCTGGGTGTCGTAACCGACGGCTCCATCCGCGACATCGACCAGTGGGCGCCCGGCTTCCAGGCGCTGTGCGGCTCCATCATGCCGAGCCACGCCCACGTGCACCTGGCCGACTTCGGCCGCCAGGTGCGCGTTGCGGGCATGGTCGTGAAATCGGGTGACCTCGTGCACGCCGACCGGCATGGCGCGGTGACGATCCCGGCGGCTCTTGCCCCCAAGATCCCGGCTGCCTGCGATCTCCTGGCGCGCAAGGAAGCCGTCATCCTGGATATGGCGCGCGCGCCCGGCTTCAACATCGAGAAGCTGAAGGTGGCGCTGGCCAAGCAGGACGAGATCCACTGATCCAAAGGGGCCGCCTGTGCGCCGCAAGGTCATCTGCATCCAGCAACTGCATCCGGAGGGCATGAAGATCCTCCACGCGCGGCCCGATCTCGAGATCATCGTGCCCGAGAGCACCGACTACGCGACCTGGGGCAACTTCCTGCCCTCGGCGGAAGCCATCGTGGTGCGCCTCACGAAGATCCCGCGCGACCTTATCGAGAAGGCGCCGAGCCTCAGGCTCATTTCGCGGCACGGCGTTGGCTGCGACAACATCGATGTCACGGCCGCCACCGACAATGGCGTTGTCGTTGCCACGGTCGGCGAGGCCAATGCACCTTCGGTGGTGGAGCACACGATTGCGCTGATCTTCGCACTCGCCAAGCGCGTCACCGAGTTCGACCGCGCCGTGCGCGAGGGCGACTACATGCGCAAGATGAAGCTCGATGCGCAGGACGTGGCGGGCCGCACCATCCTCATCATCGGGCTCGGCCGGATCGGCTCGCGGCTGGTGAAGGCCTGCAACGCGCTCGGGCTCAAGTGCCTGGGCGTCGACCCGGCCTACACGCCGGCGCAGATCCAGGCGATGGGCGCCGAGCCCGTGACCGACTTCCGCGCAGCCATCCCGCGCGCCGATTTCGTCACGGTTCACGTGCCGCTGCAAGACGACACGCGCAACCTCATCGGCGCCCGCGAACTGGCGATGATGAAGCCTTCGGCCTACCTCATCAATTGCGCGCGCGGCGGCATCGTGGACGAGGCGGCGCTGCTCGAAGCCGTGAACAGCCGACTGATCATGGGCGCGGGCCTGGACGTGCAGGTGGACGAGCCGCCGAAGCCCGACGACCCGCTGCTTTCGTGCGAGCGCATCATCCTCACGCCGCACTCGGCCACCAGCACGGGCGAGACCATGGTACGCATGGCCAAGGCCGTGGCGCAGAACGTGCTGGACGAGGTGGACGGCAGGCTGCCGCCAAGCCACGTGTTCAACCCTGAAGTATTGCCGCGCGCGCGCAAGCGAAGCTAACGCCCTGCATCAAGGCAAGCCGAGATCGAGACAAGGAGACGGACGACATGCGCAAGAACAAGCTCAAGGAAAAGATCGCGGCGGGCGAGCGGGCCGTAAACGGCTGGGTCGCCATTCCCAATGCCTACTCCACGGAAGTCTATGCCGCCTGTGGCTGGGACAGCGTGACGATCGATCTCCAGCATGGCGCGCCCGAGATGAACGATCTCGTACCGCTGCTGCAGGCGATCACCATTGCCGACGTCACGCCGATGGTGCGCGTGCCCTGGAACGAGCCGGGCTACATCATGCGGGCACTCGATGCCGGCGCCATGGGCATCGTCTGTCCGATGATCAACACCAAGGAGGAGGCGGAGGCCTTCGTTCGCGCGGGCCGCTATCCCCCGCACGGCGAGCGCAGCTTCGGGCCATATCGCGCCGCGCAGTATGCCGGTGCCGACTATTGGCAGCACGCCAACGACGAGGTGCTGCTGTTCGCCATGATCGAGACGCGACAGGCGGTGAACAACCTCGAGGCCATCCTCTCGGTGAAGGGCATCAATGGCGTCTATGTGGGGCCGTCGGATCTATCCATGAGCATGGGCAAGACGCCGACGCTCGACCCCTCCGACAAGACCGTGCTCGAGGCGATGGACATCATCTGCAAGACCACGCGCAAATGGGGCCACATCGCGGGCGTGCACACCGACGGCGCCAAGACGGCGCTCAAGCGTTTTGACGAGGGCTACCAGATGTGCACCCTCATCAACGACGTGCGCCTCCTCGCCATTGCGGCACAGCAGGCCATCCGCGACGTGCGCGGGCAGGGCCAGGCCGCCGCCTCGAAGACGTACTGACCGCAAGCGCGCCGGCTGCCGTGTCCATCCCCCCAGGACGGGGGAGGAGACGCGGCCGCAGCGCTGGGCAATCCCGAAATTTTGTGCAGCCGCTGACTTGCGCGGAAGCGTGTATTGGGGAGCGATGACCTCGGTCAGGTCGCCGCGACCCATGCCTTGTGCGTGCCCGCGGAGCCGGTCGCAGTGGGCCCATGCAGCATGTCGGCGAGGATCTCGGCGCTGTCGGCGAGGCGCGGGCCCGGTCGATTGAAGTAGGCATTGCCGTCGGCAAAGTAGACACGACCCTCGCGCACGGCCCTCAACGCGTCCCACCCGGGCTTCGCCCGCAAGATCGGCAGTTCCTCGAGGCAGCGCGACAGGCCATAGCCGCAGGGCGCGACCACGATCACCTCAGGGTCGGAAGCTACGAGATCGGCCCACTGCATCCAGTCCGAGCGCTTGCCCGCTATGCCGAAGAGGTTGTTTCCGCCCGCGATCTCCACGAGCTCCGGCATCCAGTTGCCGCCGGCCATGGTGGGCTCGACCCACTCGACGAAGGCAACCGTAGGACGGGGGCACCCCGAGACGCGGCGCTTGACGGCAGCCAAGCGCGCCTGCATGGCCGCCACCAGCGCCGCCCCCTCTTTCTCCGCCTCCAAGGCCGAAGCCACGCGCGCGATATCGCGATAGATGTCTTCCAGGCTGTCCGGCTTCAGCGATACGATCCGCACCGGTCGCCCAGTCCAGGTACAGGTGGCGGCTTCCACATCCTTCAGGCTTACCGCGCACACGTCACAGTGGTCCTGCGTGAGGATGACATCCGGCTCCAGCGCCCTCAGGCGATCTCCATCGACGCGATAGACGGACAGGCCGTCGCGGACGATGGCCTGCACCCGGGCGTCGATCTCGGCGCTGCTGCCGTCGACCTTGAATTTGGCTTCCGTGAGCTGAGGCAGGGCCAGCACCGTTTCGGGCCAGTCGCACTCGTGGCTGCGCCCGACGAGCCGGTCGAGAAGGCCGAGGCCTGCCACTGTTTCGGTGGCGCTGGCGATGAGGCTGACGACGCGCATGGGTGTGGCTCCCGCAGTGACGCCGCAAGGGGTAGCGACGCTGATCTCGGATGGCAAGCACGAGGCCCTCTCCGCGCACCTGGGGTTGTGCGAGGTGCAAGGAGATGCGGAGTTGGAAGGGGCGTTGGCAAAGGGGCCTGCGGCGGTTATCCTGACGTAAACGTCAATTAGAAGCGCGCGGGCGAAGCCCGGGAGAAAGATACGCGTCGAAACGCACGCGATCTGGACACGCGACAACGACAGGGGCGGAACGTCATGCTGGCGACACTGACGCGCGAAGAGCGCATCTCGTTGCAGGAGAAGGCGCGGCGGATGGCTTACTCCATGCCGCTATCCCAGTTCCACGTGGGCAACCCAGAACTCTTCCGCACCGACACGCTGTGGCCGTTCTTCGAGCGGCTGCGCAAGGAAGAGCCGGTTCACTATTGCACGACGAGTCCCGTGGGCGAGTACTGGTCCGTGACCCGGTACCAGGACATCATGCACGTGGAGACGAACCCGCACATCTACTCCTCCGACGTGCGCCTGGGCGGCATCATGCTGCGCGACGTGGACCCCAAATACGAGTGGCCGAGCTTCATCGCCATGGACGAGCCGAAGCACTCGGCACAGCGGAAATCGGTGCAGCCGCTGTTCACCCCGCCCAACCTCGCCAAGATGGCTGTGCTGATCCGCGAGCGCTCGGCAAGCGTGCTCGACAACCTGCCGCGCAACGAGACCTTCAACTGGGTGGAGCGGGTATCGATCGAGCTGACCACACAAATGCTGGCGACGCTGTTCGATTTCCCCTGGGAGGAGCGGCGCAAGCTGACGCGCTGGTCGGATGTGGCCACGTCGCTGCCGAAAGCCAAGGTGGTTGAGAACGAAACGCAGCGCTTGGCGGAACTGCAGGAGTGCTACGTGACCTTCGCCCGGCTGTTCGCGGAACGGGCCCGCGAGGAGCCCAAGCCAGACCTCATCTCGATGATGGCGCACAGCGAGGCGACGCGCGGCATGGACCGCGAGAACCTGATGGGCAACCTGATCCTCCTCATCGTCGGCGGCAACGACACCACGCGCAATTCTATGTCGGGATCGGTGCTGGCGCTGAACGAGAACCCCGATCAGTACGCCAAGCTGCGGGCGAACCCGGCGCTCGTCGACAGCTTCGTGCCGGAGGTGATCCGCTGGCAGACGCCGCTCGCCCATATGCGCCGCACAGCGACCCAGGATACCGAGCTCGGCGGCAAGACCATCCGCAAGGGCGACCGCGTGGTAATGTGGTACGTCTCGGGCAACCGCGACGAGGAGGTCATCGACCGCCCCGACGCCTTCATCATCGACAGGCCGAACCCGCGCAACCACATGTCGTTCGGCTTCGGCATTCACCGCTGCCTCGGCATGCGAGTGGCCGAGTTGCAGCTCAAGATCATCTGGGAAGAGATCCTGAAGCGCTTCGACCGCATCGAGGTGGTGGGCGAGCCGCGGCGGGTCTACTCGAGCTTCGTCAAGGGTTACGAGTACCTGCCCGTGCGTATTCCTGGTTGAAGGGGCCAGCGGGCGCATTTTCTGCCCGGGCGGGGCCGGTGTCGTCGTTCTGGGCCACGAAGGCGTCGCGCGTGGGCGGCTCCGGGAAGCGCGCCTCGAGCAGGTCGTGGCCGGCAGCGAGCTTGCGCTTCATCTCCATGATGCCGCGGTTGACCTCCGCCCCCAGGATCACGATCAGCGAGCCCATCTGGAAGAACACGAGCGCGCTCATGATCTGCGTGAGGCCCGCGTAGAAGCGGGAATAATCCGAGATCGTCAGCCAGCGCGCGAAGAGTTGCGCGGCGAGAATGAGCAGCACCATGCTCAGGAGCACGCCTGGCCACACGTCGGCGATGCGCCGCTTCCCGGCCGCCAGCCACAGGTGATAGCCCATCAGCTGCGTGGCGACGCCGACAGTGACGATGGCGTAGCGCGTGAGCAGCGCGATCCAGGTGTTGTCGGCGAGCCAGAGCAGCCACGCCGGCTTGAACTGCGAGGCGACCTGCGGGCCGACGACGATGCCCCAGGCGAGAACCAGCATGCCGAGAGCGCTCACCACCACGAAGCCGCAGCTTTCGAGCACACAGATGGGATAAGGGCGCCGCTCCTTGACGCGATAGGCGATGTTGAGGGCCGCACGCAGGCTCTCGATGGCACCGGTGGCGAAGAACATGGCGATGAAGGCGCCGTAGGTGAGAAGATCGAGCCGGGTGCGGCCCATCACCTTCATCACCTCGGGAGCGATGGCTTCCACCACCGGCTTGGGCGCCATCTCGAACAGCTGGTTCACAGCCTGCTGGGCCAACGCCTCGCCGCCGAAGTAACCTGCAACCGCACCGAGGAAAATGCAGAACGGAAACAGCGACAGGGTGAAGGCGAACGCCACGGCACCGGCCATGGAGAAGCCGCTGTCGGCGAACAGCTCGCGGCATGCGAGCAGGATCGTCTTCGCCTGCCGAAAGAACATGCGCTGCTCCACGCTGCCCGCCGCTCCCTGCTTGGCCCAATCTGCTCGGTTCAGGCGGCGGAACTTAGCGACCGCAGTAGGCCGCGTCGAGGTTGGTCGGCCGGAAGCTGGTAAGGGTGGCGCAATTGCATCGCGTGCCGCAGCCAAGATGCAACTTTAGATAGAGAAAAAGCAGAACGCTGGCGAAAAGCCGTAAGAGCCTTATGCTCCGCGTGCATCCTCGATTCCAGAAACAGCTTGGAGATCCGGATGGCAGCGCTGGAGCTGCAGGCCAAGCTTGCGATACTCGACCAGGCCCTGCAGCGCCTGGAAGGCGAGCTTGCGCTCGACGAGCACTGGCGCGCCCTGCAACAGGCAGTGCCGCAGGCGGACGCCGGCTCGGCAGCCATCGAGGCCCGCAACACGCGCTTGCGCCTCGCCCTTGAGACGAATCCGGTCTACCGCGCTTGGAAGAACGTGAAAGAGGCCGTCGATCTGCTGCGCGGCAGCGAGGCCGAGCGGCCGGGCGCAGATGTGGCCGACACGGACACAGGCAGCGCCGCAGCCGTGGAGCCGCAAGCCCCTGTAGCCGCGACAGAGGATGCCGAGGCGCCAGCGCCCGAAGCCGTTGTCAATACGGCCGAAATTGCCGCCGCGGGAGCGCAGCAAAGCCCTGAACCTTCAGACCTTGCCCACCATTACGAGCTGCCGCCGGAAATTGCCAATCTGATCCGGGCAGAGCTCGAAGCGGCCGGCACGGCGGAACCGGACACCAGGGAAGCCGGCGAGCCCGAGAAACGGCAGGCCGGTCGCGCGGCGATGCCGGACATTCCCGCGGTTGCGCCGGTGTCGCCCGAAGATCTGGCGGCGGCACGGCATGCTTCCGGCCCGCCCTCGCGCTCCTCGCTCACCGAGAGGTTGAGCGAACGGCTTGGCGAAGCAAGCGATAAGCCCCAGGACCAGCACGAGGACGAGCCCGTTCACGCCGTGCCCCTCGAGGCGGAGGACCTGGCCTTCCTGTTGAGCCCTTCGACCAGCCCGGCAAAGCGAAAGGCACCAGCAGCGACTACAGCGCCCACGCAGCCGAAAAAGCCTTTCCTGGAGCGGCTCAAGGCCGAGGAGCAGGTGCCGATGCCCCTCAGGCAGCCGCACGACGAGATCGAGGCGGAGGTGACGGTGATCCGCAAGGGGCAGCCGCCAGCAACCGAGAAACCGGCGCCTGCCCCGTCGGCGCCGGCAGCCGCGACCGCTGCGCCGGCATCGAAGCCCGCGCCGGCACCCGCCAAGGGCGCGCGTCTGAGCCAGCTGCTGAAGGCCTGGAGCCGGCATTGATCTGCAGCCCCGGCGCTGAACTCGGCGTCCGCAAAGCAGGACACGCCTGCGGCGTCGCTTGATCGCAGCGCGGGCGGGCGGCGTCCGCGCTATGGTGCGGCGCAACAGCAAAGTGCCGAAAGCACGCTACCCGGAGACGCCGTTCCATGCCCTCCCCTGCCGCACGCCCCGTCGACTTCACCGCCTATGCCGACGCGGTGGCCGCCAGCGAACGCATCTTCCATGTGGCCAAGAGCGGGGTGCATGCGCAGGTGAAGGGACCGGCAGGCCTCGATGGCGCGCAGGCGGCAGCACACGGACTGGCCTGGCTGGCCACCTACGTGGAAGCGCTGCGGCAGATGCTGGGCTGGGCCCGGCGCCTGGACGAAGCAGGCCGGTTTGGCGAGATCGAGCAAGCCCTGCTCGCGATCGCCTTCGGCGAATACCTGGCGCAGATCGCCGGTGGCATTCCCATGAGCCAGAACGAGGTGGTGCGGTTGGCAGCGCTGGGCGTGCCGCGCGCCGACGTGCGCCGCTTCGAGGACGAGACCGCGACGCTGGTGGAAGCGGGCCAGGGCGAAGCCCTGAAGGCGAAGGTGGCCAAGATCATTGCCGACCAGCCCGGCGTCATCACCTTCGGCGACAGCGGCCTCGACGAGACGATGGAGGCCATGCGCAACGAGATGCGCAAGTTCTGCGTGGCGGAGGTGCTGCCGCACGCGCACGACTGGCATCTCAACAACGAATACATTCCCCTCGACGTGCTGGCGAAGCTGTCGGAACTCGGCGTGTTCGCGCTGACCCTGCCGGAGGAGTTCGGCGGCATGGGGCTCGGCAAGGAAGCCATGTGCCTCGTGTCGGAAGAGCTGTCGCGCGGCTACATCGGCGTGGGCTCGCTCGGCACGCGCTCGGAGATCGCGGGCGAACTGATCCTGGGCGCCGGCACGCCGGAGCAGAAGGCAAAGTACCTGCCCAAGATCGCCAGCGGCGAGATCCTGCCGACGGCGGTATTCACCGAGCCCAACACGGGCTCCGACCTCGCCTCGCTCAAGACGCGCGCCGTGCTCGAAGGCGACGTCTACAAGGTGACAGGGCAGAAGACCTGGATCACGCATCCGGTGCGCGCCGACCTGATGACGCTGCTGGTGCGCACCAATCCCGCTGAGAAGGGCTACAAGGGCCTTTCCATGCTGCTGGCGGAAAAGCCGCGCGGCAACGATGCCGACCCGTTCTCCGCCAAGGGCATGACCGGCGGCGAGATCGAGGTGCTGGGCTATCGCGGCATGAAGGAGTTCGACATCTCCTTCGACGGCTTCGAGGTGCCAAAGGGCCAGCTTCTGGGTGGCGTCGAGGGCCAGGGCTTCAAGCAGCTGATGACGACGTTCGAGGCTGCGCGCATCCAGACGGCGGCGCGGGCCATCGGCGTGGCGCAATCGGCGATGGATCTCGCGTTGAAGTATGCGCTGGAGCGCAACCAGTTCGGCAAGGCGATCTATGCCTTCCCGCGCGTGGCCAACAAGATCGTGATGATGGCGGTGGAGACCATGATCGCCCGGCAGATCACCTATCATGCCGCGCGCGAGAAGGATCAGGGCCGGCGCTGCGATCTGGAAGCCGGCATGGCCAAACTGCTGGCGGCGCGCATCGCCTGGGCAAACGCCGACAATGCGTTGCAGATCCACGGCGGCAATGGCTTTGCGCTGGAGTACCCCGTGAGCCGCGTGCTGTGCGACGCGCGCATCCTCAACATCTTCGAGGGCGCGGCCGAGATCCAGGCGCAGGTCATCGCGCGACGCCTCCTGGAAGGCGCGAACTGAGGAAGGCCGCTGGTCCCGCCCGCCACTGTCGTCCCCTCTCCCTGATGGGGGGCAGGAAATGGGGGATGGCAGGCCTGAAGCGAAGTTAAACCTTAAGTGCCGGCCTAGGCCGGATCTGCGATTGCCCTCTTGTGCACAGCCGCAAAAGGATGCCAAATCGCGGCGTGACTACGCCAAGAGCAGGTCCAACCTGCCACACGACAATAATCGCTAGGAGGAACGCTTGACCACCCGCTTCACGCGCCGCGCCGCCGCGGCCGCTCTGCTGTCGCTCGGCAGCTTCGCCCTGATGCCTGCCGCACAGGCCCAGGACACCATCAAGATCGGCTACATCGACCCGCTCTCGGGCCCCGGCGCCACGGTAGGCGAGGTGGGCCTCAAGACATTCCAGTTCCTCGCCGACGAACTCAACGCCAAGGGCGGCGCACTGGGCAAGAAGTTCGAGATCCTCCCGCTCGACAACAAGACCAATCCGCAGGAGAGCCTCATCCAGGCGCAGAAGGCCGTGGACGCAGGTGCCCGCATCATTACGCAGGGCAACGGTTCGTCGGTGGCAGCTGCGTTGCAGGACTGGGTCGCAAAGTACAATGACCGCAATCCTGGCAAGGAGGTGATCTACCTCAACTACGCCGCGGTTGATCCGGTGCTGACCAACGAGAAGTGCACCTACTCGCATTTCCGGTGGGACGCCAATTCCGACATCAAGATGGAAGCGCTGACCAACTACATGAAGGGTCAGGCCGGCATCAAGAAGGTGTACCTGATCAACCAGGACTACTCCTTCGGCCAGTCGGTTCGCACCACCGCCCGCGCCATGCTGAAAGCCAAGCGCCCCGACGTCGAGATCGTGGGTGACGAGCTGCATCCGCTGCTGAAGGTGACGGACTTCGCCCCCTACATCGCCAAGATCAAGGCCTCCGGCGCCGACACCGTGATCACCGGCAACTGGAGCCAGGACTTCGCGCTGCTGCTGAAGGCGGCCGCCGACGCTGGTCTACAGGCCAACTGGTACACCTACTATGCCGGCGGCACCGGCGGCCCCACTGCGATCAAGCAGGCGAACCTGAACCACAAGGTGTTCGCCATCGTCGAAGGCCACGCCAACGTGGCGCACAAGGAATCCATGGACACGGAGAAGGCGTTCCGCGCCAAGTACAACGTGACCATCTTCTATCCGCGCGCCTTCAACGAGATGCGCATGCTGGGCGCCGCCGTCGCCAAGGCCGGTGCACTCGACGCCAACAAGATCGCGGCGGCCCTCGAGGACATGAAGTTCGAGGTGTTCAACGGCGGCGAAGGCTGGATGCGCAAGGACGATCACCAGTTCTTCCAGCCCATGTACGTCGCCTCGCTCGGCGACCGCGACGCGGCCAAGGAGCCCTTCGACGAGGAAGGCACTGGTTGGGGCTGGCGCACCGTGGCCAAGATCGAGACCAAGGACACGATGCTTCCCACCACCTGCAAGATGCAGCGCCCATAATCTCCTGACCGAGCGGGCAGCCGGAGCAACAGCCGGCTGCCCCTTCAAATTCTGGCGCTACCGCTCCCCATGGCAGAGCTTCTCATCATCTCATCCCTCAACGGCGTGCTGTTCGGCATGCTGTTGTTCCTCATGGCGAGCGGGCTGACGCTCATCTTCTCCATGATGGGCGTGCTGAACTTCGCGCATGCCAGCTTCTACATGCTGGGCGCCTTTTTCGGCTTCCAGATCGCCCGCTGGGCCGGCTTCTGGCCGGCGCTGATCCTCGCCCCCATCCTCGTCGGCGGCGTCGGCATGCTGGTGGAGCGCTACGGCCTCAGAAACGTGCACAAGCACGGCCACGTGCCCGAGCTTCTCTTCACCTTCGGCCTCGCCTTCGTGATCGAGGAGGTGGTGCAGATGATCTGGGGCAAGGCACCGGTGGATTTCCGCGTGCCGGCGCTGCTCGACTTCCCGGCCTTCACGATCTTCGCTACCAACTACCCGGCATACAAGCTGTTCATGCTGCTGATCTCGGTGGCGATCTTCGTTGGTCTCTTTGCACTCCTCACGAAGACGCGTGTCGGCCTCATCGTGCAGGCGGCCCTCACGCATCCGCACATGGTGGCCCACCTCGGCCACAACGTGCCCCTGGTGTTCATGACCGTGTTCGGCTTCGGCGCAGGGCTTGCGGCCATCGCCGGTGTCATCGCCGGCCCCGCGCTCGTGACGCAGTCGAGCATGGCGGCGCTGCTTGGGCCCATACTCTTCGTGGTCGTGGTGGTGGGCGGCCTCGGCTCGCTTCCCGGCGCCTTTGTCGCCTCCCTCCTCATCGGCCTGCTGCAAACCTTCGCCGTGTCGGTGAACGTGTCGATGGCCGACATCTTCGGGTTCCTGAATTTCACGCCCGCACCCGGCACGCTGCTCCGTGATCTCTGGCAGGTGACCATCGCCCAGATCGCGCCGATCATGCCCTACATCCTCCTGGTGCTCGTGCTCGTCTTCAAGCCCACCGGCCTCATGGGGACGCGCGACACATGACCGGCGACGTCGTGAAAGCTTCCATGACCAGCGAGGGCGGCTTCCTGCCCGCCCGCCTCTTCGCCCGCTGGGGCGTATGGGTGGCGATTGCTGCCCTGCTGCTGCTACTGCCGCTGGTGTTCCGCACCGGCACAGGCCTGACGATGATGAGCCTGATGGGCATCGCCATCGTCTTCTCGCTCTCCTACAACATGCTGCTCGGGCAGACGGGCATGCTGTCGTTCGGCCATGCGGTCTACTATGGCCTGGGCGCCTACGTGGTGGTGCACACCATCAACGCGATCACCGCGGCCCGGCTTCCGATCCCGCTGCCGCTGATGCCGCTCGTCGGCGGCCTCGCCGGCCTGCTGTTCGGCTTCATCTTCGGCTGGGTCTCGACCAAGCGGTCGGGCACGGCCTTCGCCATGATCTCGCTGGGGCTTGCGGAACTCGTCGGCTCCTCCGCCCTCATCCTGCGCGGCTTTTTCGGTGGCGAGGAAGGGGTGACGACCAACCGCGCCAAGCTCCTGCGCGTGTTCGACTGGAACTTCGGCCCCCAGATCCAGGTCTACTACCTGATCGCCTTCTGGTGCCTCGTGTGCATGTTCCTCATGTACAAGCTCACCCGCACGCCGCTCGGCCGCATGTGCAATGCAGTGCGCGACAATGCCGAGCGGGCGCAGTTCGTGGGCTACAATCCGCAGGTGATCCGCTTCATCGCCTTCTGCCTGTCGGGATTCTTCGCGGGCGTCGCCGGCGGACTTGCCGCCATCAACTTCGAGATCGCCAACTCGGCACTGTTCTCGGCCGTGCAATCCGGCAATGTGCTGCTCGCCACCTTCATCGGCGGCGCGGGCTACTTCTTCGGTCCCGTCGTCGGGGCCGTGCTCGTCAGCTACCTGCAGGTGATGTTGAGCGATCTCACCGAGATCTGGCAGCTCTATTTCGGCCTGATGTTCATCGCCGTCGTCATGTTCGCGCCGGCGGGCATCGCCGGCCTCGTGATGATGCACCTTCCGCTGTGGAAGCGCGGCACGCTGCTGAAGGTGCTCCCGTCCTACCTGCTGGCGCTGATCCCGGCGCTGCTGATGATCTCCGGCCTCGTTCTGATCGTCGAGATGCTGTTCCGCATATCGGTGAAGGAGGGGGAGGAAATCACGATCCGCTTCCTCAACGTGCATGCGCCGCCGACGAGCCCGATGCTGTGGATCTCTGCCCTGGCCCTGCTGATCGTGGGCTTCGTGGCCTTCCGCATGACCTGGCCGATCGTTTCCAACGCCTGGTCCCGCGCCTCCAGCGAGGGAGGCCAGGCATGAGCACGCCCGAGATCGAACTGCAGGGCCTGAAGAAGAGCTTCGGCCCCACCGAGGTGATCCGCGGCATCGACCTTTCCATCGTGAAGGGCGAGCGGCACGCCATCATCGGCCCCAACGGTGCCGGCAAGTCCACCCTGTTCAGCCTGGTCAGCGGCCTGTTGAAGCCGACCTCCGGCTCCATCCACCTCAAGGGCCAGGACATCACGCCGCTGCCGCCCCACATCATCAACCGCCGCGGGCTCTCGCGCAGCTTCCAGGTAACCAACATCTTCCACCGTATGAGCGTGTGGGAGAACGTGCGCTGCGGCGTGCTGTGGTCCACGGGCCAGCGCTATACCTTCTGGCGCGACGTCGATCGGGACCGGCGCGCCAACGAGCGTACCGAGCAGATCCTGCGCGACTTCAATCTCATGGATCGCAAGGACGTCTTGGCGGGCGTGCTCACCTATGCCGAGCAGCGCGCCCTCGAAATCGCCATCACCATCGCGGGCGGGGCCGATGTGATCCTGCTCGACGAGCCGACGGCCGGCATGAGCCGGCACGAGACCGACCGTGCGGTCGATCTCATCCGCCAGGTCAGCGAGGGCCGCACGCTCATGATCGTGGAGCACGACATGAGCGTCATCTTCGGCCTTGCCGACCGCATCTCCGTGCTGGTCTACGGCGCCATCATCGCCACGGGCACTCCGGATCAGATCCGCAACGATCCGAAGGTGAAGGAAGCCTATCTCGGGCAGGAGGCGCACTGATGCTGGAAGTGCGCGATCTCCACGCCTTTTACGGCAAGAGCCACATTCTCCAGGGCGTGAACCTCGACGTCGCCAAGGGCGAGGTGGTGAGCCTGCTCGGCCGCAACGGCGTCGGCCGCTCCACCACCGTCAAGGCGATCATGGGCGAGGTGGAGCCCAAGGGCACGATCCTGTTCAAGGGCCAGAACATCGCCGGCCTGCCGAGCTACCGCATCGCGCGCCTGGGGCTTGGCTACGTGCCCGAGAACCGCGACATCTTCCCCACGCTCACCGTGCGGCAGAACCTGCAACTCGGCTTGAAAGACCCCAATCGTCCCGGCAAGTGGCGCGAGGAGGACATGCTCGACATGTTCTCCAACCTCAAGCGCCGGGCGGATACGGCAGCCGGCGTGCTGTCGGGCGGCGAGAAGCAGATGCTCACCATCTGCCGCACGCTCATGGGCGACCCCGATCTCATCATGATCGACGAGCCGACGGAGGGTCTCGCCCCACTCATCGTCAAGCAGGTGGGCGAGTTGATCTCGGAGATCGCGCGCCGCGGTGTCTCCATCCTGCTCGTGGAGCAGAAGCTGTCGATCGCGCTGGACATCTCGGCGCGGGTCTACGTCATGGGGCATGGCGCCATCGTGTTCGAGGGCACGCCGGCTGACCTCAAGCGCGCCGATGACATCCGCCGCGAGTGGCTGGAAGTCTAGCGCGCACGCCTGTCATCCCGTCCGGGCTCTTGCGTGGAAGCCCGCCTTCGCGGGCTAGACGGCGGTTGGGTGTTGGGCGGTCTTCGTCCTACGCTTTCGTCGGCCCGGTGGAAGAGCGCGCCGCGCGATCCCCGCACAAGTCCGTCATCTCCGCGAAGGCGCAGATCCACGCCAGCCCGCCGTGAAAGCGCGACCTCTCCTCTCTGCCTTCTCGGGCCAGCACAGCGTCATCCTGGCGCGGGCTGCGACATCTTCCGTTGCACGCGCTGATCGAAGCGCGCCACGTTGACGACGACACGCTCGTGCACGCCTTCGCCGATCGTCTCCCGCTCATCTGCGGCATGCACCTTGAACGAGATGTTGCGCCCATCCACGGCGATCACCTCGGCCGTCGCGGTCACACGCATGCCGACGGGCGTCGCCGCGAAATGCTTGACGTCGAGGTGGATGCCGAGGCTCTGGTGCCCCTCAGGCAGCAAATGCTCCGCCGCCTTCAGCGCCGCGGCCTCCATCAGGTTGATCATCACCGGCGTCGCCAGCACGGCGACGAGGCCGCTGCCGATGCGCGGCGCCGTGTGCTCGTTTCCGACAAGCAGCGCGACGGAGCCTTTCAGGCCGGGCTGCAAACCACTCAAGTCTGCCATAATGGGAATCACCTATTGGGCGAAGTCGACGTTTCCGCATTGAAGACACAGGGTTCCGCCATGAGCAACACAGACGGCAGATCTGGGGGAAGAACCGGGAGCAGCACCGACACCTCCGGCCCGTTCGGACAGGATCTGGAGGAGTTGCGTCGGAGGTATGCTGACATTTCGGATCTCGCCGGAGCCAGCGCGGTGCTGGGATGGGACCAGGCGACGTACATGCCAAAGGGTGGGGCTGCAGCGCGCGGCCGCCAGAGCGCGACGCTGAACCGGATCGCGCATCAGAAGGCCACGGACCCGAAACTTGGCCGGCTTCTCGAACGGCTGGTGAAAGAGGCAGGGGATCTCGATCCCGAAAGTGACGAGGCCTGCCTCGTTCGCGTCGCCCGCCGCGATTTCGAGAAGTCGACAAAGGTGCCGGAGGCGTTCGTTGCCCGTTCAAGTGCCGCCTTCGCCGCCTCCTACAACGCCTGGACGCGGGCGCGCCCCGAGAACGACTTCGCCGCCATGCGTGGGCATCTCGAGACCATTCTCGATCTCAACCGGGAGTGGGCCGGTTACTTCGCGCCCTGGGCGCACATTGCCGACCCCCACATCGACAGCGCGGACGAGGGCCAGACCACCGAGACCGTCCGTGCTCTGTTTGCAGACCTGCGCGCCTTCCTCGTTCCCCTTGTCCGCGCCATTGCGGAGCAGCCGCTTGCCGACGACAGCTGCCTGAAGGGCCGCTTCCCCGAGGCGCAGCAGATCGCCCTCTCGCTCGATGTCGCCCGGGCCTTCGGCTACGACCTCGATCGCGGGCGTCTCGACAAGACGCATCATCCCTTCTGCACGCGCTTTGCAGGCGGCGACATCCGCATCACCACGCGCGTGCGCGAGGATGACATCGGCGATTGCCTGTTCTCGGTGTTGCACGAGGCAGGTCACGCTATGTACGAGCAGGGGGTCGCCGCATCGCTCGACGGCACGCCGCTGGGGTCCGGCGCCTCCGCCGGCGTTCACGAGAGCCAGTCGCGGCTGTGGGAAAACCTGGTAGGCCGCAGCCACGGCTTCTGGGAGTGGGCCTTCCCGAAGTTGAAGGCCGCCTTCCCCGGCAGCTTCGACGGCGTGCCGCTCGACACGTTCTACAAGGCCATCAACAAGGTCGAGCGCTCGCTCATCCGCACCGATGCGGACGAGGTGACTTACAATCTGCACGTCATGATGCGCTTCGATCTCGAGATCGAAATGCTGGAAGGCCGCCTCGCCGTGAAGGACCTGCCCGAGGCCTGGCGCGAGCGCTTCCGCGCCGACTTTGGTTTCGCCC
>JBDHTJ010000069.1:0-23830 GCA_039808585.1 Hyphomicrobiaceae bacterium | reverse complement strand
GTCTCGCCCTTCTCGAAGGTCTCCTCGGCGGTGCGGGCTGCGGCTTCCGCCTTGTCGCGGCCGTGCAGAAGCGCGGTGGCTTCGGTTGCCAGGATCTTCTTCGCCTCGTTGATCTCGGAGCCCTGCAGCGTGGCGAGGCGCGCGATCTCCGATAGCGGCAGCGTGGTGAACAGCTTGAGGAAGCGGATGACGTCGGCGTCCTCGGTGTTGCGCCAGTATTGCCAGAAATCGTAGGGGCTGAACTGCTCCTCGTTGAGCCACACCGCGCCCTTGGCGGTCTTGCCCATCTTGGCGCCGGAGGCGGTGGTGAGCAGCGGCGTGGTGAGCGCGTAGAGCTGGTGGGTGCCCATGCGGCGGCCGAGATCGACGCCCATGATGATGTTGCCCCACTGGTCGGAGCCACCCATCTGCAGGTTGCAGCCGAAGCGGCGGGCAAGCTCCACGTAGTCGTAGGACTGGCAGATCATGTAGTTGAACTCGATGAAGCTCATCTCCTGCTCGCGCTCGAGGCGGAGGCGGACGGAGTCCATCGTGAGCATGCGGTTGACGGAGAAGTGGCGGCCGACGTCGCGCAGCATGTCGATGTAGTTCAGCTTCGTGAGCCAGTCGGCGTTGTCGACCATGAAGGCATCGGTCTTGCCGTCACCGAACTTCAGGATCTTGGAGAATACGCCCTTGATGGAGGCCTTGTTGGCGTCAATCTCCTCGATGGAGCGGATGGCGCGCATCTCGTCCTTGCCGGAGGGATCGCCGACGCGGGTGGTGCCGCCGCCCATCAGCGTGATGGGCTTGTTGCCGGTGCGCTGCAGCCAGTACAGCATCATGATGGTGAGGAAGTTGCCGATGTGCAGCGACGGCGCCGTGCAGTCGTAGCCGACGTAAGCCACCGCCTCCCCCTTGCGGGCGAGAAGGTCGAGACCGAGGAAGTCGGAGCACTGGTGGATGAAGCCGCGCTCGTCCAGAGTGTTCAGGAAATCCGACTTGTACTTCGCCATGACGTCACCAGTTGTCGCTATCTTACGATGGGCCGATCTGCCGCCTGCTTCTCCGAACCGGGCAGGCGTGCAATGCTTACTGCCGAAGGCACCAGGGCCCAGGTTCCGGCGGCCACACTTTTGGCTCAAGCATCGGAAACTGCTAGGAAAACCAGCCACCACACCTTGGCAAGCCGAAGCACCGCCGGACAATGCACAGATAACGCGTGGTGGGCAAGGCGCATATCGGAAGGCGCGCGCAGATGGAATTCAAGCCAGTGCTGGCGATAGGGCTGATGAGCGGCACCTCGATGGATGGGGTGGATGCCGCGCTGCTGCGGACCGACGGCGACGGGGGGGTGGAGCGGCTCGCCTTCACGTTCGAGCCCTATGACGAGGATTTCCGGCATGAACTGGTGGAGGCCGTGGGCGAGGCTTCCGGCCTTGCCGATCGGCTGGGGCGGACGCCGCTGCTTTCGCGTGTCGAAGCGGAGTTGACGGCGCGCCACGCGGCTGCGGTGGAGCGCCTCCTGGAGCAGGCCAGCGTGGCGCGGGAGGCGGTGAGCGTCGTCGGTTTTCACGGGCAGACCGTGCTGCATGCGCCTGACAGGCGGCTGACGGTGCAGCTGGGCGATGGGCACGCCCTCGCCAATGCAACGGGTATCGACGTGGTCTACGACTTGCGGGCGGCCGACTGTGCCGCCGGCGGACAGGGTGCGCCGCTGGTGCCGGTCTATCATCGCGCGCTGGCGATGCGGCTGCCGGAGCGGCCAGCGGTATTCCTCAACATCGGTGGCGTCGCAAATGCGACCTACATCAGCACGGGCGGCCTGCTGATGGCCTTCGACACGGGGCCGGGCAACGCGCTGATCGACGACTGGTTGAAGCACCATACGGGGCAACCGCTCGACGAGAACGGCCGGATGGCGTCGGGTGGGCAGGTCGACGAGGATGCGCTGCAAGCGCTGATGAGCCATTCGTACTTCGGGCGCGTGCCGCCGAAGTCTCTCGACAGGAATGCCTTCAGCCTGGAGCCGGTGCGGCATCTGGCACCTGCCGATGGCGCTGCGACGCTGACGGCCTTCACCGCGGCGAGCATCGCTGCTGCGCGCGCGCACTTTGCCGAGCAGCCGGTGATGTGGATCGTCTCCGGCGGGGGACGGCGCAACAAGACATTGATGGCGATGCTGGCGGCACGCGTCGACGCGGCGGTCGCGCCGATCGAGGCCACCGGACACGACGGCGATGCGATAGAGGCCGAGGCGTGGGCCTACCTGGCGGTGCGGGCCTTGCGGCGCATGCCCATCACCTATCCCTCCACGACGGGCGCGCCGAGGCCCATGACCGGAGGCGTGCTGGCGCGCAAGGGCGTCACTTGAATAGCAGCAGCAGGCCCGTAACGGCAGATACGCCCAGGAGTGCGATGCGGATCGCCGATGGGGAAAGCACGCGGATGAGCAGGGGCGCGGCGAAGTATCCCGCCGCGAGGCCCGGAAGAAGCAGGATGCTGGCATAGAGCTCGCGCCAGCCGAACAGGTGCGCCCAGAGAAGGGCAGCAATCGCCAAGGGATTGGCAGCGGCGAACAACGGCAATAGGGCCGCCCGCACCCTCTGCGGCGCCTCGCGCTGGTAGAGAAGCGCGATAGGCGGGCCGTGCGTGCCGGCGATGGCGCCCATGATACCTGCTGCTGTGGTGGCGGCAAGAATGCTGGCGGCATGCACGCTCACGCGCAGGCCGGCCGATGACAGCGCCACGCCCAGGAGAACGAGGGCGCCCATCAGCTGTGGCAGCCATTGGCGCCCGATCCATACCAGCAGCACCGCGGCGATGACCGTTCCGATCGCGATGCCAGCGATGGACAACGCGAGATTGCGGACCTCGATATCCTTGCGCAGGCCGGCGCTCGCCACGATCGACAGAAGGAACGAATGCACCAGCACCGGGCCAGGTGATAGGGAAGGATGGATAAGGGCGAGGGCGCCAACGGAGAAAAGGTTGAGACCCATGCCGATTGCAGCCTGAGTCATGGCGCCTGCGCCCAGCACCAGAAGCGCCAGCGCGAGATTGGAGGGCCCGATCTCCTGGACGAGAGCCGCGATCTGTTGCACCGGCTCCCCCTAGCCTTTTTTTATTTTATTCGCATCAGTGCCGCTGACGCTCCGTTGGCACGATCTCGAGAGAGATCAGGCTCGAGGCGTTGCGCAGCACGCGCATGGCGACGCGCTGTCCTATCTTCGCACCGTCGAGGAGGCGGGCGATGTCGTCGATCCCCGTAACAGCATCCTGGTCGAGGGACAAGATCACGTCGCCGGGCTGCAGCCCTGCCGCCTCCGCAGGACTGTCTTTCTGAACCTCGACAACGCGGACTGCAGCGTCCTGGTCGATGCCAGCACGCACCTTCAGGCGCTGAGGAAGAGGGATCTGATCGCCGGCAATGCCGAGGCGGGCGCGGCGCACATGGCCGTGCTGGAGGATCTGCGTCAACACGTGCTGTGCCGTGTTGGAGGCAACGGAGAAGCAGATGCCCTGTGCGCCCATGATGACGGCCGTATTCACACCGATGACTTCACCGCGAGAGTTGACCAGCGGTCCACCGGAGTTGCCGGGGTTCAATGCCGCGTCGGTCTGGATCACATCACCGATGAGACGCCCGTTCTGGGCGCGCAGAGAGCGGCCGACAGCGCTGACGATGCCGGCGGTGACGGTGGATTCGAAGCCGAGCGGATTGCCGATGGCGATCGCCATCTGCCCCGGGCGGACCTTCTTGGAGTTGCCTATCGGCACAGGTGGCAGACGCTCGGTCGTATCGGCCCGCAGCACGGCGATGTCGGTATCGGGATCGCGGCCCAGGATACGGGCGGAGACGCGGCGCGAATCGGTGAGTTGCAGTTCGATCTGCGTAGCGCCTTCCACGACATGGTTGTTGGTGAGGACCAGACCATCCGGCGAAATGATCGAGCCGGAGCCCGAGCCGAAGCCCTGCCCGCGCCGCGCGCCACCGCGCACCTGAACGTGCACCACCGACGGCGAAACGCTTTCGACGACGCTCACGACCGCCTTGGAGTAGGCGTCAAGCAGCTCGTCATCCGAATGCAGGTGATCAACGGGTTCAGCCTGTACGGCCGCCAGTCTCCGCCATAGCTGCATCGCAATGTCCTCCACACCCTCCAGGCGCGGCTCGCATGCTCCTGCGCAAACTGCCGCGAACCCTGATCTTCACCCCCCGCGCTGACATATAGGCGCAGAAGGCGCCGGACGGGAGGGGAGGCCGTTCAAGCATGCGCGAGCGGGTGGAGCCGTGGCCTCAGCCTGAGGGGTGCCCCGCGAAGGCAAGGACGGAGGTAACGGCGCGCTTCCAGGCGGCGTATTTGGCCTCGCGCCTTTGGGCTTCCATCGCCGGCTTGAAGCGACGCTCGAGCTTCCAAAGCTCGGCAAAGCCCTTCTGATCGGGCCAAACCCCGGCCCGCGAGCCGGCAAGCCAGGCCGCCCCCAGTGCCGTCGTCTCTCCGATGACGGGCCGTTCGACGGGGGCATCGAGGATGTCGGCAAGGCACTGCATCGTCCAATCGCTGGCGACCATGCCGCCGTCGACCCGGAGTACGGCGCGGGCGCCGCCCTGCCAGTCGGCGCGCATGGCCTCCACCAGGTCACGGGTCTGCAGGCAAACGGATTCCAGCGTCGCCCGCGCGATTTCTGCCGGGGTCGTGGCGCGGGTGAGGCCGAAGATGGCGCCGCGTGCTTCGGGCTGCCAATAGGGTGCGCCGAGACCGACGAAGGCCGGTACCAGCACGACGTCCTGGGTCTCGTCGGCACGCTCCTCCAACGGACCGCTCTCGGCTGCAGAGGCAATGATCTTCAAGCCATCGCGGAGCCATTGCACGGCAGCGCCGGCAATGAAGATGGAGCCTTCAAGGGCGTAAGTCCGCTTGCCGTTCAACTGGTAGGCGACGGTGGTGAGCATGCGGTTGCGGGAAGCAACGGGCTTGTCGCCGGTGTTGAGCAAAGCAAAGCAGCCAGTGCCGTAGGTCGCCTTCACCATGCCGGGCGCAAAGCATGCTTGGCCGATCGTGGCCGCCTGCTGATCGCCTGCCACGCCAAGGATAGGGAGCGGTGCGCCGAGCAACGAAGCTTCCGTGCAGCCGAAATCAGAGTTGCAGTCGCGCACCTCGGGAAGCACGCTGCGCGGGATGCGGAACAGCTGCAAGAGCTCGTCGTCAAACGCGCCCTTGGTGATGTCATAGAGCAGCGTGCGCGAGGCATTGGTGGCGTCCGTGGCGTGGACCCGGCCGCCGGTGAGCTGCCATATGAGGTAGGTGTCGATGGTTCCGAAGGCCAGATGGCCCGCTTCGGCAAGTGCGCGCGCGCCGGGCACGTTATCGAGCAGCCAGGCGATCTTCGTGGCGGAAAAGTATGGGTCGAGGAGAAGGCCAGTCTTGGCGGTGACCAGCGGCTCCGCACCCTGGTCCTTCAGTGCACGGCAATGATCTGCCGTGCGCCGGTCTTGCCACACGAGGGCCCGGTGGATCGGCTTGGAGGTGCGCCTGTCCCAGAGCAGGCAGGTCTCGCGCTGGTTGGTGATGCCGACGGCGGCGATGGTAGAGGCTGCGACGTTGGCCGCAGCAATCGCCTGGCGCGCGGTTTCGATGGTCGTGTGCCAAATGTCGCCGGGGTCGTGCTCCACCCAGCCGGAGGCCGGAAAATGCTGGGGGAACTCCCTCTGCGCCATACCCAGGATAGCCAGATCGGGCGCAAACAGGATCGCCCTGCTCGACGTCGTGCCTTGGTCAAGGGCCAGCACAAGTCCCTTTTGTGCCATGCAGCATCCTCCCGCCTTCTTGTGTTCCCGGCCTTTTGGTTACCGGCGACATTAAGAGAGGGCTTGTCCCGCCCGCAAGGCACCCCGTGAGATCAGGGCTTGGGCGGCGGCAGGGCGATGAGGTAGGGTTTGGCCGCGACGCGCAGGTGTCATCGGGAGGTCGCAACCCACGGGCAATGAGACCAGGGACGACCCCACTCAAGGAGATGTTTCGCATGCAAAAGTGTTTCGTGACGGGCCTCGTGGCAGCAGGTTCGCTTCTTCTTTCTGCGGCGACGGTCCGGGCGCAGACAGAGATCCAGTGGTGGCACGCCATGACGGGCGCCAACAACGATGTGATCGTGAAGCTGGCGGAAGATTTCAACGCGAGGCAGAAAGACTACAAGGTGGTGCCCACCTACAAGGGCGGGTACGCTGACACGCTCAACGCCGGCATCGCCGCGTTCCGCGCTGGCCAGGCACCGCACATCATGCAGGTTTTCGAGGTGGGTACGGCGACGATGATGGCCGCGACCGGCGCCATCAAGCCGGTGCACGTGCTCATGAAAGAAGCCGGCGAGGCCTTTGACCCCGGCACCTACCTTCCTACGATTACAGGCTATTATTCGACGACGAAGGGCGAGATGCTTTCCTTCCCGTTCAACTCGTCCAGCGCCGTGATGTGGTACAACAAGGATAGCTTCAAGAAGGCGGGCCTCGACCCCGACAAGCCGCCGAAGACGTGGCCGGAAGTTTTCGAGGCCGCCAAGAACTTGAAGGCCAACGGCCACCCAAATTGCGGCTTCGGCAACGCGTGGGTAACCTGGTTGAATGTCGAGCAGTTGGGCGCTTGGCACAATACGCCAATGGCCACCAAGGCGAACGGCATGGAAGGCTTCGATACGGAGCTGAAATTCAATGCGCCGCTGTTCGTGAAGCACCTCGAGAACCTCGTCGAGCTGCAGAAGGACAAGACCTACGACTATTCCGGCCGCACCAACACGGGTGAAGGCCGCTTCACCTCCGGTGAATGCCCGATCTTCCTCACGTCATCCGCGTTCTTCGGCAACGTGCGTGCCAATGCCAAGTTCGACTGGAGCAATGCGCCGATGCCCTATTATCCAGATGCCCCCGGCGCACCGCAGAACTCGATCATCGGCGGCGCCTCGCTGTGGGTGATGGGGGGCAAGCCGGCCAACGACTACAAAGGCGTGGCGAAGTTCTTTACGTTCCTGTCCGACACGGACCGGCAGGTGGAGCTGCATACGAAGTCGGGCTATCTGCCAATCACGAAGGCGGCCTACCAAAAGACGAAAGAATCCGGTTTCTACAAGCAGTATCCCTACCTGGAGACACCGCTCCTGGAGCTGACCAACAAGGAACCCACGGAGAATTCGCGCGGCCTTCGCTTCGGCAACATGGTGCAGCTGCGTGACATGTGGGCAGAGGAGATCGAGGCGGCGCTCGCAGGCAAGAAGAGCGCGAAGCAGGCGCTCGACGACGCGGTGGCACGTGGCAACACCGTACTGCGCCAGTTCGAGAAGGCGGTCTCTCGCTAACGCGCCGAGCCAGCGAAGGGGAGCCCTGCTTCGGCTGGGCGCCCCCCTTCGCGTCACCCTCGCCCCCTGAGCGAGAACAGCACAGAAGAGGAAGGGGCAGATGGAGAAGCGCGCAATCTTCGGGGGCCGGCTGTTGCCCTACGCGCTCCTGGCGCCGCAGCTCATCATCACCTTCGTGTTCTTCTACTGGCCCGCAAGCCAGGCCGTGTGGCAATCGTTTCTGTTGCAAGACGCCTTTGGGCTGCGCACCGACTTCGTCTGGTTCGAGAACTACGTGACGCTGTTCCAGGACGGCAGCTATTACCGCGCCATGGGCACAACGGCGCTGTTTGCCACCGCCGTGACGCTGCTTTCGCTCTCTATCGCCTTGCTTCTGGCAGTGCAGGCCGACAAGCACATCAAGGGCGCTGCGGCCTTCAAGACGCTGCTCATTTGGCCCTATGCGGTGGCGCCTGCGGTAGCGGGCGTGCTGTGGATGTTCATGTTCCAGCCGTCACTCGGCATCGTCGCACGGGGTATCCGCAGCCTGGGAGTGGACTGGAACCCGCTGCTTAACGGCAATCACGCGCTGTTGCTCGTGGTGATGGCGGCAACGTGGAAACAGATCAGCTACAATTTTCTTTTCTTCCTCGCCGGCCTGCAGGCCATCCCCAAGTCCGTGATCGAGGCCGCGGCCATCGACGGGGCACGGCCGGTACGCCGTTTCTGGACGATCATTTTCCCGCTTCTCTCGCCGACCGCCTTCTTCCTGCTGGTGGTCAACATCGTCTACGTGTTCTTCGACACCTTCGGCATCATCGATGCCACCACCGCAGGCGGTCCTTCCAAGGCCACTGAAACGCTGGTCTACAAGGTGTTCTTCGATGGCAGGCTCGGCGGCGATCTCGGCGGCTCGGCAGCACAGTCGGTGATCTTGATGATCCTCGTCATCGGGCTCACGGCCGTGCAGTTCCGCTACATCGAGCGCAGGGTGACGTACTGATGGTCGAGAAGCGCCCGCTCGGAAATCTGATTGCCTACGCAATTCTCGGCCTCGGCGTGGCGATCGTGGCATTTCCCGTCTATCTCTGTTTCGTGGGCTCCACGCACGAACAGTCGATCATCGCCAACGGCCAGATGCCCCTGACCCCGGGCGGCCTGTTTTTCCAGACGTACTACAAGACCCTGTTCGTGGGCACATCCGGCACCACCCGCCAACCCGTGTGGCAGATGCTCGCCAACAGCGCGGTGATGGCGGGGATCATCGCCACGGGCAAGATAGCCATATCGATCCTCTCCGCCTACGCGGTCGTGTACTTCAAATTCCCGTTCCGGATGGCAGCCTTCTGGCTCATCTTCATGACGCTGATGCTGCCGGTGGAAGTGCGAATTTACCCCACCTTCAAGATCGTCGCGGACCTGCATCTCCTCGACAGCTACGCGGGCCTCACCATCCCGCTCATCGCGTCGGCCACCGCTACGCTGTTCTTCCGCCAGTTCTTCATGACCCTGCCCGACGAGTTGATCGAAGCCTCCAAGCTCGACGGCGCGGGGCCTTTCCGCTTCTTCAAGGACACGGTGCTTCCACTGTCTGCCACCAACATCGCGGCGCTGTTCGTGATCCTGTTCATCTATGGCTGGAACCAGTACTTGTGGCCGCTGCTGATCACCACGCGCGACGACATGCAGACAATCGTGATCGGCATCAAGAAGATGATCGTCACGGCCGATGCGCTGACGGAGTGGAACGTCGTGCTTGCGACCGCGATGCTCGCCATGCTGCCGCCGGTGGCGGTGGTGGTGCTCATGCAGCGCTGGTTCGTGAAGGGCCTCGTGGAGACCGAGAAATGAGCGCAGGACGTACGCATGGCCGCCGTTGATCTGAAAGACGTTCGCAAGGTCTATGCCGGCGGTGTCGAGGCCGTTAAGGGCGTGTCGCTTGCCATTCCGGACGGGGCGTTCACGGTGCTGCTGGGGCCTTCGGGCTGCGGCAAGTCCACGCTGCTGCGCATGATTGCGGGGCTCGAGACGATCACGTCGGGCAACATCAGCATCGGCGGGCGCGTCGTGAACGAGGTGGAGCCTGCCGACAGGGACATCGCCATGGTGTTCCAGAACTACGCGCTCTATCCGCACATGAGCGTCTACGACAACATGGCCTATGGCTTGCGCAATCGCGGCGTGCCGAAGGACGAGATCGAGAGGCGCGTGGCGGAAGCCGCAAAGCTTCTTGCCATCGACACGTTCCTGGCGCGCAAGCCGCGGGCGCTTTCGGGCGGCCAGCGTCAGCGCGTGGCGATGGGGCGCGCGATCGTGCGCGAGCCGCAAGCCTTCCTTTTCGACGAGCCGCTTTCGAACCTCGACGCCAAGTTGCGGGTGGCGATGCGCATCGAGATCCGAAAATTGCACAATCGCTTGAAGGCGACCTCGATTTTCGTGACCCACGACCAGGTGGAAGCGATGACGCTCGCCGATACGGTGGTGGTGATGAATGGGGGACAAGTGGAGCAGGTGGGTGCGCCGACGGACGTCTATCGCAAGCCGGCATCCACGTTCGTTGCGACCTTCATAGGCTCGCCGGCGATGAACATCGTGCCGGGTAAGGTGCACGGACCTGGCGTGGTGGAGGTTGGCGGCGGGAAGCTTGCCTTCGATGCCAAAGCCTTTCCCGCATCGGCTGGACAGGCGGTGCAGGTGGGGGTGCGGCCGGAAGACCTGCATTTCGCGGCAGGCGCCGACGGTCTCGACTTCGCGCAGGAGTTCATCGAGGAATTGGGGGCCACGCGGCTATTCCACGGGCGCGCGGGAGACGAGGCGCTGGTGGTTGCCGTTCCAGCGGCGCACGCGCGGGAACCGGGCCTGCGCGTTGTCGCGGATCCAGCCGCCGTGCATCTTTTCGACGCCGTGAGCGGTCGCAGCCTGCGGGCCTACTGAACAGGGGCCAGCAGCAGCGAAGGCGCCAGTCCTTCGTGAATCCTCCATAAGATTTTTGTCTGCGTCGAAGTTTTTCTTCAGCGCACACTGCCGCCAAGCGGGTTCCTGCACTAAACTATCCCGTTATAATTCCAGCAGGTGAAGGCGCTGGCACAAAGCGTCGGCCATTTTGCGTTGAGGGGAAGAATGGCAGCGTTACAAGCTGCGGCCATGGGGCTTGCAAGTGTGCTGCAGCTGCATGAGCAGTATCTCGTGCCAGAATACCAGCGCGTGTATGGCTGGGGGGAAGCGGAAATCGCGCGGCTGTTCAGCGACGTGGAGCGGGCGACGCGTCCCGGCGCACCCCGCTTCTTCCTGGGCACGATCTATCTTGCCGCCGCAGAAGGCGAACGGGCGGCCTCGATCGCAGACGGCCAGCAGCGCATCCTGACGGCAATGATCGCCTATGCCGCTGCCCGCGATCTCTCCACCGATGCGGAGTTCGCTGCACGCTTGCATGCCATTGTCGCGGCGCCGAACGAAGGCCAATACCGTTTCGTGCCGCGCCTGTCCGATGCCGCATTCTTCCGCCGATGGGTGCAGGAGCCCGGCGCGACGCTAGCGCCATTTGCGGCGGGCGACGGGGCGGGCCTGAGCGATAGCGCAGAGGATGCCATCGAGGATCCGGAGCTGGGGCTCTCGGAAAGCCAGCGCAACATCATCTCCAACCGGGACGTGATCGTGCAATCGCTGCGAAGGCTCGGCCAGGAACGGCTGGTGCGCTTCATGCAATTCCTCGATACGGAAACGAGCATCGTCGTGATCACGGCGCAGACGCTCGACGATGCCCGCAATGCCTATGCCAGTACGCAGAACCGAGGACTGCGGCAATCCGAAACGGACAAGCTGAAAGCGGAGCTGATCGCCGACTGCCCGGCTGCGCTGCGCGCGCGGCTCGCGGGGCAGTGGGAGGAGTGCGAGGCGATCATGGGCCAGGATGCGCTGGCCGAGCTGCTGCAGCACATGATTGTGATGCGCACTGAACGCAAACCGCAGCATGCCATCGAGGTCGACCTGTTCCGCGCCTTCCAGCTTCCGCAGGAGGTGGAGGCCTTCATCAATGACGAACTGGTGCCAAATGCGCGCGCCTACCGGAAGCTGTTGAAGGCGCAGTTCGGCGACAGCCGCGGTATGCAGCGCATCAATGCCCACGTGGTAACGCTGATGCGGACCACGCATGACACCTGGAAGGCGCCGGCACTGCTTGCGATCCGGCTCTTCGATAAAGATCCACAGTTGCTCGAGGCCTTCCTCGCCAAGCTGGAGCGGCTGGTGACGGTGATGATGCTGCGGGGCACCGACCCCAATCTCGTTCTCGATCGCTATGCGGCTGTTGTGCGCGAAATGAAGGCAAGGCGGGCTGCCGATCTGCCGTCACTCGAGCTGAGCGACGTGGAACGGGCGGAGGCGCGCCGAAGCCTTGCCGACAACCGCTTCGGCCTACGCGACCGCTTCCGCATGCCGATGCTGCTGAAGATCAATGATCTCATTTCGCGCGAGGTGCTCGACATCGACCCCAAGACGGTCAGCTGCGAGCATATCCTGCCGCGGAATGCGCCGGCTGGAAGCCCATGGCGCAGCGCCTTCCGGGCACAGGACGGCCGCCGCTACGAGGGAGGGCGCTACGTGCACATGCTCGGCAACCTCACCGTGCTCGCGCATGCCGAGAACCGGCAGGCCGATACATTGCCGTTCGATGACAAGCGGCCCATCTTCAAACGGTCGGCGTTCGCCATTTCCAACGACGTGGCCAAGAACAAGGCCTGGAACCCGCAGATCGTGGTGGCGCGCACGGAACGCCTCGCTCGCCTGCTCGCGGACCATCTGAAGCTTTGACCAGGACACGCGACAGTGAATTAGCACGAGCCAATGATTGAGCTATCACCTTTACTTGTTTTCGGTGAAGAGGATCGCACGTGAAGCCGGCGCAGAATATTCAGGTGACGGGGCCGCTGCTCGTCTTCGGCGGGCCCTACTCCAACCTCGCAGCGACGCGGGCAATGAAGACGATTGCCGAGACACTCAATGTGCCGCCATCGCAGGTCATCTGCACGGGCGATGTCATCGCCTATTGCGCCGAGCCCGAAGAGACCGCGCAACTTGTGCGCGCTTGGGGATGCCATGTGGTGGCGGGCAATTGCGAGGAGCAGGTCGCTGCCGGAGCCGCAGATTGCGGTTGCGGCTTTGCAGAGGGCACGGCGTGCGATCTGCTCTCCAAGGGATGGTATCCGTTCGCGCTTGCGCGCATTTCGGCGCAATCACGGGAGTGGATGAGATGCCTGCCCGCGGCCATCACGTTCACGCTGTCGGGGCGGTCGTTCCGGGTGGTGCATGGCGGTGTGCACGAGACCAGCAAGTTCCTGTTCGCGTCGCAAAAGGCGGCACTTTGTGCCGAAACCGATCAAGCCGGATGTGACATCATCATTGGAGGCCACGCCGGCATCCCGTTTATTGAACGGCTGAGCCAGAAAAAGGCATGGTTCAATCCTGGCGTGATCGGCATGCCGGCAAATGATGGAACGCCGGACGGCTGGTATGGGCTGGTGCTCGAACGCGGCGATGACTTGGTGCTGGAGACGCGGCGCCTGCGCTACGATTTCCACAATGCCGCGGCCGCGATGCGCCGCTCGGGCCATGCCAACGCCTATGCGCGTGCTCTGATTACAGGAGAATGGCCAAGCCTAGACGTCTTGCCAGAAAAGGAGAAGGCGGCGAAAGGCCGACGCCTGCGCGAAAAGCGGCTGGTGGTGAAAGGATCGAGGTTGCGGGGCGCCTTGTCTCAGCAGAGTGCGCGCCCTGCCTGACTTCGGGCGCTGCGCGGTGCTCAAGCGCAGCACATGAAAACGCCCCCCTCTCCGATCTGGAGAAGGGGGCGCTTCCACATCCGGGCTCAGTAGAGGATGTTCTCGGCGATCACCTTCCAGCGCCCGCCTTCAACCTTGGCAAGGAAGGAGGCATTGGTGCCGAAGTGCTTGTCACTGGCGAAGCTGATGGTCGGGCCGGGGAAGAACGGCTTGTAGTCCTTGATGGCCTCGAGCGCCGCGATGAACTTGTCGCGCGTCAGATCCTTGCCGGCAGCCTCCAGCGCCTTGGCGACGATATCGGTGCCGACGTAGCTGTACTGGGCAGCGCTATTGGGCTCCTGGCCTGTGCGGCTCTTGTACTTTGCAGCCCACGCCTTGATGGCATCTGATGAGGTGTCGGGATAGGCGTAGGGCATGCCCGTGCCGGAGTAGAAGCCTTCCATGATGCCGCCGGGCGCTGCCGCCACGATCGGATCATAGGAGGCGGCCTGGCCGACGAACACCACGTCCGTCCAGCCGAGCTTCTTGGCCGTGCCAACGGCCTGGATGCTGTCGCGGATGATGGAGCCGATCGCCACGTAATCGCAGCCAGCGGCCTTCAGCTTGCTGATGGGCGCCACGAAGTCGGTATCGGTCGGGCCGTAGGAGGCTTCCGCCACGACTTCGAGCTTCGAGGCCTTGGCCTGATCACGCAAGCCGTCGCGGATCTCGTGGCCGAAGTCCGTGTCCTGGTACATCGCGCACGGCTTCTTCTTGCCCTCCTTCTCGATGAAATACTTGGCGGAGGAACGCACTTGATCGTAGTAGCTCGAGAGCTGCACGAACTTCAGCTTGTGGTGCGGCTCTCCCATCGAACGCGCAGAGGTGAAGGGGAAGATGTTGGGCACGCCCTTCTGCAATTGCTCGCCCAGCACGGCGTTGTTGTGCGCAGTGCCCAGCGCGCCCATCATCATGAAGATCTTGTCGTTGTTGATGAGCTTGTTGGCGGCCTGCACGGCGCGCGGCACCTGATACTGGCTGTCCTCGACGATCAGCTTGAGCTTGCGACCGTGAATGCCGCCCTTCTCGTTGATCTCGTCGATGCGCATGCGCGTGCCTTCGGTGGCGCCGACGCCCCAGGCGCTCACCGGTCCGCTGAGGGCGGTGTGACTCCCCAGAATGATCTCGGTGTCGGTGACGCCGTCCTCGGCCATCGCCGGCATCGCGAGTGCGCTCACCAAGAGCGCGCCTGCCAGTGTCTTCAGTTTGGTCATGCGTTCCTCCTTCTCAGGGTTTCTTTGCTGTTTCCTGATTCCTGATCTGTTGCCTTGCCACCCTGCCCGTGTAGGCAGTTCCGTCACTCCGAAGCGTACATCTCCTTGATGAGGGGCGCGTACTTCTTCTCCACGAACCCGCGTTTGAGCTTCATGGTCGGCGTCAACTCCTCGTCCTCGGCCGTGAGCAGCTGATCGATTAGGCGGAATTTCTTGACGGTCTCGACCCGGGCGAACTTCCTGTTGACGTTCTCGACCTCACGTTCGATGAGCTCCTGCACCTCGCTTGCGCGGCAGAGGCTGGCGTAATTCGTGAAGGGCACGGCGTTGTCCTGCGCGAACTTCATCACGTTGTCCTGGTCGATCATGATGAGGCAGGTGAGGAACTTGCGCTTGTCGCCGATCACGACCGCATCGGAGATGTAGGGCGAGAACTTGAGCTGGTTCTCGATCTCGCTGGGCGTAATGTTCTTGCCACCTGCGGTGATGATGATGTCCTTCATGCGGTCGGTGATGCGCACGAAGCCATCGGGGTCGATCACGCCGACATCGCCGGTGTGCAGCCATCCGTCCTGCAGGGCCTCGGCGGTCTTTTCCGGTTTGTTGAGGTAGCCCTTGAAGACGTGGGGTCCGCGCAGCAGGATTTCCCCCTGCGGCGACAGCTTCACCTCCGTATGGGGCGCGGCGATGCCGATAGAGCCGATCTTGAGCTTGCCGGGATAATTCGACGTGGCAAGGCCGGTGTTCTCCGTCTGGCCGTAGACCTCGAACATCTTCACGCCCAGCGCCCAGTACCAGGCGATGAGGTCGGGAGAAATGGGGGCTGCACCTGTCGCAGCATAACGGATGCGATTGAGGCCCAGAACGGTGCGGATGTTCTTCAGCACCAGCCAATCGGCTAGGCTGCGCGCAGCTTTCAGCGGCAAGGGAGCCGACTTGCCCATGATCTCGTAGGCGCTCGCCTTGTAGCCAAGCCAGATCGCGGTGCGATAGGCGGCGCGGCCGAGCGCTGTGCCTTCCTTGATCTGGATGGTGATGGCGGAATAGAGCTTCTCCCACACACGCGGCACGGCGAGGAAGGTGTGCGGGGCAACCTCGCGCAGGTTCTGCGGTACGGTGTCGGGGGCTTCGGCGAAGTTCGTTATGTGCGTTGCGGCGATGTGGTTGAAGCAGCCGCCGATGCGCTCGGCCACGTGGCACAGCGGCAGGAAGCTCAACGTCTCGTCCGTGTCGTGCTGCTCGAGCCCCAGGCGGTCGAAAGATTCCATCTGGAACATGATGTTGCGATGGGAGAGCATGGCGCCCTTGGCGGGGCCCGTGGTGCCGGAGGTGTAGACAATGACAGCGGTATCGTGCGGCTTGGAGACGGCAAGGCGTTCGTCCCAGGCCTTGGGATTGGCCGCATCATAGGCGCGGCCGAGTTCCATCAGCTTCTCGAGCGACATCACGTGTGCGTCGGCGAAGCCGCGCAGGCCCTCCAGGTCGAACACGACGACATGCTTGAGGCATGGCGTGCGCTCGCGCACCGCAAGGATCTTGTCGAGCTGCTCCTCGTTCTCCACGAACAGCACGCGGGATTCGCTGTCGTTGATGAGGTATTCGAGTTGCGCGGGAGAGTCTGTGGGATAGATGCCGGTGGAGACGCCGCCTGCACAGATGATGCCGAGATCGCAGAACAGCCACTCCTTGTTGTTCTCGGAAAGGATGGCTGCGCGTTCGCCCGGCTGGAACCCCAGCGAGACGAGGCCGAGGCCGATGGCACGCGCGGCTGCACCATAGTCTGCCCAGGTATAGGCCTTCCAGATGCCGCGATCCTTCTCGCGCATCGCAACCTTGGCGCCGCGTGTGGTCACGCGTTGCCAGAACAGCGTCGGGATGGTCGAGAAACCATCGACAAGGACGGGTTGTGTCTCCATCAGGCTCATGTCTGATCACTCGGTCTCGCTGCCGCCACGTTCACCGCCACCGCTTGGTGCGCTTCCAGCGCTTCTTGCCACGTACGCTCTGCTCCTTGTGGCCGAGGTAGAACTCGCGCACGTCCTCGTTCTCGATCAGGCGCGTACACTCGCCCTCGAGCACAATGCGGCCGACTTCGAGCACGTAGCCGTAGTCGGCGGCCTTGAGCGCCATGTTGGCGTTCTGCTCGACAAGCAGCATGGTGACGCCCTGCTCCTTGTTGAGCCGCTTGATGATGCCGAAGATCTCCTTCACGAGCAGCGGCGAGAGGCCGAGCGAGGGCTCGTCGAGCAGCATCACCTTGGGGCGCGCCATCAGCGCGCGGCCAATCGCGAGCATCTGCTGCTGGCCGCCCGACAGGAAGCCTGCCTGAGAGTTCTGGCGCTCGTTAAGGATGGGGAAATAGCTGTAAACCATCTCCAGGTCGCTCTCGATGGCGGCCCTGTCGGAACGCGCGTAGGCGCCCATCATCAGGTTGCCCTTCACGGTCATGAAGGGAAATATCTCGCGGCCCTCGGGCACGTGCGCGATACCCTGCCGGGCAACCCAATCCGGCTCGCGCCCAGTGATGGGGCGGCCATTGAAGGAGACGGAACCCTTCTGCGGCTCCATGGCGCCGGACACGGTCTTGAGCACGGTGGTCTTGCCGGCGCCGTTGGCGCCGAGGATCGTCACGATCTGGCCGGGCTTGACGTCGAAGCTGACGCCGCGGATCGCCGTGATGGGCCCGTAATAGGTTTCCAGGTTGCGGACGGAGAGAATGGGAGTGGCTTCGCTCATGCCGCCTCCGCCGCGCCAAGGTAGGCCTCGATGACAGCCTTGTCGGATTGCACCTCCGAAGGTGTACCGATGGCGAGGGGCCTACCGTTGTTGAGCGCCAGCACGCGGTTGGACACCGCGGAGACGAGCGACATGTCGTGCTCAATCATGATCACCGTGACACCGAGATCGTTCTTGATGTCCTCGATCCAGAACGAAACCTCCTCGGTCTCCTCGGTGTTGAGACCAGAGGCCGGCTCGTCGAGGAGCAGGAGCTTCGGCTTCGCGCACAGGGCACGGGCAAGCTCGACCACTTTGCGTGCGCCATAGGGCAGGCTCGAGATGCGCTGGTCGCGGTAGTTGGCGAGGTCGAGGAAGTCGATCACCTCTTCCACCGCCTCGCGATGCGCCAGCTCCGCCCTGCGCACACCGGGCGTGAACAGCATCTCGGACAGGAAGTTGGGCCGCGCGCGGCAATGGCGGCCGATGAGAAGGTTGTCGAGCACCGTGGCGTGCTCGAACAGCTCGATGTTCTGGAAGGTGCGCGCGATCCCGAGCCCGGCCACGCGGTGCGCGGGGGTGTTGGTGATGTCCTCGCCTTCGAACAGGATGCGGCCACCGGTCGGCTGATAGATGCGGCTGATGAGATTGAAGATGGTGCTCTTGCCAGCGCCGTTGGGGCCTACGATGGCAAAGATCTCGCCCTTCTCGACCGAGAAGGTGACGCCGTCCACGGCCTTGATGCCGCCGAAGGAGATCTGGAGGTTTTCGACCTGGAAGAGGCTCACCGTACGCGCTCCGTCTTGAGGTACGACCGTTGCCGCTTGAAGGTGGAGCGGCGGTAGAGCGGGAAGTAGTCGAAGTAGGTCTTGATCTTCAGCCAGCGACCGTAGATTCCCATGGGCTCGAACAAGACGACCAGGATCATGACGAGGCCGAAGAGGCCCGGCTCGAGGCCCGGCGTGCGGCCGATGGCCGGCGGAAGCACATCGCGCAACAGAGCAATGGCCTGCGGCAGTCCGCCGACGAAGATGGCGCCGTAGATCGCGCCCTGGATGGAGCCGAGGCCGCCCACCACCACCATCAGCAGCAGCTGGATCGACAGGATGGTGTTGAAGGCATCGGGCGAGATGAACTTCATCTTGTGGCCGAGCAGCGCGCCGCCGAGACCCGTGATGAAGGCGCTGAGACCGAAGGCGATGGTCTTATAGCGCACGACATTAACGCCGAGGCTCTGCGCAGAAATCTCGCTGTCGCGGATGGCAACCATCGCGCGGCCGGTGGGCGAGCGGATGAGATTGATGGCGGCGACTGTCACGAGCACAAGCACGACGAGGCAGAGATAGTAGAACTGCCATGCCTGGGTGAGCTTGAGGCCGAAAAGATCGACGGGGGGAACGGCCATGCCGCCATGGCCCTTCGTGACGTGCTCCCAGCGGATCACCACCTGCTCGACGATGGCCGCGAAGGCGATGGTAGCGATGGCAAGGTAGATGCCCGTCATCCGGTTGGCGGGCCGGGCAACCGCGACGCCAGCGATGGCGGAGAGCAGACCCGCGGCGAGGAAGGCCACGAGCCAAGGCACGCCCTGCGCGAAGAGGTAGGTGCAGGTGTAGGCGCCGATGGCCATGAAGGCGCCGTGGCCGAGGCTTGCCAGGCCCGTATAGCCGATGAGAAGCATCAAGCCGATGCCGGCCACGGCGAGAATGAAGATCTGAGACAGCTCGCCCAGATAGAACTCGCGCAGGACGGTGGGCGCCAGGAACAGCGCTGCCACGAGCAGGCCATACCAGAAGCGCTGCCCGTTGTGCTGAAAGAGGCGGATGTCGTCGAGATAGGAGGTCTTGAAGAGAATGCGCATGGCCCCTCACACCTTCTTGCGCTGCATGGTGGAGAAAAGGCCTTGCGGGCGGATCAGCAGCACGATGAGCATGATGAGGTAGGCGACGATCTCCTTGAACCCGGGCGGAAGGAAGCGCCCGGCCAGCGTTTCAGAAATGCCGACGATGAGCCCTCCCAGAACGGTGCCGAGCAGGCTGCCGAAGCCACCCACGACAGCGGCCGCAAATGCCTTTATGCCGAGGAAGCCCATCGACGGCTCGACAAGGGAGACCGGCGACAGGAGCACGCCCGCGATGGTGGCGACGACGGCCGACAACGCCCAGATCAGCGAGTTGATGCGCTTCACGGGAATGCCCATGTAATAAGCCGCCAGCTGGTTTTGAGAGGCGGCCTGCATGGCGTTGCCGAGCTTGGTGTAGTTGAAGAAGCCGTAGAGCACGATGGCCAGCACGATCGTGCCGACGATCATCGAGATGCTTTCGAACGGCACAATGAGGCCACCGGCATTGAGGATGCGGTTGGTGAAAGGCGTGTCGAAGCCCTGCGTCTCCTGCCCCCACACAAAGCCGGCGCCGGAGCGGAACAGGAAGCCCATGCTGATGGTGAGGATGACGACGGCGAACTGCGGCTGACCGATAATGCGCCGCAGCACCAGCGCATCGAGCAGGTATCCGAAGACCGCCATGCTGATGCAGGCGAGCAGGAAGCCCAGCCAGTAATTCAGTCCGAAGCCGCCAATGAAGGTGAGCGCCATGAATGCGCCCAGCATCATCATGTCGCCCTGGGCGAAATTCACCATCTCGGTGGCTTTGTAGATCAGCACGAAGCCGAGCGCGATCAGGCCATAGACACAGCCTTGCGCCATACCACCTACGATGAGCTGCAAGAGCTCCACGTCGTTCCTCCCCCCGGCGCGATGTTGACGGCGCCTTTGTTTGTTATCGTGCGGCCTCTTACGGGCCGCATCTTTGACTAAGTATGTAAACCGGCCCCGTAGAAAGCGCCAGATGACGCCCCCGGCCGCCGGGAAACTTTTTTCACCCTGGTTCGGGACGCGTACGTTTGCTCTCCCGTGGCGACCGAGACCGTTTTGCCTGATGCCCATTCAAGCGGCGGACGCCCTTGCGTGCCCCATTGACGGGCTTGATATCGAAGGCGCGCAGATAGGCAGAGGCGAGATCGCGCGCGAGCTTTTCAACGTCGAGATCCTCAACGCGATGCTGGACGATGGCGGTGCCCACGATGTGTTCGGCGCTGCCGAAGAAGATGTCGCGCATGATGGAAAGGTCGAGGCCAGTTGCGGCATCGGGCATGGCCTGCCATTTCTTGAACAAGGCGATGAGGTTGCCGGAAAACCGCCTGAGCACGTGGCGTGCGGCCGAGCGTGGATAGCCGTCCGCGCCGCGAACCTCACGCAGCCAGATGCGCATCATGCCGCGCGATTCTATCAGGATGCGCAGTTCCAGCGCGGTGAGCTGCTCGAGCCCAGCGCGCAAGCTGCGTGCGTTGGCAACGATCTCCTCCGCCTCGTCGGCATGGCGTTCGAAAGCCACGAGACAGGCGCGGACGGCGAGGTCGCTCTTGTCGCGAAAGTAATTGTAGAGCGTGCCTTCCGAGAGGCCGCAGGCCCCGGCAACCGCAGCCATAGTGACGCTGTCGTAGCCCTTGTCCGCGAACAAGCGGCTAGCAACCTCGATTATGCCGGCCTCGCGTGCGCCCCAGCGACCGACGGGAGGAGACGCCTCATTCTTCAAAGCCCGTTGCATCAGAGCGATCCGCAGACCTTAGAAAAACCGCAAGCCGGCGCTCGGGTGAAATTGACAGCGCCGCAAATTTTGAGCGAAACTCAACTCTGAGGCAACCTCAAAATGCTTTCGAGGTGACGTCGGTGCACATCCGCACGATGTTGCTTTGCAACAAAAAGGCCGTCCAAGAGACTGGCTCAAGATGCGCCCGATGTGGCGCCGGGAAGGAACGCATGAGCGAGGATGACGCCGAGGGCATCGCCGCGGCCAAGAGTGCGCAGTCGCATTACCGTTCCGTGTTTCACGCAGGTCTGTTCCATGGACAGGTGATCGTGGTCACTGGAGGTGGCAGCGGCATAGGGCGCTGCGTGGCGCATGAGCTTGCGAGCCTCGGGGCGAAAGTGGCCCTTGTCGGACGCAAGGCCGAGAAGCTTGCAGCGGTTGCGGCGGAAATTGCAGCGGACGTTGGGCCAGGAATTGCCACGCAACACGTGTGTGACATCCGTGTCGAGGAGCAGGTGGCGGCTTGCGTCACTTCCATTCTCGCAGCGCACGGCCGCATCGACGGTCTCGTCAACAATGCGGGCGGACAGTTCGCGGCACCTCTCGTGAACATAACGCAAAAGGGGTGGGAAACGGTGGTGCGCACCAACCTCACCGGCGGCTTCCTGATGGCGCGGGAATGCTACACGCAGTGGATGCAGGGGCGTGGCGGGAGCATCGTGAACGTCGTCGCCGACATGTGGCTCGGCATGCCTTCGATGGGCCATTCGGGGGCGGCGCGGGCCGGCATGGTCAACTTCACCGAGACGGCCGCCAACGAGTGGTCGGTGTCGAACGTACGCGTCAATGCTGTGGCGCCGGGTTGGATCGCCTCCTCGGGCATGGACCAGTATCCGCCGGAGATGGGCGCGCGGATCCGGAACATGAAGAACATCGCGCCGCTGGGACGCATGGGGACGGAGAGCGAGGTTTCCTCGGCGATCGTGTTCCTTCTTTCGGAAGGAGCCGCCTACATCTCCGGTACGACGCTTCGCGTCGATGGAGCCGCGCCGAATACCAAGATCAGCCGGCCGCTGCCGCCCAACAGAACTCCACTGCCCCGTTACGACGGTTTCCATCGCGCGAGCCTGCCGAAGGTGCTCGACGAAGGGGAAAGCTGACAGCTCGCGCAGGGGCAGGACTTTCGCCCGCAGGCATGGCGCCGCGAAGACGGCAGGAGCAGGTGATGGCCATCATCGAAAGCCGGATCGACACGAACTCAGTCACCTTCGACGAGAACAGGCGCGAGATGCTGGCGCTGGTCGACCAGTTCCGCCACCTCGAGGCGCGCGTGCGCGACACCTCGAACCAGAAGCTGCCGATGTTCGAGAAGCGCGGACAGCTGACACCACGCCAGCGCATTGCGCACCTGCTCGACCGCGGTTCGCCATTCCTGGAGATCTCGACGCTGGCCGGGCTCAACATGCACGACGACGATGGCGCGGAGAACATCCAGGGCGGTGGCACGATCGCGGGCATCGGCTATGTCAGCGGCATCCGCTGCATGGTCACGGCCAGCGACAGCGGCATCAAGGGCGGCACCACGGCGCCCATGGGCCTGCGCAAGACGCTGCGGGCGCACCAGATCGTGATCAAGAACAAGCTGCCGTACATCTCGCTGGTCGAGTCCGGCGGGGCAAACCTCAACTACCAGTCGGAGATCTTCGTCGAGGGCGGCCAGACGTTCGCGAACATGGCGCGGATGTCGGCGCTCGGAATTCCGCACGTCACGGTGGTGCACGGGTCTTCCACGGCTGGCGGGGCATATCACCCGGGCCTTTCGGACTATGTCATCGTGGTGAAGAAGCGGGCCAAGATCTTCCTCGCCGGGCCACCGCTGCTGAAGGCTGCAACGGGCGAGATCGCGACGGACGAGGAACTGGGCGGTGCCGAGATGCACGCCACCGTGTCCGGCATTGCCGAGCACATGGCGGAGGACGATGCCGATGCCATACGGATCGCGCGCGAGATCATGGCCGCGCTGCCGTGGAACGAGCGGCTGCCGGTGTTGCCCCGCAAATCGTGGAAGCCGCCCCGCTACAGTCCAGACGAACTCGCGGGCGTGGTGCCGGTGGACTATCGCAAACCCTACGACGTGCGGGAAGTGATCGCACGGCTCGTCGACGACGGCGACTTCGTCGACTTCAAGGCGCTTTACGGTACGCACACCGTGTGTGGGCAGGCCACGATCGAGGGCGAGGCGATCGGCATCATCGGCAATAACGGCCCCATCGATGCCGAGGGTGCCGTGAAAGCGGCCCAGTTCATTCAGCTGTGCGATCAGGCCGACATGCCGATCGTGTTCCTGCAAAACACGACAGGCTACATGGTGGGGCGGGAGGCGGAACGTGCCGGCATCGTCAAGCACGGATCGAAGATGATACAGGCCGTGACCAACGCGCGCGTGCCCAAGATCACGCTGCACATCGGGGCAAGCTTCGGTGCCGGCAACTACGGCATGTGCGGGCGGGCCTATGACCCACGCTTCATCTTCGCGTGGCCGAACAACCGGATCGCGGTGATGGGGCCGGAACAGGCCGCGGGCGTGCTGGTGATCGTAAGCGAGGAGAAGGCCAAGCGTGATGGCAAGCCGGTCGATCACGGCAGGCTCGAAGCGATGCGCAAGAACGTGGTCGCGCGCATGGAAAAGGAAAGCACGGCGCTGTTTGCGACGGCGCGGCTGTGGGACGACGGCTTGATCGACCCGCGCGACAGCCGTCGCGTGCTCGCGCTATGCCTATCGATCTGCCGGGAAGCGGACGCGCGCGCGCTGAAGGCCAACACCTTCGGGATTGCCAGGATGTAGGCAGTGCCAGTCAAAGGCGCAGGTGCTCGCCAAGAAGACACAAAAGAGGAGGACGCGGGATGGAATTCACGGCCCAGCACGAAGAGATCCGCGAAAGCGCGCGCAAGTTCATCGAGGCCGAGATCAACCCGCACGTGGATGCGTGGGAAGACGCCGGCATCTTCCCTGCGCACGAGGTGTTCAAGAAGCTCGGGAAAATGGGCTTCCTTGGCATCAACAAACCCACCAAGTATGGCGGCCTCGGGCTCGACTATTCCTATCAGCTCGCGTTCCTGGAGGCGCTCGGCTACTGCAATTGCGGTGGCGTGCCGATGGCGATCGGCTTGCAGACGGACATGGCGA
>JBDHTJ010000068.1:0-24120 GCA_039808585.1 Hyphomicrobiaceae bacterium | reverse complement strand
ACACTAGAGGCTTGGTACATGCGGCACAGAGCAACGAGGATCGCAGCCATCGCAAGCTTCGTAGCGATGGCATTCTGCCTGCCGACGTCCATCGCGCATGCCGCGGAGGACGCGATGAAGGCGTGCGTGCGCGCCACCGACGCGCAGGGCTCCATCGAAGCCTGCGGTGCGGTGCTACGGGACGATCCGGACAACGTGGTTGCCCTCAACCATCGCGGCAACGGCTACCGCGTGGCGGGCGACGTTGACGCGGCCCTGCGGGATCACAGCCGCGCCATAAGCCTCGCGCCGGATTATGCGGTTGCCTACAACAGCCGCTGCCTCGACCATACGAAGAAGGGTGACTACCCCAGTGCCATCGCAGACTGCAGCCAGGCGCTGAAGCTCAACCCGCGCTACGCAGCGGCCTACTTCGGGCGGGGGCTGGCGCGGGCGCGGCAGGGAGATTATGACGGCGCCATTGCCGACCATGGCGAAGCCATCCGCCTCAACGCCCGATATGCGGCGGCATACAATGGCCGTGCCTGGGCGCACCTCAAGAGCGGCCGCAAGGCAGAAGCGCTGGCCGACGTGACGAAAGCGCTGGAGCTTGCCCCCGGCGAACCCGCAGCGCTGGACACGCGCGGTCATATCTACGAGGCGATGGGCAAGAAGGCGGAGGCGATAGCCGACTTCCGCAGTGCGCTGCAAAAATCACCGGCCCTGCCCGAGAGCCTGGAGGGCCTGAAGCGGCTCAAAGCCAAGCCCTGATCCAGGCGAAGTAGCCTTTGCCCCGGCTTCATCTCGCGCCTGCGAGGCGACCATCTGCTCGAAGCATCGTGAACGGATATTCTCCGGCTGTCAGCAGCGGGAGGAGGGTCGCATGACAGCCCAGAATTCGCCAGTACGCGCGGCACCGGTTTGGAAGCGCGTGGTTGCCGCAATACTGGATTTTTTCACGGCATTCTTCGCCATCGGCTACGTCATCGCGTTGTTCACGGGGCACACCACGTCCGGCGGCTTCAAGCTCGATGGCGGCCCTGCACTTCTGCTTTTCGCGCTGGTGATCGCCTACTTCGTCGTGGGGCGCCGCTTTGCGGGTGGCACGCTGTGGGACCGCATTTTCGGTATCTCACGCCCTCAGCCGCGCTGATTGGCCCCGAACGGTCGCGCTTAACGTAGCGGCGTTTCGTTGCTATCTGCTTCTGGTCCAGAAGCGGGAAGGGGAAACGTCGTGGCAAAGGGTGAGAAGATCGGTTTCATCGGACTTGGCGCCATGGGACGCGGCATGGCCGCCAACTGTGTCAAGAAGGGGTTCAGTCTCGTCGTCAGCGATATCAATCCGGCGCCGGTTGCCGAGTTGGTGAAGCTTGGCGCGACGTCTGCTGCAACGCCTGCCGAGGTGGCGAAGGCCTCATCGATCGTGATCACCGTGCTGCCGACCGGCAAAGAGGTCGACAGCGTGGTCATGGGGCCTGGTGGCGTATTCGATAACCTCGTGCCGGGCAGCCTGGTGATGGATCTCTCCACCATCGATCCCGAAACCACCGACAAGCTTCACACCGAGGGCAAGAAGCGCGGCATCCGCACGGTCGATGCGCCCATCGGGCGGCTTGCCTGGCACGCCGAGCGCGGCGAGAGCCTCTTCATGGTCGGGGCGGAAGCAGCCGACTTCGAGCGCGTGCGTCCGCTGCTCGAAGCCATGGGCACCACCATCCATCATTGTGGCCAAGGCGGCAGCGGAACGCGCACGAAGCTCGTGAACAACTACCTTGCCATCATCCTGTGCCAGCTCAACGCGGAGGCGCTTGCGCTCTCGCAACGCTTCGGCCTCGACCTGGCGAAGACGCTTGAGGTGATCCACGGCACCACGGCCACCAACGGGCAGCTCAAGATCAATTGGCCCAACAAGGTGCTGGCAGGCGACACCAGTCCGGGCTTTACCATCGATCTGGCCCACAAGGACCTGTCGCTCATCGTCGGCGCCGCAAACGCCGCACGCGTGCCGTTGCCGGTTGCGGCAGCAGCCCGTGAAATGTTCTCCACGGCGCGGGCCCGCGGCTATGGCGCTCAGGATTTCTCCGCCATGGGCGATCTTATGTGCGACCTGATCCAGGCCGAGCGCCCGCGCCTGAAATAGCGGGCGGCCGGTTGGAAGGTTCAAAGTCCGCCCCTCAATCGCGGGCGAGGCTTTCGCGCGTCACGAGATCTGTCGGGATCACCACCCATTTCGGATAGTTGCGGCTGCCGGCGAGATAGCCGAGAACGACGTCGTACACGAGTGCGCCGGTATCCGACTTGAGTTCGACAGACGCGTTGATGTCCCCCGACGCAATCGCAGCACGCGCTTCACTCGTGGCGTCGACCGAGATCGTCAGGATGTCCCTGCCGGGCTGCAGGCCCCTGGCTTTGAGCGCCTCGATCGCGCCGAGCATCATGTCGTCATTGTGCGCGTAGATGGCGCAGACATTCTTCAGGGTGCCGGCCGCGGAATTGAAGATGTCCTCGATAATCGCCTTGCCGCCTTCCTTGCGGAAGTTGCCGCTGTGCGAACGCACCACCTGCAGCCCGGGAAACTGGGAGGCAATCGAGAGGAAGCCACGCCGGCGTTCCAGCGCTGCGGCAGAGCCGATGGTTCCCTGCAGCTCGATCACCTGACAGTTGCCGCGACTTGCCTGTGCCAACCACGCGCCTGCGAGCTTACCCTCGAGGTTGAAGTTGGCCGCGATGCGCGTCACGAACAGCGACGGATCGCTCTGCACAGCGCGATCCACGATGAAAACGGGAATGTTTGCCGCTTTCGCAGCCTTCAGCACGCCATCCCAGCCCGTCACGATGATGGGCGCGATGATGATCGCGTCGACCTTGCGCTCGATGAAAGCGGTGACGGCCGCAATCTGCCTCTCGCTGACGTTCTCTGCATTGGAGAAGATGAGGTCGATGTGCCGCGCCTCGGCATGCCGCTTCATGCTTTCGGAGAAAGCGACGCGCCATTCGCTCTCGGAACCGACCTGGGAAAAGCCGATCGTCACGGCGCTGGCAGCGGCGGCATGGGCAAAGGCGGTGGCGGTGGCAAGGAACACAAAGGCAATGAACCTGCTGATCATGGGTCCCCCCGTAAGAAACGTTCAAGAAAACGAAATCAGGCTACAAGTGCGGAACGATCGATTGCGGCAAAATCGAGTGCCTCGGCAACTCCAGGCAATCCAAACAGATAGCCTTGGCCGACCTCGCACCCGAGCCGCACCAGCAGCGCGGCCTGCTCCTCTGTCTCGATGCCTTCGGCAATCACCACGAGATCGAGCGTTTGCGCCAGCTTGAGAACCATCGAGAGCACCTCGAAGGATTTCGCGTCCAACGTCGCGCGCTGCACGAAGCTGCGGTCGATCTTGATCTTGTCGAACGGGAAGCGGGTGAGATAGCTGAGGCTTGAAAAGCCGGTCCCGAAGTCATCGAGTGCGATCTGCACGCCCATCTTGCGCAGCGCATTGAGGGTGGCGAAAATCATCTCACTGTCGGCAAGCAGCACGCTTTCGGTGATCTCGAGCACCAGTCGCGCGGGATTGAGTTGCGTCGCACGCAGGCAATTCGCAACGATGGTGGCAAACTTCAGGTCGCGAAGCTGCAGGGCGGACACGTTCACCGAGATTGTGCAGGAGCTTGGCCACTGGGAGGCCTGGGTGCAGGCTTCTTCGAGTGCCCAGGCGCCCAGCTCCGGTATGAGGCCCAGCGCCTCCACGATAGGTATGAAGCGGTCTGGGCCCACCTTGCCATGGCCGGGACGTTGCCAGCGCATCAGGGCCTCGGCGCCTACTAGGGTGCCATCCGCCATCTTAACCTGTGGCTGATACGCGAGCGTGAACTGACGCCGTGCGACGGCCGTGCGAATGTCGTTTTCCAGGCTATGACGCGCGCGCGTGGCCTCTTCCATCAACGGATTGTAGACGCAGACGCGATCACGCCCGTCGGCCTTGGCCTGGTAGAGCGCGATATCGGCCTTCTTCAGCGCCTCGAGCGCGTTTGCACTGCCATCGCCGGTCCGATAGATGCCGATGCTCGCCTTGACATCGCTGCAATAGGAAGGCTGCTCGGGATCGCGGTAGGCGAGGCTCAGACGCAGGCGGTGACAAAGGGCATCGATGTCGTGGTGTGTCGCGCCTGTCGTCAGAATTGCAAACTCGTCACCGCCCAGGCGCGCAACGACGTCATGCACGCCGGCCGCAAACTTCATCCGCCGGGCTACCGATTGAATGAGGAGGTCGCCGCCCGCATGCCCGTGGGTGTCATTTACAGCCTTGAAACGATCGAGATCGATGAGCAAAACGGCTCCGGATTGATTGCTGGCGATCGCGGTCTCCAGCGCGGAAACCAGCGTCATCCGGTTGGCGAGGCCTGTCAGAACGTCATGCTCGGCGAGATAGTTTGCGCGCTTGATGGCGCCCGTCAGCATGCGCAGCGGGACACGCCGCAAGACGTACAGGAACAGAAGAGCAAAAAGGCTAGAGCAGGCAGCGATCCCGCCTGTCGCGGCTAGAGTGGGACGGAGCGATGCTTCGATGCTCACAGTGCCAAGGCCACGGCCGAACTCGTGCGAAGCGGTGACGACGGGCGGCGCGAGTCTGCTTTCCGGCGCTGAGAGAACCAGGGTGGCGCCGTCCGTGCTGCGCACCACGCGCCTGAGGATTGGGAGGTGGCTCGAAGGCAGATCCGCGGTTGCTTCGATCATTTGGCTGCGGGCAGGACCGGGAGGGGAGGTGCCCGCGAGTGCGTTCCAGAAATCGGGGCTTTGCTCTGCGAAGGCCGCAGCCTCACCGGCGTAGAGCCGCGCTTCGAGCGCGATCTCTGCCTTCACGCGGGAATGCTCGGCCACGAAGAAGGAGATGGGGAAAGCAGCGCCGACAAGAAAAGCGGACGTCGCAACAAGCGACGTCACCGTGCGGTCGGCCAGACGCAGGCGGGCAACGCCGTCATGCCGGGACCTGGTTTCACTCTTGTAGAAGTGCATTAGACGCCGCACGCAGTAGAAACTTCAATCTGTGCCAAGCTTAGTGCGGCAACGTCTAAGAGTTTCCTAAATGCGCAATGCGGATCTCAAATTGCGTGGATTAGCCTAGATATTTATAGGATTAGGTCTGAGGATTGCGCGAGACAGACTGCAACGATCGGGTAGTTCATGACGGCATCTGAGCATCGCTCGCGCGATGGCTGGCGCAGACAGTCGTTAGTTGACGCTTGAAGCGTAAGGGGCAGCGCTGCGTCATCGTGCGCGCCGCAGGAAACCTCCGCAAGGCCGTGATGTCCGCAGCGATCACGGAGCAGCGCGCGTCAGCCGAGCTTGCGTGCACTGCGCTCCACGGCTTCGCGGCGTTGCGTCAGCATGCCGGCGACATATGACTTGAACTCGCTCACCACCTGCGGCGGCGCAGTGTCGGGGGAGCCCGCCCGGAACGGGGGCTCAGGATTGTACTCCATATAGAGCTGTATCTTCTCGGCCGTCGTCTGGTCGCTGAGCATTGCGGCGATGCGCAAGCCGAAATCGATGCCCGCCGTCACGCCGCCGCCGGTGATGCGGTTGCGATCGATGCAGACCCGGGTGTTCACGGGCTCGGCGCCGTACGCCTTCAGGAATTCCATCGACGCCCAGTGGGTGGCGGCCTTGTAGCCCTTGAGCAGGCCCGCGGCACCGAGAACGAGGGCGCCTGTGCATACGGAGGTGACGTAGCGGGCGCTGGCGCCGTGCTTGCGCAGGAACGCCAGCACCTCCTCGTCCTCGAGCAGCGCATTCATGCCGGGGCCGCCGGGCACGCAAATGACGTCCAGTGGCGGGCATTCAGCAAGCGTCGTGGTGGGCAGGATCTGCAGGCCGACGTCGCTTGTCACGGGCTCGCGGGATTTCCAGATGAGATGCACCTTGGCGTTGGGCAGCCGGGCAAACACCTCGAATGGCCCCGTCATGTCGAGCTGTGTCAGGCGCGGGAAGAGCAGAAGGCCGATCTGCAGGGGTGCATCCGCCATGGCAAGGCTCCGTTACTGGGATTGGGACGAACTATCCCATGCGGCGCTAAGGGAAGGCAAGCCAGTGGTGGAATGGATGCGGGAGAGGCGCAGCCCAGCCTCGGCATTCAGGATGGCAAAGAGGAAAGGCATCTCGCTCTCGCTGGCTCGTCTCTGCGCTTCCTTGATAGCCCGTCTATTTGTGGTCATGGGCGCATCGCGCAAGACGATGGCTGTCTTGCGCGGAAGCCCCTTCGCGGGATTGACGGCGGTGGGTCAGGCTTAGCGCTGGCCACAAACTCAGAAGCGCGGGCTTGATTGCGGCCGTGAGGCGCGTAACCCAGCAGAGATGAGCACGAGGAGGCTGGGTTTCGAAGCCGGCGCTGCGAACTCAGCCTACACCCGGGTCAGGGAAAAATGCGACGGGCGTTCGTGACACTCACGTTCGATCGAAGCGCTTGAACTTGATGCGGTGGGGCTCGACCGCGGCATCGCCCAGGCGTCGCTTCTTGTCTTCCTCGTAGTCGGCGAAGTTGCCTTCGAACCATTCGACGTGGCTGTCGCCCTCGAAAGCGAGGATGTGCGTCGCCATGCGGTCGAGGAAGAAGCGGTCATGCGAGATGACCACGGCGCAACCGGGGAAATCTTCCAGGGCGGCTTCGAGCGCCGAAAGGGTTTCGGTATCGAGGTCGTTGGTCGGCTCGTCGAGAAGCAGCAGGTTGCCGCCCTCCTTGAGCATCTTTGCCAGATGCACGCGGTTGCGCTCACCGCCTGACAGAAGGCCTACTTTCTTCTGCTGGTCGGGGCCCTTGAAGTTGAACCAGCCGACGTAGGCCCGCGAGTTCATCTCGATCCTGTCGCCGAGCAACATGATGTCGTTGCCGCCGGAGATCTCTTCCCACACGGTGTTCTTGTCGTTGAGATGCGCGCGGCTCTGGTCGACGTAGCCGAGCTTGACGGTGTCGCCGAGGCGGATGGTGCCCTTGTCCGGCTTCTCCTGCCCCGTGATCATCTTGAATAGCGTCGTCTTACCGGCGCCGTTGGGGCCGATCACGCCGACGATGCCGCCGGGCGGCAGCTTGAAGGAGAGGTTGTCGATGAGCAGCCTGTCGCCATAGGCCTTGGAGAGGTTCTCCACCTCCACGACCACGCCGCCGAGGCGGGGGCCCGGCGCGATCTGGATGGTTGCCTTGCCCGTCTGCTCCCGGCCTGCCTCGTCCGCCAGCTTCTCGTAGGCCTGGATGCGGGCCTTGCTCTTGGCCTGGCGCGCCTTGGGCGAAGATCGGATCCATTCGAGCTCGCGCTTGAGCGTGCGCTGCTTGGCCTCTTCCTGGCCCTTCTCCACTTCGAGGCGCTTGGCCTTCTGTTCCAGCCAGCTCGAATAGTTGCCCTTGTAGGGCACGCCCTGGCCCCGATCGAGCTCGAGCGTCCATTCGGTGATATTGTCGAGGAAATAGCGGTCATGCGTGACGAGGATCACGCAGCCCGTATATTCCTTCAGATAGCGCTCGAGCCAGGCAACGCTCTCGGCGTCGAGGTGGTTGGTCGGCTCGTCGAGAAGCAGGATGTCGGGTTTGGCAAGCAGCAGCTTTGTCAGGGCCACGCGGCGTTTCTCGCCACCCGAAAGGTTCTTCACGTCGGCGTCGGTCGGCGGGCAGCGCAGCGCATCGAGCGCCTGCTCGACCTGGGCGTCGAGATCCCACAGGCCCTGTGCCTCGATCTCGTCCTGCAGCTTCGCCATTTCGTCGGCGGTGTCGTCGGAGTAGTTGGCTGCGAGCTCGTTGTAGCGATCGACGAGCGCCTTCTTCTCCGCCACGCCTTCCATGGCATTGCCCATCACGTCCTTCGTCGGGTCGAGTTCGGGCTCCTGCGGCAGATAACCCACCCTGATGCCATCGGCTGCCCAGGCCTCGCCCACAAAGTCTTTCAGAGTGCCGGACATGATCTTGAGCAGCGTGGACTTGCCCGAGCCGTTGAGACCCACGACACCGATCTTGGCGCCAGGAAAGAAGGAGAGCGAAATGTCCTTGAGCACCTGCTTGCCCCCCGGATAGGTCTTGGAGAGCTTGTGCATGTGATAGACGTACTGCGGGTTGGCCACGGAAGGCACCTCGAAGCTGCGATGGAAGAGGGATTGCGCGCCTTGTAGACCAGGAGGGGCCATGTCCTCAAGTCCATGCCCCGTGGCAGAAGCCCCACGGCGCGGTTTCGAGCCGGGTTGGGATTGCACGGACAAGGAAAGACACACAAGGAAAGAGAAGGAGATTCGAGCTTGCAGACATCTGCAGCACGCGTTCGAGCCCTTTGCATTGGGGCGGCGCTGGCTATTGCCGGAGCCTTCACAGGGGGAGCGGACGCGGTGGCCCAGACCCCGCCAACCAAAGACGAGGTCGCAGCCTACGAGGGGCTTTTCGATGCCGCTGCAAAAGGGCTGGCAAGCCGCATAGACGAGCTTGTCCGAGAAGGCGCGGACGTGGAACAGCGGGACGTACGTGGTCGAACGCCGCTGATCGTTGCCGCCTTCAAGGGCGAGAGCGCTGCCGTCAAGGCGCTGATCGATGCCGGCGCCAATCTCAACGCGCTCGATCACGACAGCTACGACGCCCTGACCATCGCTGGCGTCGCCGGTGACGTTCCCCTGGTCAAGCTGCTTCTGGCCGCCGGCGCCAATGCTCGTGCCATCACCAGTCCCTACGGCGGCACAGCGCTCATCGCCTCGGCGCACCGGGGGCATGTGCAGGTCGTCGAGGCGTTGCTTTCGGCGCGGGCCCCGGTGAACCACGTCAATAACCTGGGCTGGACCGCGCTCATCGAAGCGATCGCTCTGGGTGATGGCGGGGAGCGCTACCAGAAGATCGTGGATGCGCTCATCCGCGCTGAAGCCGACGTCAACCTTTCAGACCGCGGCGGCGTGAGGCCGCTTACGCTCGCGCGCCAGAAGGGCTATGCGGAAATCGCTTCGCTCCTGGAGAAAGCGGGCGCCCAGCCGTGATCGCTCACGGCGGGATTGGTGGGCCACGCCCAGTCGTTTAAGGTGGAGCAAGCTGCCGATGGAGGGCCCCATGACCGAGCGCAACTTCGTCTACTTCGCCGATCCCATGTGCTCTTGGTGCTACGGCTTTGCGCCGGTGATGCTGCGGTTGTTCGAGCAGTTCCAGGGGCGGCTCGGGCTCAAGGTGGTGATGGGTGGTCTGCGCGCCGGCAACACCACGCCGATGACCGACAAGGATCGCGAATACATCCGCGGGGCCTGGGAAAAAGTGGGCGAGGCGACGGGCCAGCCCTTCAACTTCGATTTCTTCAAGCGCGAGAGCTTCACCTACGACACGGAGCCCGCCTGCCGAGCCGTAGTCACCGCACGCATGATGGATGTCGAGACGGCGCTGCCATTGAAGGCACGCATCTCGCGGGCCTTTTATGCCGAGAACCGCGACATGACCTCGCCGGAAGAACTTGCCGATGTCGCCTCCGAGGGCGGTCTCGACCGGGCTGAGTTCCTTCGCGTCTATGCCGACGCGCGCACGCAGAACGAGACCTTTCGAGATTTCCTCACGGCGCAGGAGTTGGGCATCCGCGGCTTCCCGACGCTGGTGGCCGGCAGCAACGAAGGCGGCTACGCGCTGGTGACGAACGGCTACCGCCCCTACGAGCACCTTGCCGACCCGCTCGAGCGTTGGCTCGCCGCCGGCGCCCCCGTGCGCAATGCCGACGAGCCTGGCCAAGCGTAAGCCGTTTCATCGGTTTGGAGATTCGGCGCAAAGGCTGCGCGCTCCGTCATGAGAGAACGCGTGGTCGGCCTCAGCTGCGCGATAGACATGCTCCGTTTGCTTTCAACGGTGCAGGACAGGCCGCACGGGGTGGTCATCAAGGTGCCTGTGGCGTCCGCGGCGATGCGCCCAGCGCTGAGCGATCTCGTGCGCGATCTCCATTGCGGAGCTGACGGGCTCGTAGGTCCACGGCTCGAGGTGGGTGAAGACGGTCGGCATGGGTCGCGTGGCGCCGCGCGCTGCAAGAGCTGCATGGAAGCGGTCGAATTTGGACGATCCGCCCTTGGGGGTGAAGACGTAGACGGGTTTGCCGGTGGCGCAGGGCTCGCCCGTCATGTTCACCGAATCCGCCGGGACGATGAAGGCGTCGGCATGGGCCAGGAAATAGCCGTAGGGGTTCTCGCCCTGGCCCTCCCAGAAGAGGCGCGGAAGCCCTTCCGTCGCTTCCTTCACGAAGCGGGTGATGGCCGGCGGGGTGCGCCGAGAGGGTGTAATCATCAACCCAGCCCCCAGCGCACTCAGCGAGCGCAGGGCGCCTGCCAGCATCTCGAGTGCGGCGCGCGGATAAGTGTAATCGCCGTTGGGTCCGCCGAGCGACACCGCCACGCGTGGCGTCGGAAGCGCCGCGATACTCTCGGGCATATGGCGGCGCAACTCCGCAAGGCGGCGCGGCGTGAAGCTGTGTGGCGAGGTGAGGGTGGTGATGACGTTGGGCCCGCGGCGCTTGTCGTGCTCGGGCACCCAGAACAGATCTGCCGCGCTCGCCGGCGTCTTGGGATCCTGCAGAACGATGGTGTAGGTGGCGCCACGCGATTGCCGCTTCAGTCGCCGCACGAACGGAATGGTGAGCCGGCCCACCGACACGGCGAAATCCGGCCAAGGCGGGGCAAACTGGCTGCCGGGCTTGCCGAAACGCAGGGCCGGATTGACGCCGATCCAGGGCGAGAAGGCGTACCAGATGCCCTTCGGGGAAACCGGTTTCACCTCGATGTCGAGGCCCAGGGCATCGCAGACGCCGCGCGCCTGAACGTCGTTGCCGGCCTTGCCGTCGGAGATGATCCAGGCCGATCTGCCGGCGAGCGCATGCAGCGGCTCAGTCACGGCAGAGTGCCTCACTGGTCTCAACTTCCGGACGGTGGCTAGTGGGCAAGTAAGACAAGCTCATCGTCAGCACCTCCTGGCACCTGCTGGCGGAGATCCGAAATTATCTGTCGCTAACGCGAAACAAAGTTGCTCTCACGCGCATTTTCAGCAAAACTGGCCGGAAATTTCCGGCCGTCCGGTCGCGGCCTACCTCGCTAGGGACTCTCATGCGCGCGCGCCTCGATGCCATTGATTGGCGCATCCTTAAAGAGCTGCAGGCGAATGGCCGCATCACGAATGTCGAGCTTGCGGAAAAGGTGGGAATTTCGCCGCCACCGTGCCTGCGTCGCGTGCGCGCACTGGAGCAAGCCGGCATCATCAGTGGCTACTTCGCGCTGCTCGACGAGAAGGCAACCGGTTTCGAGGTGATCGCCTTCGCGATGGTCACGCTTCACAGCCAGTCCGAGCAGGATTTGCGCGCCTTCGAGAACCGCGTGCTGACCTGGCCGCTGGTGCGCGAGTGCTTCATGCTGTCGGGCGAGACGGACTTCATCTTGAAGTGCGTGGCCCCTGACTTGACGGCCTTCCAGGACTTCATCATCCAGGATCTCACCAGCGCGCCCAATGTCGCGGGCGTGAAGACCACGCTTGTGATCCGCCGGGTCAAGTCGGAGCCGGGCGTGCCGATTACTGTTGCGCAAGGGCGTCGGTCGAAGGCGCCGGTCTAGTCAAAAGGATCTGGCGCCTACGCGAAACGGACCGGCCTTTATTGCGGCAGCCTACTTGAACTCGACCTTCAGCACTTCGTAGCTGCGGCTGCCGCGGGGCGTCGTCACCTCGCAGCTCTCGCCTTTGTTCTTGCCGATGAGCGCCCGTGCGATGGGCGAGTTGATGGAGATCTTGCCATCCTTCACGGCCGCCTCGTGTTCGCCGACGATCTTGTATTTCACGGTGTCGCCGCTCTCCTCATCCTCGAGGGTCACGGTGGCGCCGAACTTCACGGTCTCGCCGGAGAGCTTCGTGACGTCGATCACCTCGGCGCGTGAGAGCTTGTCCTCGAGATCCGCGACGCGCGCCTCGTTGAGGCCCTGCGCCTCCTTGGCGGCATGATATTCGGCGTTCTCCGAAAGATCGCCGTGCGCGCGCGCTTCGGCGATCTGTTGGATGATGCGAGGGCGTTCTTCCGCCTTGAGACGGTGAAGCTCGGCCTCGAGCTTCTCGAACCCTTCCACCGTCATCGGCACCATGTCCATGGCAGTCTTCCAATTCGTTTTGGATCTTGAGTTAAGAACCGTTTCGAGCCGGCCCCGGTAGCGGCCCAGGGCCACCGCGGGGCGCGGCTCAAGATCATAGTGTCACTCAGGATCGAGCTTTTGGCCAGCCCCTGCAACGCGCTAGCGCACAGGGAGTTTCACGCCGTGCCGCTTACGTAGGATTGCAGCGGGGCCACTTTCAAGGTGCCGGCCGCGAGGGCCTTGATTGCCTGTGTTGCTGCGATCGCACCCGCCAGGGTGGTGTAATAAGGGATATGGTTCAGCAGCGCGGTGCGACGGATATCCTTTGAGTCTGCAAGCGCTTTTGCCCCTTCCGTGGTGTTGAAGACGAGCTGCACATCGCCGTTTTTCATGGCATCCACGATGTGGGGGCGACCCTCGAGAACCTTGTTCACCTGCTCGCACGGGATGCCGTGCTGCGCCAGCGTACGCACCGTGCCGCGGGTCGCCAGAATTTTGAACCCGAGGCTCGCCAGGTCGCGCATGGCGGCGATGACATTTTCTTTGTCCGCATCCCTCAGCGACACGAAGACGGTGCCCTTAAGCGGCAGCTTGTTGCCGGCGCCGATCTGGCTCTTGGCGAATGCCACGGCGAAGTCGCGGTCGATGCCCATGACCTCGCCCGTCGATCGCATCTCGGGGCCCAGGATGGTGTCGACACCGGGGAAGCGGGCGAAGGGGAACACGGCTTCCTTCACCGCGACGTGGGCAAGCTTCTGCGGCTTGAGGCCGAAGGTTGCGAGCGGCTCTCCGTTCATGACCCGCGAGGCGATGCCGGCAATCGGCTTGCCGATCACCTTGGCCACGAACGGCACCGTGCGCGAGGCGCGGGGGTTAACCTCGAGGATGTAGATGTCCCCGCCTTTGACGGCGTACTGCACGTTCATCAGGCCGATCACGTTCAGCGCCAACGCCAGGTCGCGCGTCTGCTTCTCGAGGCGGCCAATCACGTCCGCGGAAAGCGAATGGGGCGGCAGCGAGCAGGCGCTGTCGCCGGAATGGATGCCGGCCTCCTCGATGTGTTCCATGATGCCGGCGATGAAGGTATCGCGGCCATCGCACAGGCAGTCGACGTCCACCTCGATGGCATCGGACAGGTAGCGGTCGATCAGGAGAGGGCGCTTCTCGGAGACGACGAGTTCGGAGGGTGCATCGAGGGTGGCCGACAGGCGGGCGATGTAGCGGTCGAGTTCGCTCGGATCGTTGAGGATCTCCATGGCGCGCCCGCCGAGCACGTAGGAGGGGCGGATGACCAGCGGAAAACCGACCTTCTGGGCCACCGCGCGCGCCTCTGCCGGCGTGCGGGCGATGCCGCTCTCAGGCTGGCGCAGCTTCAACTTCTCCACCAGCGCCTTGAAGCGGTCGCGGTCCTCGGCGAGGTCGATGGCATCAGGCGAGGTGCCGAGGATCGGCACGCCCGCTTCCGCCAGCGCATGGGCAAGCTTCAGCGGCGTTTGCCCGCCGAACTGAACGATGACGCCATTCAGCGTGCCGTTCGACTGCTCGACGCGGATGATCTCCAGCACGTCCTCCGCCGTCAGCGGCTCGAAGTAGAGGCGGTCGGAGGTGTCGTAGTCGGTCGAGACGGTTTCGGGATTGCAGTTGACCATGATGGTCTCGACGCCCGCCTTGCGCAGCGCGAAGGACGCGTGGCAGCAGCAGTAGTCGAACTCGATGCCCTGGCCGATGCGGTTGGGCCCGCCTCCGAGGATCATGACCTTGCGGCGGTCAGAGGGCTGCGCCTCGCACACGGGATCGCCGGAGAGGCCGGTCTCGTAGGTGGAGTACATGTAGGCCGTGGGCGAGGCGAATTCGGCAGCGCACGTATCGATGCGCTTGAACACCGGCCGCACACCCGCGGCGAGGCGCAGTTTGCGCACCTCCGCCTCGGACTTGCCCGACAGCTTGGCGAGGCGGGCATCGGCGAAGCCGTTGGATTTCAGAAGCCGCCAGTGCTCGGCCGCCGTGGGCAGACCATGCGCCTTCACGCGGGCTTCGAGATCGATGATCTCCTGCATGCGGGCGAGGAACCAGGGGTCGACCTTGCAGGAGGCGTGGATCTCGGCGTGGTCGAAGCCCATGCGCATGGCCTGGGCGATCTTGAGGATGCGGTCGGGTGTCGGCTTGCCGAGGGCGGCGCGAATGACGGTGCGATCATCGTCCTGGCCGAGACCGTCGAACACCACCTCGTCGAGGCCATTGAGCCCCGACTCGAGACCGCGCAACGCCTTCTGCAGGCTCTCCTGGAAAGTGCGTCCGATGGCCATCACCTCGCCTACGGACTTCATGGCCGTGGTGAGTGTGCGTTCCGCGCCGGGGAACTTCTCGAAGGCGAAGCGCGGGATCTTGGTGACGACGTAATCGATGGTGGGTTCGAAGGAGGCGGGTGTGGCGCCGCCCGTGATCTCGTTGGCGAGTTCGTCGAGCGTGTAGCCGATGGCAAGCTTTGCGGCGACCTTGGCGATGGGGAAGCCGGTGGCCTTGGAGGCCAGTGCGGAAGAGCGCGACACGCGCGGGTTCATTTCGATGATGACGAGGCGGCCGTCCTTCGGGTTGACGGCGAACTGCACGTTCGAACCGCCCGTCTCCACCCCGATCTCGCGCAGCACCGCCAACGAGGCGTTGCGCATGATCTGATATTCCTTGTCGGTGAGCGTGAGCGCCGGCGCCACCGTGATGGAATCGCCCGTGTGCACGCCCATGGGATCGAAGTTCTCGATGGAGCACACGATGATGCAGTTGTCCGCCTTGTCGCGGACCACCTCCATCTCGAACTCCTTCCAGCCGAGCAGGCTCTCGTCGATGAGGATCTGGCCCACGGGCGAGGCATCGATGCCGGAGCGGACGATGGTCTCGAACTCGTCGCGATTGTAGGCGACGCCGCCGCCCGTGCCGCCGAGCGTGAAGGCCGGGCGAATGATGGCCGGCAGGCCGACCTTGTCAAGTGCACGCATGGCTTCCTGGAAGCCCGCCATGCGGTCGTAGCCGACGATCATCCCCTTCTCGTCGCGGATCTCTGGCGAGGAGGCGATGGCCGCCCGCGGGCTTTCCAAGCCTATGCGGTCCATGGCCTCGCGGAACAGCTTGCGGTCTTCCGCCTTGTCGATGGCTTCCGCCTTGGCGCCGATCATCTCCACACCGAACTTCGCCAGCACCCCGTCACGGGCAAGCGCCAGCGCGGTGTTCAGGGCGGTCTGGCCGCCCATAGTCGGCAGCAACGCGTCGGGCCGCTCTTTCTCGATGATGCGCGCCACGATCTCGGGCGTAATCGGCTCGATGTAGGTCGCATCGGCCAATTCCGGGTCCGTCATGATGGTTGCCGGATTGGAATTGACCAGGATCACCCGATAGCCCTCGTCCTTGAGGGCCTTGCAGGCCTGGGTGCCCGAATAATCGAACTCGCACGCCTGGCCGATGACGATCGGGCCGGCGCCGATGATGAGGATGGAGGAGATGTCCGTGCGCTTTGGCATGGGCCCGCTTCTTATTGCAGTGCGAGCGGATTGGCTAGCGTCCAGACGGCACAAGGGGAAGGACGTTGTCGCAGCCCTGTGCAGGAAGGCCGCGCTCGGGGCTGCTCAGGCCAGTGGAAGGTCGCTCAGCCGGCCCTTAACGGACGGCAAGCCCGCCAAACTAAGGTCTTCCGTCGCGGCCACGTCGCGCCAGGCCACGTAGCCCGTCGCCGAAGGCTGTTGATAGACACGGGTCGCGAGCGTCGCAGCATCCACAACCCAATACTCGCTGACGCCGTGCCGGGCGTAGGTGCCGGCCTTGACCGTGGTGTCGAGCTTCAAGCTGGAGTGGGCGACTTCGATGATCAGGACGATGTCGGAAGGATCAACAGACGTCGGATCGCAGCCGGCCCGACAGATCAGGAAATCAGGCTCCACGTAATCGGCCTCGCCCGGTCGCCAGCCTGGTCCAGCATGGAGGTCGTACTCGGCCGGCACTGCCCTACGCAGCCAATTCAGGATGGCACCGCGCACCGCCTCGTGGCGGCGGCCCTTAGGAGACATGGGTATCAGCTCGCCGTCCAGGAGTTCGATGCGATCGTGTTCGTTGAAGACCCCAAGTTCCGTCAACCGATCGAACTCGGCCAGGGTCCAGCGCAGCCGCGGAATGCCGTCGGCCGCCTGGGTGGTGCTGCGGGGCTGATGGAACAGGTCGTTCATCGGCCAAGCCTAGTGTCCTGATCGCGAAATTCGTCTCGTTCTGCGGCGCGCTCGGAATGAATTTCGCGATCTGAAGGACACTAGCAAAGTCAATGACCTAGTGTGATTCAGATCGAGAAGTCCGTCTCCCAAGCCGGCCGCAAAGTATGTAACGGACTTCTCGATCATCACACTAGTGTCCTGATCGCGAAATTCGTCTCGTTCTGCGGCGCGCTCGGAATGAATTTCGCGATCTGAAGGACACTAGCAAAGTCAATGACCTAGTGTGATTCAGATCGAGAAGTCCGTCTCCCAAGCCGGCCGCAAAGTATGTAACGGACTTCTCGATCATCACACTAGCAATTGATTGGAATGCCGGGAAGCGTCAGGTGCGGACGAGTGCGCGCTCCGGCAGGGGCGGCAGGCCCTTCTCGGCCCGCATCATGTTCACGAAGCGGGTAAACAAGTAATGGCTGTCTTCCGGGCCGGGAGAGGCTTCGGGGTGGTACTGCACCGAGAACACCGGCTGGCCCTTGAGGCGCAAGCCGCAGTTTGAGCCGTCGAACAGGGAGACGTGCGTCTCCTCGGCTTCCTTCGGCAGGCTGTCGCGGTCGACCGCAAAGCCGTGGTTCATGGACGTGATCTCCACCTTGCCGGTGGTGAAGTCCTTCACCGGGTGGTTCGCGCCGTGGTGGCCCTGGTGCATTTTGCGCGTGCGGGCCCCGAGCGCGAGGCCCAACATCTGGTGGCCGAGGCAGATGCCGAACACGGGCTTGCCCGAAGCGACGAGCTTCTTGATCTCGGGCACTGCATACTTGCCGGTTGCCGCAGGGTCCCCGGGGCCATTCGACAGGAACACGCCGTCAGGCTTGCGCGCCAGAATGTCTTCCGCGCTGGTCGTGGCGGGAACCACGGTCACCTTACAGCCGGCGGAGGCGAGACAGCGCAGGATGTTGCGCTTCAGGCCGTAGTCGATCGCCACCACGTGGAATTCGGTATGGTCCTGGCGGGGATAGCCCTGGTTCCAGACCCAGCGCATCTCGTCCCAGGTATAGCTTTGACCGCTGGTGACGTCTGGCACGAGGTCCATGCCATCGAGGCCGGGCCAAGCCTTCGCCTGCGCCTTCAGGGTGGCGATGTCGAACTCGGCATTGGGTGCGTGCGCGATCACGCCGTTGGGCATGCCCTTGTCACGAATGCGGGCAGTCAGCGCGCGAGTGTCGACGCCCGCGATGGCAATGATGCCCCGCGACTTGAGCCAACGATCGAGGTGCTCCGCCGCGCGGTAATTGGCTGGATCCGTTACATCGGCCCGCAGGATGCAGCCGCGAACGCGCGAGCGGGCGGCGAGGTTGGAGGTTTCGGTATCTTCCTGATTGGTGCCGACGTTGCCGATGTGGGGGAAGGTGAAAGTGATGATCTGCCCGGCGTAAGAGGGATCGGTGAGGATCTCCTGGTAGCCCGTGATCGCGGTGTTGAAGCAAACCTCACCCACGGCAATGCCTGTTGCGCCCAGGCCGCGGCCGGCAATCACGGTGCCATCGGCCAGCACGAGACGCCCGGTCAGCGGCGTCTCCGTCCAGGGTTGGGGCCTAGGCTGGGGAATGTTTGCGGCCATGTCAGCTCCTGTTTGGCCGGGATGTATGGCATGGCACCCACCGGGTCAACGCCTGCCGGCCTCCCCGCTTGCGGGGCATGGCGCCGCGTGGCACCAGTGGCCCCTCGTGACAGTTGCCTTGCATGCCGCTTCTCACGCGGCTGCTCGAGCCAGCGGAGGCCCCATGCGTGATCGCCTGAGCAACGAGATCAAAATCGCGATGAAGGCGGGCGCCAAGGATCGCCTTGGCACGCTGCGCCTCATCAGTGCGGCGCTCAAGGACCGCGATCTCAACGCGGAGGGCGGCAAGATCGCCGACAGCGAAATCCCGGCTGTGCTGCAGAAAATGGTCAAGCAGCGCAAGGATTCCATGACCATCTATGCCGACAACGGGCGGCAGGACCTTGCGGACAAGGAGAAGGCCGAGATCGCCGTGATCGAGGAGTTCCTGCCCAAACCGCTGAGCGAGGACGAGGCGAAGGCTGCAATCGGGGTAGTGATCAAGGAGACCGGGGCTGCGGGACCCAAGGACATGGGCAAGGTCATGGGCGTGCTCAAGCAGAAGTATGCGGGCCAGATGGACTTCGGCCGGGCCAGCGCCCTGGTGAAGGAATTGCTCAAGCCCTGAGCGGTGCAGTTGCGATCCTGCAGACCCGCGGACGCTGTGGATAACGGGCATGAGGCCGGCGAAGCTGGCGCTGCCGCAACTCTACACCATCGAATCGCCTATCACTGGGCTCGCAAAGACCCCAGTGAGGACCATGCGTTATCCGCCGCAACTGCTTGACGAGATCAAGGCCCGGCTGCCCGTCAGCCAGGTGGTGGCGCGCAAGGTCGCCCTGAAGCGCGCCGGCCGGGAAATGCGTGGTCTTTCCCCCTTCAAGGTCGAGAAAACGCCCTCGTTCTTCGTCAATGACCACAAGGGCGCGTGGTTCGATTTCTCCTCCGGCCAGAACGGCGACATCTTCAAGTTCCTGATGCTCACGGAGGGCATGAGCTTCCACGATGCCGTGGAGAGGCTTGCCGAGGAAGCGGGCGTTCCGTTGCCGAAGGCATCCCGCGCCGATGTCGAGGCCTACGACCAGCGCGAGCGGCTTTACGCCGTGTTGGAGGCATCCGCTGCCTATTTCCAGCAGCAATTGCGCAGTGCCGCAGGCACCGAGGCGCGGCGCTACCTGGAGCGTCGAGGGGTTGCGGCGGGCGGCATCGAGCGCTTTCGCATGGGCTATGCGCCAGGGGGGCGCGCGCAACTCAAGGAGCATTTGGCCAAGGCCGGCTTCACGGGCGAGGAGATGAACCTCTCCGGCATGCTGATCTGGGGCGATGATATCCCCGTCAGCTATGACCGCTTCCGCAACCGCGTGATGTTCCCCATCACCGACATGCGCGGTCGCGTGATCGCGTTCGGCGGGCGGGCGCTCGATCCCGAGGCGCCAGCGAAATACCTGAATTCGCCCGAGACTCCGCTCTTCCACAAGAGCCATGTGCTGTTCAACGGCGTAAACGCCCGCAAGGCTGCCTTCGATACCGGCCAGGTGGTGGTCGTGGAAGGCTACATGGACGTGATCGCGCTGTCGGAGGCAGGGTTTCCGGCAACGGTGGCCCCCCTTGGTACGGCGCTCACGGTGGAGCAGGTGCAGTTGCTGTGGCGCCTGGCACGCGAGCCGGTGCTGTGCTTTGACGGCGATGGCGCGGGACGCCGCGCAGCCTTCCGTGCGGTGGAGACGGTGCTTCCGCACTTGAAGCCCGGCTATAGCGTGCAGTTCGCGTTCCTGCCGGATGGCCTCGACCCGGATGATATGATCCGCCAGCAGGGCGCACAGGCTTTCAAGGACGTGCTGGGCAAGACGGCGCCGCTGTTCGACGTGCTGATCGAGCGGGAAGAGCAGGCCGGTCCTCCCGCGGTCACACCGGAGCAGCGGGCGGCGCTGGAAGCCCGGCTGACGGCGCTCGTCGCCAAGATCGAGGATCGCAGCGTCCGCGACCAGTACACCCGCGAACTGCGCGAGATCCTCTGGGCCAAGAACCGGCGCATCATGCGCGAGGTCGCCGGCAGCGGCGGTGGCGCACGCTCGGCCCAGGTGGCGAACAGACGGCGCAATAACACCCAGCTCGACTGGCGTTTGTCGGCGCGCGCCAACGAACGCCAGCGCATCGGCAATCTGCCGCGAGCCGCTATTCTCGGCCAAGTGCCGGTGGCTGCGCGATCCAACGAGCTTGCGATCCGCACTCTGCCACTACCGCCGCGCGAGGTGCTGCTGCTGCGGACGCTGCTTAATCATCCTTGGCTCATCGAACAGGAGTGCGAGGCCATAGCCGAGATGACGCTTACGGCGCAGCCGCTGGCAGATTTGCGCAAGGCCATGCTGAATATCGTTGGCAATCAGGGTTCTCTTGACAGTGTGCAACTGCGTACCCACCTCACCGTAGCCGGGCTGGAAGCCGTCGTTGCCGCTACGGAGCGCATCTCTCACCGCAGCGACAAGTTCGCTGAGCCCGAGACCGATCGGGATACGGTGGAGGCGGGTTGGAAACACGCCTTCGCGCTGCATCAGACACAGGTGGGCCTCAAGCGCGCGTTGGCCGAAGCCGAGCAGGAGTACGTTGCTAGCCAGAGTGAGGACGCCCTGGCGCGCATCCTGGAACTGCAGGCGCAACTGGAGCGCGGCTTCGAAGATGGCGGCGCAGGCAGCGCGCTGACTGTAGCTGGAGGCTGAGGGCGATGCGAACCGGTGAACAGAGTTCATTGAAATTCGCACGGACGATGCGTGATAGCAAAGCTGTGGCTTTGTTGCACAGGCAGCAGGCAAGCCATCTGCTCATTGAAACTAACATTAGGAAAAGTTCCGGAACTTGTGTATGCCTCCCCAATTCCCGAGACGAAGGCCGTCTGCGCGTAGCGCCGGGCCACAGCGATCACGCACCTCGGGGCAATATCTGGCACCACACCGGGCGGGGAACCGCTGCCTCGGGACTTTTCGGCCGTCCGCACTTTCGTCTTTCGGGGGTGCGACGCTACGGGTCTCGAACTTTTTTTGCATGCGCTGAGCCGCAGCGGATGCTCGGGAGTTAACAATGGCAATGGCACCAGCAAAGTCTGAAGAGCAAACCACCCAGGGGGATGCGCCCGAGAAGGACAGCCCGCTGCTGGATCTTTCGGATGCCGCCGTCAAGCGCTTCATCAAGTCCGCGAAAGCCCGTGGCTACGTCACCTATGACGAGCTCAACGCCGTGCTTCCCTCGGAAGAGGTGTCCTCAGAGCAGATCGAGGACGTGATGAGCATGCTCTCCGACATGGGTATCACCGTCGTCGAGAGCGAGGATCAGGACGAGGCTCCGGCAGCCGAGAGCGAGGACGCGCCGGAGGAGGACGAGGCGCGCCCCGTCGCAACCGTCAGCCTGCCCGCGGTCACCAGCACCAAGGCCGAGCCTGCCGATCGCACCGACGACCCCGTGCGCATGTATCTGCGCGACATGGGCTCTGTGGAGCTTCTATCGCGCGAAGGCGAAATCGCCATCGCCAAGCGCATCGAGGCTGGCCGCGAAGCGATGATCGCCGGCCTCTGCGAGAGCCCGCTGACATTCCAGGCCATCATCATCTGGCGCGACGAATTGATGAACGCGAAGATCCTCCTTCGCGACATCATCGATCTCGAGGCGACCTACGAAGGCCCCGAGGCCAAGAACGCGCCTCCCGTGATCGCGACGCCCGAAGCGCGCCTGCCGGGGCCTGCCGGCGCCAATGGCGCCGCGCCCGTTCGTGCGGTCGGAGAGGATGGCGAAGAGGCTGAGGAGGGTGCTGAAGGTGCTGCCCCTCCCGGCGAAATGGACGACGAGGACGACTACGAGAACGCCCTCTCGCTGGCGGCCATGGAGGCCGAGCTGAAGCCGAAGGTGCTCGAGACCTTCGACAACATCGCCAATACCTACAAGAAGCTGCGCAAGCTGCAGGACAAGAAGGTCGAGATGCAGGTGGCGGGCGAGCAGGGCTCGCGCCAGCAGCAGAAGGCCTACGAGAAGCTGCGCGAGGAGATCATCAAGGACGTCAAGAGCCTGTCGCTCAACAACGCCCGCATCGAGAGCCTCGTCGAGCAGCTCTACAAGATCAACAAGAACCTCGTCGGTTTCGAAGGTCGCCTTATGCGCCTTGCCGACAGCTACGGCGTGCCACGGCAGACCTTCATCGACGAGTACTACGGCAACGAACTCGACCAGGGCTGGGTTGATCGGATCGCCAACGCCAACAAGAAATGGGCGAACTTCGTCAAGAACGAGAAGAAGCACATTGAGGGCATCCGCGAGGACATCAAGACGCTTGCCTCAGAGACGGGTCTCGAGATCACCGAGTTCCGCCGCATCGTGAAGGCGGTGCAGAAGGGCGAGCGCGAGGCGCGGCAGGCGAAAAAGGAGATGGTGGAGGCCAACCTCCGTCTCGTCATTTCGATCGCCAAGAAATACACGAACCGCGGCCTGCAGTTCCTCGACCTCATCCAGGAAGGTAACATCGGCCTGATGAAGGCGGTCGACAAGTTCGAGTACCGCCGCGGCTACAAGTTCTCCACCTATGCAACCTGGTGGATCCGGCAGGCCATCACGCGCTCGATCGCCGATCAGGCGCGCACCATCCGCATTCCCGTGCACATGATCGAGACGATCAACAAGATCGTGCGCACGAGCCGCCAGATGCTGCACGAGATCGGTCGCGAGCCGACACCGGAAGAGCTTTCCGAAAAGCTCGCCATGCCACTCGAGAAGGTGCGCAAGGTGCTCAAGATCGCCAAGGAGCCGATCTCCCTTGAAACGCCCATCGGCGACGAGGAAGACAGCCATCTCGGCGACTTCATCGAGGACCGCAACGCGGTGCTGCCCATCGATGCGGCAATCCAGTCGAACCTGCGCGAGACGACGACGCGCGTGCTCGCCTCGCTCACCCCGCGAGAAGAGCGCGTGCTGCGCATGCGCTTCGGCATCGGCATGAACACGGACCACACGCTTGAGGAAGTGGGCCAGCAGTTCTCCGTCACGCGCGAGCGCATTCGCCAGATCGAGGCCAAGGCGCTGCGCAAGCTGAAGCACCCCTCGCGCAGCCGCAAGCTTCGGAGCTTCCTGGACAACTAAGGGCTCGCGATGCCGACGATTTCGTACTTCTACGGCATCGCGATCCGCATGTACTACAATGACCACAACCCGCCGCACTTCCACGCTGTATATGGCCGATCGCAGGCGCTTATACGCATAGCAGATGCGGTGGTGATCGCGGGGCAACTGCCGCCGACGGCGCTGCGTCTCCTGAGCGAATGGACCGCTCTTCGGCGTATGGAACTCGAGGCGAATTGGGAACTTGGGCGCGAGGCCAAGCCGTTCGAGAAAATCGCGGGACCAGACAATGAATGATGATCTGCCGCTCGTGGACGTCATAGCGGTTCGGGCCCTTGAGGGTGGGCGCCTCTGGCTGCGTTTCTCGGATGGCTGCGAAGGTGTGAAGGATCTCGCAGACGTTCTCACTCACGCAGGCCCAATGGCCGTGCCCTTGCGCGATCCGGCATACCTTTCCCGCGTCTTCGTTGAGATGGGCGCACCGACTTGGCCGAACGGCTTTGATCTCGACCCTATCGCTCTGTACATGGATCTGCGGGCAGCACACGCGCTGTCGCGGGCGGCGGCAGAGTAGCCGTGGCGACGATTTACAAAATCTGCGGTCGCACCGATTGGGTCGAGGCAGAAGAGGACGGCATCTACGCCGGTTCCGCGGTGGACTTGCGTGACGGCTTCATTCATTTCTCCACGGCCGCGCAGGTGGCGGAAACAGCCGGCAAGCATTTCGCTGGCCGGCGTGATCTGGTCCTGGTCGCCGTCGATACCAATGCTCTCGGCCCTGCGCTCAAGTGGGAGCCGTCCCGTGGCGGGGCGCTTTTTCCGCATCTCTACGGCCACCTGCCGGCAAGCGCAGCGTTATGGGTGAAGCCACTGCCGCTCGACGAGGCTGGCCGCTTCGTCTTCCCTCCCGATCTCTGATCAGTCCCGCTCGGGAAAGACGTCCACTGTCCAGGAGGGCGGTGTGCCTGTGTCTGGTTTTGGCGCTGGCGCCGGCTCTGGTGGTGGCGGGGAAGCCGGGGGCCGCTGCGCAGGCAGGGTAACGCCACCGGTGTCGACATTGGAGGGCTGCGCTGCGCTTAGCCGCTTGGCAAAAATACCTTTTTCGATCATGTCGACGTAACGCCAGTAGGGCTGCAGCTTTTCAAGTGGGTCGAGTTGGAGGACCGTTACAATTCCAA
>JBDHTJ010000067.1:0-24459 GCA_039808585.1 Hyphomicrobiaceae bacterium | reverse complement strand
CTCATGATGCAGAAGCTGATGGTCAACCAGGCGCTCACCAACATGGGCCTGCACACCACGCAGATGATCGCGACCGTCTTCGACGGCATTACACGCCACACGCGCGAAGGGCTGAACTTCAAGCGCAGGGCCGAAGAGAAGACCTGGAAGCACGCCGTCGACGAGCGCGACCAGGGCACCTTCGACTGGACCGCCTACGAGCCCATCAAGTCCAATCGCTGAGGCGCCCGTGTCCCCAGCTCAGTCGGCCTTGCCCACCGCGCGGAGCGCGAACGCATAGACCTTGGCGATGTCGGCGAGGCTGTCGAAGCGGCCAGAGCCGCCGCTGTGCCCTCCGCCCTCTTTCATCCAGAGGATGACGGGGTTGCGGTCGGTTTTCAGGGCGCGCAGCTTCGCCACCCATTTCGCCGCTTCCCAATAGGGGACGCGGGTGTCGTTCAGCGTCTGCTCGACCAGCATCGGCGGGTAGGCCTGCCGCTTGACGTTGTCGTAGGGCGAATAGGCCCGCATGACCTCGAAATCGGCGCGGTTGTCGATGGGGTTGCCGAATTCGGAAAAGCCGCTCTCCGTGAGGGGGAGCCCGCGATCCAGCATGGTATTGAGCACGTCGACGAAGGGCACCTCCGCGATGATGGCCCCGAACAGGTCGGGCCGCATGTTGGCGACCGCGCCCATCAGCGTGCCGCCGGCCGAAGCGCCGTAGCCGACGATGCGGCCCTTGCCCGTGTAACGCGCCGCGATGAGATGTTCTGCGACGTCGATATAGTCGGTGAAGGTGTTCATCTTCTTGTCGAGACGTCCCGCGTCGTGCCAGGTCTCGCCCTTGTCACCGCCACCGCGCACGTGTGCAATCGCGTAGACCATGCCGCGATCGACAAGCGACAGGCGGCCCGCCACGAACTCGGCCTGCTCGACGTCACCATAGGCGCCATAGCCCAATAGCCACAACGGCGCGGTGCCGTCGAGCGGAGTCGTCTTGTGATAGAGCAGCGAGATCGGCACCTTGCTGCCGTCCCGCGCCGTGGCTTCGATGCGGCGCGTCACATAGTTGGCCGTGTCGTGGCCGCTCGGCACATCACGTTCCTTGCGCAGCGTCCGCTCGCGCGTGTCCATGTCGTAGTCGAAGGTTTGCCGCGGCTGGGCCATCGTCTCGTAGGTGAAACGCAGGATGCTTGTGTCCTGCTCCTCTCCCGGCAGGATATCGATCTTGGCGGGTGCGCCATCGAAGGCGATCGTATGCTCGGCGGCATCCGCCCAGCGCCGCACGATGATCTGCTGCGCGCCCTTTTCCTCGTCGCGCTCGAGCCGGACGAGATGCTTCGCATAGACGAGAACGCTTTGGATGAGGCGCCCCTTGCGGTGGGGCACGATCTCGGTCAGAGGCGTCTGTGGCCCGCCTGCCAGCGGCCGCTCCATTACTTTCCAGCCGATTGCGCCTTCGGCATTGGTGGAAACGATCAGGCGGTCATCCAGATCGGCGATGCCGTACTTCACGCCGGCGGTGCGCGGGGTCACCATGCGCGGCGGCGCATCGGGCGTTGCGAGGTCGAGCAGCGCCATCTGCGTCGTGGAGAAATCCGCGATCTCGATGACCATGAACCGGCTCGACAGCGTTCCCGTGATGCCGACGCTGAACCCCTCGGCACGTTCCTCGTAGACGAGGGTGTCGGCGCTCGTCGGGCTGCCGATGGTATGCCGCCAGATGGTGCTTGCCCACTTGGCCGGATCGCGGCGCACGTAGAAGAGCGACTTGCCATCGCTCGCCCACACAGGTGTGCCGCGGACATCGGGAATGCTGTCTGCCAGGTCCTTGGCCGCGGCGATGTCGCGGATGCGCAGGGTGTTGCGTTCCGATCCGTCGACGTCGAAGGTATAGGCATAGAGCTTGTGGTCGGGGCTGATGGCTGTCTCGTCCAGCGAGAAATCGCGCCGGTCCCGCGCCAACGCATTCTCGTCGAGGATCACTTCCTCGGGGCCTCCGGCGCGGGGGGTACGGCAATGCAGCTTGCGCTCCGCGCCCGGTGCATAGCGCGTGTAATAGGCGAAGGGTCCGTTGTTCTCCGGCACGGTGTCCGATGCAACGCTGGTGCGCCCCTTCATCTCCGCGACGATCTTGGCTTCAAGGGCCGCATTGCGGGAGAGAAGCTTCACCGCATAGCGCTTTTCGGCGTCGAGATGGCGCTTGATGGGCGCTTCGAGAAGCTCGGGCTGCGAGAGAACCGCTTCCGGGTGTGCCGTGCGCATCCAGGCGTAGTCATCCGTCAGCCTCACCCCATGCTGCGTGGTGGTGACAGGCTTGCGCATTGCCTGCGGTGGCGGGTCGGTGTCGCGGGCAGCTGCGGCTGCCCCCATGATCAGCAGCAGCGAGAGGGCGGCGGCAAAAGATCCGGCATGCATCGTCTCGGCGTCTCCAGCTCAGGACTGCGCTGGAGCCTCGGGCTTGGCCAATACGCAGCGGCAGATGCCATCCTTCAGGTGCACGACGGGAGGGTCGTCCCGGTCGCAGCGTTCCTGTCTCTTTTGGCATCGCGGATGATAATGGCATCCCGGCGGCGGATGCTCCGGCGAAGGTATGTCGCCCATGACGATGGGCTTGGTGTCACTGCGCCTGTCCGGGTCGAGGGACGGAACCGAGGCCAGCAGCGCCTGCGTATAAGGATGCCGCGGATCACGGAAAATCCGCTCTGTCGCTCCGGTTTCCACGATGCGGCCAAGATACATCACGGCGACGCGTGTCGCGAAGTAGCGAACGACACCCAGGTCGTGGGTTATGAAGAGATAGGCAAGGCCACGTTCGCGCTGCAGGTCGGCGAGAAGGTTCAGGATCTGCGCCTGGATAGAGACGTCGAGCGCTGACGTGGCTTCGTCGCAGATGACGAGGGCGGGATCGACGGCGAGGGCGCGCGCAATGCATATGCGCTGGCGCTGTCCGCCGGAAAATTCGTGCGGGTAGCGCCACATTGTTTCCGGGTCCAGGCTCACCCGCTGCATCAGCGCGCCGACGCGCTCGGTCCGCTCGCTTGCGGTTGCGCCGATGCCGAAGGCATCGAGGCCTTCCGCGATGCAGTCGCGCACGGTGAGCCGCGGGTCGAGAGCCGAGCCCGGGTCCTGCATCACCACCTGGATGATCTGGCGATAGGCCTTGAACTCGGCGTCGGACATCATCGTCAGGTTCTGCCCACGGAACCAGATGCCGCCCCCTGTCGGCTCGTTGAGGCGCAGGATGCTTTTGCCGACGGTGGTCTTGCCACAACCGGACTCTCCCACCAGCGCCAGCGTCTCGCCCGGGAACAGCGTGAGGTCCACACCGTCCACGGCACGCACGTGGCTTGCCACGCGCTGCAGCACGCCGCGCCGCACGGGGAACCAGGTGCGCAAGCCTCGTATCTCCAGCAGCGCTTCGGCAGAGAGGATGGTCACGCGTTGCGTCCTTCCTCGACAAGATGGCACCAGGTTCCCTGGGTGGCGCTTACGGCCGTTCGCTTGGAGTGCTCGACCTTGCAGCGCTCGAACACGTATGGACAACGGGTGTGGAATCGGCAGCCTGTGGGCCAGTGCCCAGGCCTGGGCACGACGCCTTTGATTTCCTCGAGACGATCGCCCCGCGCTTCCGGGCGCGGGATCGAACGCAGCAACCCTTGAGTGTAGGGATGTCGCGGATGGCGCAGCAACTCGTGCCGCGTTCCTTCCTCGATGAACTCGCCCGCATACATCACCGCCACGCGGTCCGCGACCTCGTTCACGACGCCGAAGTCGTGCGTGATGATGAGCACGGCAGTGCCGGTACGTTCCGCCACGTCGCGGATCACGGCCAGGATCTGCGCCCGGATGGTGGCATCGAGCGCCGTGGTCGGCTCGTCGGCGATCAGCAGCTTCGGTCGCATCGCCAGCGCCATGGCAATCATGGCGCGCTGTTTCAGCCCGCCGGAGAGCTGATGCGGATAGGCATCGAGACGCTTGTCGGCGTCGGGAATGCCGACGAGCTTGAACATGTCGAGGGCCCGTGCCCGCGCCTCGCGCTGGCTGATGGCTTCGTGCAGCAGAATGGCCTCGATGACCTGCGCGCCGACGCTTGCGACAGGGTTCAGGCTGGTCATCGGCTCCTGGAAGATCATGGCGATCTGGCCGCCCCGCACCTGGCGCATCGCCGGCACGGACAGGCCGAGCAACTCCCGCCCCTCGAACTTGATGCTGGAACCGGCATCGATTGCGCCCGGCTTCGGTACGAGCCGCATCAAGGCAAGCGCCGTCATCGATTTGCCGCTGCCGGATTCGCCCACGATCGCCAGCGTCTCGCCGCGCGCGATGGTGATATCGATGCCATCGACCACCCGCACGCGGTCGGGCTCGCCGGGAAAGCTGATGGAGAGGTTTCGGGCTTCGAGCAGCGCAGGGGAGGGAGCCGCGGTGGTCATCGGCGCTCCTTGCGCGTGCGCGGGTCGATCACGTCCCGCAGCCCGTCCGCGATCAGGTTCACCGCCAGCACCAGGGCGAAGAGGCTGATGGCCGCCGCCGCAATGTTCCACCAGATGATCGGCGTGCGCGACAGCTCGTTGCGGGCCTGGTCGATCATCTGCCCCCAGCTGCCTTCGAGGCCGATGCCGAGATAGGACAATGTCGTTTCCGTCAGCACCATACCCGTGAAAGACAGTGCGAACGTGATGATCACGAGATGCGCCATGTTGGGAAGAATGTGGCGCATGATGATGCGCACATCGGACACGCCCAGCACGCGCGCGGATGCGACGTAGTCCATCTCGCGAAGCTTCAGTGTTTCTCCCCGGGAGATGCGGCAGAAGTGCACCCAGCCGGTCACCCCCAGCGCGATGCACACCTGCACCGCGCCCTTGCCGAGCACCATGATGAGCGCGATCAGCAGCAATAGCGAGGGGACCGAGGACAGCACAGTCATGGTGAAGAACACGGCGTCGTCGACGCGGCGGCCGAAGTAGCCGGCGCTCACGCCGAAGAGAAGGGCGATCGGGATTACGACGAGGCTCGTGAGGCCGCCAACGAGCAGCGCAACGCGCACGCCTTTCAGCGCCCGATAGACCACGTCACGACCCAGGATGTCGGTGCCGAGCCAGTGTTTGCCGGGATGCTTCAAAGCTTCGCCGCCATAGAAGGCCTTGTCGGCGAAGGGTGCTGAATAGCTGGCTTCGCGGATGGTTTCGGGCTGGATGATGCGGTCGATCACGCTGCGCGGCATGAAGGAGGCCATCGGGTCGCCGGATACGCTGCCGCCGACCCAGGATATGGAATCGAGAAGGCCGATCACGAGGTAGATCGCAACGACGATCAGCGCCACGGGGCGCCGCCGCCACATCTCGCGCGCGCTCTCCCGCCAATAGCGGTCGCGGGCTGCGATGCGCACTGTCCAGATGCCCGCAAGCATGAGGACGAGGACGATGAGGTTCTGGGCCCAGATCATGCGAGGCGCACCCTGGGATCGGCGAGGGCGTAGCTCAGATCCGTGAGGATCTGCCCCAGTATGAAGAGCAGCGCCCCCAGATACACCATCACGCGAAGCGTCGCGAAGTCATTGCCCTGGATCGCCTCCACCGTCATGGCGCCGAGACCCGGGATGCCGAAGAAGCTCTCCAGCAGCAGCGAGCCCGTGAACAGGAAGGGAATGGCAATGACGACGTTGGTGATGATGGGGATGAGAGCGTTGCGCAGCACGTGGGCCACCATCACGCGGGCATCGCCGGCGCCCTTGGCGCGGGCGGTCCGCACGTAGTCGCGCCCCATCTCCTCCACGAAGATCGTGCGGTACAACCTGACGTCCGAGCCGAAGCCCGCGACCGTGCCGACGATGATGGGGAGCGCGATGAAGCGCCAGATGACGGAGCTGTCGCCATCGAAGCCGGAAATCGGAAACCACTTCAGCAGCATGCCGATCAGGTACTGGCCCGCGATGATGTAGAGCAGCGTCGCCACGCTCATGGTGAATATGCACAGAACCAGAACCACCCTGTCCACCAGCGTCTCGCGGAAGAACGCCACGAAAAGCCCCACCGCCACTGCCACCACGAGGTCGATCAGGAACAACGGCACCGTGAGCGAGAGGCTTGGGCCTGCGCCTTTCAGCAGCCGGTCCGCGATTGGCGTGTCGTCGGCGTCGGAGCGGCCGAAATCGAAGGTGAGCATGCTGCGGTAGTGCTCCGCCAACAGCGTGTCGGTGTAGCGCTTGATGTCGTCGGCCGCATGCGCGCGGTTGAGGAACAGGGGCTTGTCGTAGCCATGGTTCTTCTTCCACTGGGCATAGACCTCGGGGCGGGCACGCTCGCCCACCGCCTTGCGTGCGATGTCGTCGGGATCCGTGATCGCGAAGAACAGAACGAACAGCAGAAACAGCACGCCGAACACGGTGACGAGGCCGTAGGCCAGGCGACGCAGGAGGTAAGCAAGCATCAGGTGCGCTCCCGGTAATAGGTGCGCACCGCCGGAACCGCCAGCGCGATGATCGCGATCACGAGGAGAGCAACCGGCCACCTTATGGGCTTGTTCCACTCGGCGCGCAGCCTGGCCCGCAGCTTGGGGTCCACGTCCTTGTACTTGAAGGCTGGATAGGAGAGGCCCATCGGCTTCGAGTTGATCAGCCATGCATGACTGAGCGTGAAGTCCTCGACATGGAACAGCTCGATCCATGGCCGCTCGTCTTGCGTGATGAAGAGCATTTCCTTCACGAGCCGCGCGCGAGCCTCGCCATTGGGAAGATCCTTCATGGCCTTGTAGCGTGCATCGAAGGCATCGTTGCAGAAATTGGCGGTGTTGGGCCCGCTGTTGTTCGCCTGCGCGTTGGAGCATTCCAGCAGGAACAGGAAGTTCTCAGGATCGGGGAAGTCGGCAGACCAGCCCCACCGGAAGATCTGGTAGGCGCCGCGCCGTACCTTGTCCTGGAATTGATTGTAGGTCGTGGCGGCAATCTCGACATTGAGGCCGAGCGAACGCCAGGCGCCGATGAAGAACTCCGTTTCGAGCAGGGATTGCGCGCTTGTGTTGCCCGTGTCGAAGGTGAGCTTGAGAGGGGCCTTGGTCGCGGGATCTATCCCGTTTTGATAGCCCGCCTCCGCCAGCAGCTGGCGCGCCCGCGCCATGTCCGGCTGGCGGTAGGGATTGCGATAATCCGCGTCGTAACCGAAAAGGCCGGGCGGCAGCGGCGACTGTGCGGGCACGCCCCGGCCGTTCAGGAACAGGTGCAGGAATGTTTCGGAGTTGACGGCAAGGCTCATGGCCTGGCGAAGCTTCTTGGCGCGCGTGCCGTTCTTGGAGCCGAGCACCGGGTCGTTCATGTTGAAGCCGATGTAATAGATGGTGGGCTCCACCTCGCGGTCGAGGCGCATGCCGCGCGCGACCATTTCGGGGCTCAATCGATCTCCCTGGACGATGGCGTCGAAGCTTTCCTTGATGATGCCGCCATCGTCGTAATAGCCCTGCAGGAACTTGTTGAAGCGGGGGATGCCTTCGCGTTCGCGCGTGAAGTTGACGCGGTCGAGAAACGGCATGCGGCGCCCGGCATACGATGGATCGACGCGCTTGTCCGCGATATCCGCCTGATCGATCGCGCGCGGGAAAGCCACGCCTGGGGCTTGTGCCGCCTCGGGCCGTGTGCCGTACCAGGTGGGATTGCGCTCCAGCACGTAACGAAGCTGCTTGTCATAGACCGCGAGGCGGAATGGCCCGGTGCCGACGGGATGATCGGCTAAGTTGTCCCGGCCCTCGCGGCCGTCGTAGTAGGCCACCGCCTCCCAGGCAACGGGCGTGGTGAAGGGCATGGCGAACCAGTAGAGGATCTGGGCGTTGGGCTCGCTGAGATCGAGGGCGAATTCGCGGGGCGACAGGACCACCAACCCCGCTATGCCACCGGCAGCGGCGTATTGCTCCCGCGCAGGCCGCCGCGACAATGCCGCGTCGTTCTTGCGGGCCACGGCCAGGCGTTTGGCGAAGGCCTGGAAATCCCTGACCTGGGCGAAGGAACTGGCTGCCGGGCTGTTGACGGCCGGGTCTGCGAGACGCGCGAACTGGAAGGCGAAGTCGTCCGCCGTTACCGGACGCGAGCGCTCGCCCGTGCCGTTGCGGGAAAAGCAGGGGTCGTCCTGGTAGCGCACGCCGTCGCGCAAGCGGAAACGATAGCGCTGCCCGCCATCGGGCAATGCTTCGGGTTCAGGGACGGCTTCGGCAAGACCAGGGATCAGGCGGTAGGGGCGGGCGAGATAGTCGTACTCGAGCAGCGTGTCGAAGACGTTCGCCGTGATGACATGCTCGGAGGTGCTGTAGGACACGGCCGGGTCGAGGGTTTTCGGCGCCTCGCTAAAGGACGTGTATAGCACTTTCTGGTCCGCATCCGCATGGGGATACGGATCGTTCGTGCAGCTGGCGAGCCCTGCGGCCAGCATCAGGCACAGGGTGGAGCAGAGGACCTGCAGGAAGCGATTCAGCATACGGGAGAGATTAACGTCCCCCGTGTGTTTGTGCGATGGCAGAAAGCCTGGACATGCGGGACGAGGCCCGCACCTGCGTCTCGTTGGCGGAGCGTCGGAGCCGCTGCATCGCAGCGGCTCCGAGTTTTGCCCCCCGGCCGAAAGAACGTCAGGCGTTCTTCATGCTGGTGGCGACCGAGTTGAAGGTCGAATTGATCTGCGAGCCGAGGCCCTTGGCGGCGGTGATGATGCCGACGGCGATCAGGGCGGCGATGAGGCCGTACTCGATGGCGGTTGCGCCGGACTCATCTTTTACAAAACGTGCAACGAACTTCTTCATGACAGTCTCCCACTCTCTCTGACTGACGCTTCACGTTCATCGATCTGGCCGAGGGACCAGTGCCGTTGAACTGTCCTGAAGATAATCCGTTGACGTGAAATCGGCGTAAAACTCTAGTTGTTTCAGCCTGTTCTGGTATTAAGCGTTAGTAATTCGTGTATTGTGGCCCTGTTGCAGCCGTGCACGATCGAACGAATGCAGATTTTCCTGCAAATACGGCGGCTTGCGTAGGTCAGGCCGAACGCCGCCGCCGCGATGTCGCGTGCGGATCGAGATACCAGAAAGTTAAATCGAGGTCGCGAATGCGGTCTTCGCGTTTCAAATTGGCTCAAGCGCGCAGCAGTGCCAGCACCCGCGCCGCGGCAATAAGTTCATTATGACGGAAGCTTCGGCGTGCCTCGGCTTCCGCATCCCAGCCCCATTGCTCGATCTGGAAATCCTCATCGATGTGAGCGGCTTTCCACAGGGCATCCGGTTCCAGCAAGCCGTCTGCGTGTGCAAGCGCCAGTAATGCCGAGCCCGTCAGTGTCGTGATCACGTGCAAAGCCGCGAGATGCAAGGGCTGCCGCGCCGACAACGCGTTTTTCACCGCTTGCGCAAGCTCTGGAGGCTGGGCGACGTGCATGATCCCGCGGGCGATCCGCGGTTCGACCCCGAGGTTCTTTGCCGCCCAGGCCACGACCGGATCCCACGCCTCGGCCTGGCGCTGGACCAGCGCCTGCGGCGTCTCTGCGCGATAGCAGACGAGATCGTTGCAGGCGTAGTTGGCCATCTCAAGTTCCACGTCCGCCCTGCGCGCGACGACACCGTCGATGGTGGAATTGGCGATGCGGGTGAGCGGCATCGTCGCAGGATCGACGTACTCTCCCTGCGCCTCCCATTCGGCCGCCACGGCCTCTGCCAGCGCCTGCGACGGCAGCTGCAGCTCCGCCTTTGCCGGCGTGCGCACCGGCCGGTTGTCCAGGAGTATCCGGAACTGGCCCTCGGGGCTCTTCTCGACGTGTGCCAGCTTGTAGAAGCGCTTGGGAAGCACACGCTTTGCAGCGGTCTTGATGGGATCGGTCATAGCGCAGCTCACTTTCCGCAGTGCGTCTCGATGTGCCGCGACAACTCCTCGAACGTGTGCGTGATGGCGTGCGCGCCGGCATCCATGAGGTGATCATGGCTGTGATAGCCCCACGTCACGCCGATTGCCCTCACCTGCGCGTTGCGCGCCATGGCCATGTCGTAGGCGGTGTCGCCGATCATCAAGGTGCGGTCGGCATCCACGCCGGCTTCCTGCATCGCGCGCAGCACCATGGAGGGGTGCGGTTTGGATGGATGGTCGTCCGCCGTTTGGATCGTCAAGAAATGCCCATGCCACCCCTCGCGCTCCACGAGGCGGGCAACGCCGCGCTTGGACTTTCCCGTGGCCACGCCGAGTACGATGTCGTCGCGCTGCGCCAGCGCGGTTATGAGCTGGCCGGCGCCAGGGTATAGCGGGTCATGCACGCGATCGGCCGCGCTCTTCCACACGTTGCCTTCCTTGTAGAGGCGGGCAAGTTCCGTCCGGGTTGCCTGATCCTGCTCCGGGGAAAGCACCTCGAAGCATTCCGGCAGCGAAAGCCCGACAATGCTGAGAACCTTGCCGCGGGGCGGGCATGGCAGGCCTACCGTCTCGTAGGCGTGAGCCATGGAGGCCACGATGGCGTGCTGACTGTCGACGAGGGTGCCGTCGCAATCGAAAATGACGAGAAAAGAGCTCATGGGCTGGGGTTATCGCAGGTCGGAGGCCACGTCAAAGGTGCAGGTCTGTTCACAGCTCATATGGGGGGGAGCCCCGTTGCTGCGAAGTGGCGCGGCTCGCATGATGCATATCTGGTGGCGGATGGAGGCAAGCGATGGCGAAGAACCAGATCACGGGGCGGTCGGCGTTCCTGGCGCTCCTCAAGGACGAGGGTGTGACGCACCTTTTCGGCAATCCAGGGACTACGGAATTGCCGGTGATGCACGCCTTGAAGGAGCATCCCGAGATCACCTACGTCATGGGCATGCAGGAGAGCCTTGTCGTGGCCATGGCCGATGGCTTTGGCCGCGCTTCCGGCCGCCTCACGGCGTGCAACGTGCATGTCGCGCCGGGGCTCGGCAACGCCATGGGGGCGCTCTACAACGCCAAGTTCACCGGCACCCCGATCATCTTGACTGCTGGCCAGCAGGAGCAGGGCCACGGGCTGACGGAGCCGCTTCTCTACGAGCCGCTCGTCCCCATGGCCCAGCCGCTCGTGAAGTGGGCCGTCGAGGTCACCCGGCTGGAAGACCTGCCGCGCATCGTACGCAGGGCGGCCAAAGTCGCCATGACACCGCCGACGGGGCCGGTGTTCATTTCGCTTCCAGGCGACATCCTCAACATGGAGGGCGGAATAGACCTCGGCGCCTCGACCCGGATCGACACGCGGGTGCGGCCGTCCGGCGATGCGCTCGCCGCCATGGCCGACCGCATTCTCAAGGCCGAACGGCCGGTGATCGTCACGGGCGACGAGATCGTGAAGAGTGATGCCCTGAGCGTGGCGGCGCGGTTCGCCGAGGCTATCGGCGCGCCCGTTCTGCAGCAGAGTGTGCCCTACGGCTCCCACTTCCTCTCCGAAAGCCCGTGCTTCATCGGGGGCTTGAGCCGCGACCAGGCGGACGTGCGCAAGACCTTGTCGGCCTATGACCTTATGATCGTGCTGGGCGCAGACCCCTTGCGCATGTCGGTCTGGAGCGAGGTCGACCCCATGCCGGAGACGCTGAGGACCATCCAGGTTGGCCTCGTCGACTGGGACATCGGCAAGAACTATGCGGTCGATTGTGCGGTGCGCGCCGACGTGCGCGAGACGCTGGAAGCGCTGCTGCCGGTTCTCGTGGAGAAGGGCGGCGCAACGCTTGCCAGCCGCGCCCAGAACCGCATTGCAGCGCTGGAGCCGAGGCGCTGGAGCAGCAAGCGGTCGGCGCTCATCAAGCAGATCGAGGCCCGCTCGGTGGCAAAGCCCATCGACATCGATGTCCTGACGCTGCGTCTCGTCCAGGCGCTGCCACCCGAAGCGATACTGGTCAACGAGGCGCTGACTACGGCGCGACGCCTGACGGATCTCTATGCCTACCGGGATCGCTACAACTTCCACGCGCTGGCATCGGGCGGCATCGGCTGGAGCCTCCCGGCTTCCGTCGGCATCGCGATGGCGCAGAGGGGCAGGCCCGTTGTGACTTTCGTGGGCGATGGCAGTGCGATGTATTCGATCCAGGCGCTCTGGACCGCTGCGCACCACAAGCTGCCCATCACCACCGTCATCTGCAACAATGGCGGCTACCGCATCATCAAGCAGCGGCTGAAGGCCTTCCACGGCAGCGAGCATTTCGTCGGTATGGATTTCGCGGATCCGCCGGTCGACTTCGTCGGCATGGCGACGGCGCTCGGCGTGCCGGCTTTGCGCATCACGGAGGCGGATGCGATCAAGCCGGCTCTGGAGAGGGCGATAGCCAGCGGCATGCCCTCTCTGCTCGATGTCGTGATCGAGGGTTCAGTCTAACCCAGCGCCTCTCGGCCAGCGTTATGGCTAACGCGGCGCCCGCGGCTTCAGCGCCGCGAAGGGCCGCGCGCCATCACGCGCACGGGCTGGGGCATCTGCGGCACGAGCGCGTTAATGAGCCTGCGCTGCGCCTTGAGGAAAAGCGCCTGCAGCCGCAGCAGATCCAGATGCGAGGACAGCGGTTCGGTGCGCTTCTGGTCGATCATGCGCCGCAGTCGCTGCATGCGGGCGAGAGCGTGAGACAGGCTGAACGTCTGCATGAACCTTGAACTCCTTTGGGTTCAACGGCCCGGCGGCCCCATTGCCACCGTCCGGTGCGGTCCGACATCACGGCGCCTATGGCGCGGTCAGAGGGGCCCGGTTCCGCAGTCACAGGTAGAAGGTATGTCGTTACAGGGCCGGTGCAAGGGGTGGCGCGCCATCGACGGCCGATTTTTCGGTTCACGCTTGCTTGATCCCTACCGCTTGAAACGCGGTGGAGCACTCTCCAAGTAAACCGCAGAAGCCGGGCCCCTCTGGCATCCAGCAGGATGCGATGTCGGCAATTGTTGTCGACAACACCAGAGAGACCTCATGGAAAGCATCTTGGCTCTTCTTGCCAGCGATTTTCTCGGCAAGCCGGCGTGGATGTGGCTGTCGTTCCTCGCCATCGTCGTTCTCCTGCTGGTCGCTGATCTCGGGCTGCTCCACAAGGAGCAGAGAGAGATCTCGATCGGTGAAAGCATCGTCCTATCGACCGGCTATATCGCGCTCGGCCTCGCCTTCGGCGGCTGGGTCTGGTGGGCGCTCGGCTCGCACGCGGGCATGGAATACCTGACGGGCTTTGCGGTCGAGAAGGCGTTGGCGATGGACAATGTGTTCGTCATCGCCATGATCTTCGGCTTCTTCGCCATCCCGCCGGCCTATCAGCACCGTGTGCTGTTCTGGGGCATTCTCGGCGTGATCGTGTTGCGCGCCATCATGATCGGCCTTGGTGCAGCACTCGTCAGCTCGGCTGCCTGGGTTCTCTATGTCTTCGCGCTGTTCCTGATCGCCACCGGCGTGAAGATGCTGCTGGCCAAGGAGAAGGCGCCCGACATCGGCGCCAATCCGGTCCTTCGTTTCCTGCGCCGCCATTTTCGGGTGGCCGACAAGCTGCATGGCCAGGCCTTCTTCGTTAAGGTTGCAGAGGGCGCATCCGGCCGTCAGGCTTGGGCGATGACACCGCTCTTCGTGGCCCTCGTGCTGATCGAGATTGCCGACGTGATATTCGCGGTCGACAGCGTCCCGGCCATCTTTGCCATCACGAAGGATCCCTTCATCGTCTACACGTCGAATATCTTCGCGATCCTCGGCCTGCGCGCGCTGTACTTCGCGCTTGCCGCGATGGTGCACCGCTTCCACTATCTCAAGCACGCTCTGGCGCTTGTGCTGATCTTCATCGGCTCGAAGATCTTCCTTGCGGACCTGATGGGGGTCGAGAAGTTTCCGCCGGCGGTGGCACTCGGCATCACCTTCGGCCTGTTGGGCGCAGGCGTGCTCTATTCGCTGCTGCGCACCCGTGCGCAGCATGATCGCGTGGGGGCCTAAGGGTCGTAGGCGCAGCGGAAGCCGATGTAGACCACATAGAAGCGCGCGGGCTTCCACTGCATGGCGTCCGCGCGCGTGTTCTCCGGGCCGTACCACCACGAACCGCCTGCCGTAAGGGCAGTATCGTCGCGGCGGTCGGCCAGCCATTCCCAGACATTGGCGCCCATGTCGTAGAGGCCGTTGATGCCACGCTTGGTCGTTCCAACGGGAACGTGCGCCCGGCGGTTGTTGTTCATGCCCTCAGGATCATCGCCCACCGGGTAGCGATACGTTCGCCCCTTCTCGAAGCCGTCGGAAGGCGTTTCGCGCATTTCCGTGTAGGCGGCCTTCGTCCATTCCGCGGCCTTGGGCAGGCGCCCGCCAATGGAGGTGCAGTAGTCGCGGGCTTCGAACCACGAAACGTGGGTAGCGGGCTCGTTGTCGGCGCCCGGCTGACCTTGCGGCTGGGCCCAGCTCCATCCGGGTCTGCGCACCCAGCCGCCCGCGTATTCGAAACCGCCGCCTTCCTGCTCGGCCTGCGTCGTCAGCCCCTTGGCCTTCGCGAATGCGCGGAAGGCCGCAATCGTCACCTCGGTCTTGTCGATCTTGAAGCTGCCGAGATCAACCGCATCTGGCGGTGCAGCCTTGCATGGCGATGCAACCAAGATGGCGTGCAAGGCAATCAGGGCGAAGGCAAAGGACTTCATGGCTGCTTTTGCAACTCACGCTCGATGGCGCCCACCAGTTCGCGCGAGGAAGGCGCGACGCTCGACCCAAAGGAGGCGATTGGCGTGCCATCGCGGGCAACGAGGATCTTGGTGAAGTTCCAGCGCGGGGTGGCGGAGGGGCCGAGCACCGAGGAGACCCACTTGTAGAAGGGATGCGCATTGCCGCCGCGCACCGAATACTTCGCCGTCAGGGGAAACGTGACGCCGAAGGCCCCTTCGCAGAACGACTTGATCTCGCCCTCGGCCTTGGGCTCCTGCGCACCGAAATCGTTGGAGGGAACGCCGATGACGACGAGGCCTTTGTCCTCGTAGCTTTCCCACAGCTTCTGCAACCCCGCGTATTGATGCGTGAAGCCACAGAATGAGGCGGTGTTCACCACCAGCAGCACCTTGCCGCGATATTGCGCCAGGGGAAGCGCCGCCTCGTCGATCGATCGGAATTCGTGGTCGAAGGCTTTTGCGGCAGCCTGCTCTGCTGCGCTTGCGGGGGAGGGGACCAGGGGAATTGCTGCCAGCATGACCAGCATCGTTGCCATCGCGATCTTGATTACGGGCATTGTCCCTACCTGCTGCAGCTTGCAGCCAACGTTACGTCCAGGTCAGGCCAGCAGATCATTCACGGCCTTGCGCAGCACGGCTTCATCCTCGGCATTCTGCACCGGATTGCCGGCGCGATGGCCCCATTCGGAGCGGATCACGCGCAACTCGGCATTCGGCATCAGCCGTGTCTCCGCCTCGCTGTCGGTGACTGTGAAATAGAGATCGGTGTCCGACGGCATGACGACGGCGCGCGCCTTGATCGAGCCGAGCGCCTTCTCGATGTCGCCCAAGTAGAGGGGGTTGTCGGAAATGTCGGAGTGGTACCAGGTCTCGATCATGGAGATCAGGTCCTCTCCGGCGCGGCGCAGGAAGTTTCCCTCCCAGGCACGCACCAGGTAATCCTCGAGCGAGACGAAGCCCGCCTTTGCCCACATCTTCTCGCGGTAGAAGGTCTGGCTCATGGCCCAGCCAGCGTAGATGCGTCCGAACGCCCGCAGCGTCTTGACGGGGCGCTCCGTGAAGCGGCCGTCGCGATAGCTGCCATCGGCCTGCAGCACGGCGCGGATACCCTCCAGGAAGACCTTGTTGTGCGGGCTCGTGCGCGCCGAGGTGCAAACGGCGCAGATGGTCTCTACGCGCTCCGGAAAAATGGCGCCCCAGTGCAGGGCCTGCTGTCCGCCCATGGACCAGCCGTAGACGAGCCGTATCCGCTCGATGCCGAACACTTCGCGCAAGAGCCGCGCCTGGGCGTGGACGTTATCCCAGTGCGTGAAGATGGGCACGCGGCCGAGGCCGAAGGGCTCCGGCAGATTGGATGGCGAGGTTGAAAGGCCGTTGCCGAACTGATTGGGGATGACGATGAAATAGCGTTCGGGATCGAGCACGCGGCCGGGGCCGATCAGCCAGTCGATGTCGCTGTGTTGCGCCCCGTATGACGTGGGGTAGAGCACGACATTGGATTTCGCGGCATTGAGCGTGCCGTAGGTCTTGTAGGCAATGTGCGCTTTTGGAAGCGTAAGGCCTCGCTGGAGGGCCAGAGGTCCCAGCTCGAACGTCCCGTGTTGCACGCGTCCTCCCGCCCATCAGTGTCCCATGACGCAGGTTACGATGCAGCGGAACGAGACCCTTCACAAGAGGGCGCTGCGAGGCCTCAGGATGCCTCACGAAGAAGTGCGCGCAGATCGAGAGGACGGGTGTCCATGGCCAGTGTGCCATCGGCGTTGCGCGGCCAGTCCGCCGGCTCGCGATCCCAGTAGAGTTCGAGGCCATTGCCGTCCGGATCGCGCAGATACAGGGCGTTGCTGACGCCATGATCGCTCGCCCCGTCGAGACCGATGCCGGCATCGACAAGCCGCTTCAGCGCATCGGCGAGTGCGGCCCGCGTGGGGTAGAGGATCGCAACGTGATAGAGGCCCGTGGTGCCGGCTGCAGGCGGGCGCCCGCCCTTGCTTTCCCAGGTGTTGAGGCCGAGGTGGTGGTGATAGCCACCTGCAGCGACAAACGCGGCTTCCTGCCCATAGCGCTGCTTCAAATCGAAGCCGAGTATGCCGCAATAAAAGGCCAGGGCGCGGTCGAGATCGGCCACCTTCAGGTGCACATGGCCAATGCGCGTGCCGGGGTGGACCGGTTTTGGCGTGAGTGCCGGCTCGATGGCCGGCAGCGAGGTGGAAGAGGGTTCAGTGGTCATGGCGTGGCCTTGGGTGTTCCCTGCTGCCGCCGCCTGCTATTCCCGGCATGCCTCTCGCAATGTGGTGAGGTCACATCACCGAGAACGGGCTTTGCTTCAGGTCCAGCACGCGGCCGGCATCGAGCTTGCTCCTGATGCGGTCGATGGTGCGGGCTTTCCAGGTGGTGGCGGCCTTCGTGGGCTTCGTGACGGTCATGGCGCATCTCCTTGCTGATGATGCAACCATAACCGCCTTGTCCTAGAAGCCGCTGTTTCACCTGGAACAGGGCCGCAATTCATTTCGCGAGCTTGTCTTGCGTCTGGGTGTCGAAATCGGATGCATCGTGCCGCTCGTGCAGCTGGCTCGAAGGTTCACCCGTCACGCGGTTCACCATGCGGCCACGCTTCACGGCAGGCCGCGCCGCAATCTCGTCCGTCCAGCGGATGACGTTCGTGTACTCATGCACTGAGAGGAATTCGCCGGCATTGTAGAGGAGGCCCTTGGACAAGGCGCCGTACCACGGCCAGATGGCCATGTCGGCGATCGAGTATTCGTCGCCAGCCATGAACTGGTTTTTCGCCAGATGCTTTTCCAGCACGTCCAGCTGCCGCTTGGTTTCCATGGCAAAGCGGTTGATGGCGTACTCGATCTTGAAGGGCGCATAGGCGTAGAAGTGGCCGAAGCCGCCACCCAGGTAGGGCGCCGCGCCCATCTGCCAGAACAGCCAATTCAAAGCCTCGGTTCGCTTGTCGAGATCCTTGGGCAGGAAGACGCCGAACTTTTCCGCCAGGTAGAGCAGGATCGCGCCCGACTCGAACACGCGGCGCGGCTTCGCCACGGAGTGGTCGACGAGGGCCGGGATCTTCGAATTTGGATTGGCCTCGACGAAGCCAGAGCCGAACTGGTTCCCGTCGCCGATGCGGATGAGCCAAGCGTCATATTCTGCGCCCTTGTGGCCGAGGGCCAGAAGCTCTTCCAGCATCACCGTGACCTTGACCCCGTTGGGGGTGGCCAGCGAATAGAGCTGCAGCGGGTGCTTTCCCACCGGCAGCGGCTTCTCGTGCGTGGCGCCGGAAATGGGCCGGTTGATGTTGGCGAAGCGGCCTCCGCTCTCCTGGTCCCATTGCCAGACTTTGGGCGGTGTGTAGTCCGATTGGCTCATGATGCAGACGTCCGTATTGAAATGGGCCCGGGGCCTCGTTGCTGGATCGGCCCTTCCTCGCCTACGCTTGGCGCGATGGCAACCGTCCCATTGCCGCGCACGCACCAATTCACGCGTATGTGTTGATGCAAAAGGGTGTCCGGTTTGCCGCATTGGCCCTTGGTCCGGGTGCAGATGTTGCAGCTTGGGGTGCGTGGTTCGGCTGCGGGGCGGGGCGAGGCGGCGGGCGCAATTTTTACCTAGAACACAGAGCTTGTGTCTCGGCTGGCAATAGTACGTCTCTGCAAGCCGTCGCATGTGTGCTACTCATGGTGAGAAGCCGCCGCCCGGCAGGGACAAGCAAGCGGCACGTAACGGGAGGAAGCGTTTGGCGGCAGAGGCTGCAACGGCTGCGCATGCCCGAGGGCAGGTGGGCTTTCCCGCCCGCCTTGGCAGATCGTCGCGGCGTGGCACCACGCGACTGCTCGGCGTCGCCTGGTCGGTTCTGCTGCTGGTGGCCCTGGGGTTCCTCGTGCTCTACCCCGTGGCGATGCTGCTGATCGGCGCCGTCACCAACGTCAATCCGGCCACCGACAGTCTCGCCCTTTCCAGTCTCTCGCTCGAGCACTTCATCTCCGTGCTCGCCAACCCGAACGTCCACCTCGCCCTGTTCAATTCGCTTGCGGTGTGCGCCGGCGGCACCGTGCTGGCGGTGGTGATCGGGCTCGGCTTTTCCTGGATCGTCGTGCGCACGGACACGCCGTGGAAGCGCGTGATCGCGGTGGGCAGCATGATCCCGCTGTTCGTGCCGCCGCTGGTCGCCGCGGTCGCCTGGTCGATCCTTGCCTCGCCCAAGACGGGGCTGCTCAACACGTTCCTCGCCTGGGGTGGCATCAGCTGGCGCTTCAACGCCTATTCGATGCCGGGCCTGATCGTGATCTTCGGCATGTACTATGCGCCCTATGTCTACATGTTCACGTCGTCGGCGCTGCGCAACATGGACCCGTCGCTGGAAGATGCAGCGGCCATCACCGGTGCCGGAACCTTTCGCACGCTCATGACGGTGACATTCCCGCTCATCGCGCCGGCGATCCTGGCGGGAATGCTGCTGTCGTTCATCGTCATGCTCGGCATCTACGGCATCCCGGCCGTGCTCGGCACTCCGGGCGATATTCCCGTTCTCACGACCTACATCTTCAAGCTCACCAACTGGTCGCCCCCGCTTTACAACACGGCGGCCTCTGTCGCGATCATCCTCATGCTGGTGACGGGCCTGCTGGTGTGGCTGCAGCACAGGATCGTCGCCAGCCGTACCTACACCACCGTTGCTGGCAAGGCATTCAGGCCCGCCGTGATCAAGCTCGGGCCCTGGCGCTATTTCACGCTCGGTCTCGCGCTCGCCTACCTGTTCGTTGTCGTGATCCTGCCCACCATCGCCCTCGTCATCGCGGCATTCCGTAAGTTCCTTTTCATCCGCAGCGTCGAGAGCCTGTTCGACAGCCGGCAATACAGCCTCATCCATTTCGAGCGGCTTTTCGACAATCCGCTGACGATGCGTTCGATCGTGAACACGATGGAAGTGGGCCTGGTGACGGCGCTCGTCGGTGGCGTCTTTGCGTTCGCCATCGCCTATACGATCCACCGTTCCAAGGTGCCCGGTCGTGCTGCGATCGACGTGGTGTCGACGCTGCCCGTCGCGATCCCGGGTCTGGTGATCGGTGTCGCCTACCTCTGGGCCTGGATCGGACTGCCCGGCGGCCTCTACGGCACCATCTGGATCCTGGCGCTCGCCTTCATCGCCCGCTTCACGCCGGATACGGTGAAAGCGCTGTCGACGTCGTTGCTGCAGATCCATCGCGAACTCGAGGAAGCGGCATGGATATGCGGGCGCACGCTGCTCGGCACGATCCGCACCGTCGTGCTCCCCCTGGCGCGGCCGGGCGTGATCGCATCCATGACGCTGCTCTTCATCCTGGCGATCCGCGAACTCGGCTCCTCGCTCTTCCTCTACACCAGCAAGACCATGGTGATGGCCGTGCTGCTGCTCGACTACTACGAGGGCGGCAACGTCGGCATCACGGCCGCGTTCAGCCTCGTGCAGACGGTGATGCTGGGAGTGCTCATAGGCATCGCGCAACTCGCAGCCCGCGGCCGTGGTGACGGAAGCGGGGTGGGGGGTGCCGGTTGAAAACAATAAAGGCCAACTAGGGAGAAACGCAGTGACGACAACACGCAGAACATGGCTCGGCGCAGGGCTTTGTGCATTTGCGCTTCTTCATTTCGGACCGGGGCCGGCCAACGCACAGGCGCAAGAGGATTTCGGCAGCCCCGAGCTCATCGAGGCCGCCAAGAAGGAAGGCAGCATCGTCTACTACACGGCCGATTTCGCGGAAGTGGAGCAGGAGGCGTTCAAGGCCTTCAACAAGCGCTTTCCGTTCGTGAAAGTGGAGATGGTGCGCGCGCCCGGCGGACAGCTCATCACACGCATCAAGACCGAGGCTGCGGCGGGCAAGCTTCTTGCCGACGTGATCAACCATTCCGATCGCGGGTTGATCCTCGGCCTGCAGGATCTCCTGCAGGATTACGCGCCGCCGAATGCGAAAGACTACCGCGAGGACGTGCAGGTCTCGCCCAAGATCTGGCCCCGCGCCAGCATCGGCTGGTCCATCGCCTACAACTCCGAAATCGTGAAGAATCCGCCCAAGAGCTGGATGGATCTCACCAAGCCCGAATATGGCAACAAGCAGATCGGCCAGGTGATCGCCCCGTCCGGCGGCACCACGTGGACCCGCGTCATGTTCGAGCGGCAGGTGCTCGGCGAGGACTACCATAAGAAGCAGGCGGCCGTCGGCGCGCAGCTCTATCCCTCCGGGGCGCCGCTTGCCGATGCCCTCGTTCGCGGCGAAGTGTCGATCGGACCGGTGCTGTACAACCTCGTCTACACGAAGAAGCGGGACGGTGCGCCGATCGAGATCTTCTTCCCGCCGGAGGGCGTGCCGCTCAACGTCTACGGCGCCGGCATCACCAAGACGGCGCGGCATCCGAACGCGGCCAAGCTGTTCCTGAACTGGATGCTTTCCAAGGAGGGGCAGACCTACATGATCAAGGAGCAGGGCTACCTGACGGCGCTCAAGGAGCCACCCGCCTATCCCCCGGGCTTCGATCCCAAGGTGGTGAAGTTGTGGGTGCCCAACTTCGAGCAGTACGAGAAGCTGCGCGATGGCTGGGTCGAGGAGTGGAACAAAACCTACAACTACCGCCAGTAGTCGAGCGCCGAAGCAGGACGGGGAGACGGGGATGTCGGCGGAGCTCAGGATCGAGCATCTGTGCAAGCGCTTCAGCAGCGGCCCGGCCGCTGTCGATGACGTGAGCTTCCGCATCGAGCCCGGCGAGATCGTCGTCCTGCTGGGGCCCTCGGGCTGCGGCAAGACCACAACGCTGCGCTGCGTGGCGGGGCTCGAGCATCCAACCTCCGGCTCGATCAGCATGGGGGGCGAGGTGGTCTCGGCCCCCGAGCAGGGCATCCTCGTGCCGCCACGCTTGCGCGAGATCGGCATGGTGTTCCAGTCCTACGCCGTGTGGCCGCACATGACGGTGCGCCAGAACGTGGCCTATCCGCTGCGGCATCGCCGCGTCGGCCGCAGCGAGCGCGACCGCAAGGTGGCAGAGGTGCTCGAGGTGGTGGGGCTGTCCGAGTACATCGACCGGCCGGTGGTTGCGCTCTCCGGCGGGCAGATGCAGCGCGTCGCGCTGGCCCGCAGCCTCGTCTACAATCCGCGTCTCTTGCTGCTCGACGAACCGCTGTCGAACCTCGATGCGAAGCTGCGTCTCCGCCTGCGCGACGACCTTCGCCGTATCATCAAGCAGGCGGGCGTGAGCGCCCTCTACGTGACGCATGATCAGGCGGAGGCCGTGGTGCTCGGCGATCGCATCGGCGTGATGAAGCGCGGCAAGCTGTTGCAGATGGCCGGTGCCGAGGAATTGTACAATCGCCCCGTGGACATCTTCGTGGCGAATTTCACGGGTGCCTCGAACCACCTGTCGGGCCGCATCGCGCGGCGCGACGGCCGCTTCGCCACCGTGACCACCAGTGGCGGCGAGCTGACGGCCTCCCTTCCCGTGGACTTGGCGGACGGCACGGCGGTTGAAGTTGCCGTGCGGCCAGAGAACGTCCAGGTGGGCCCCGCCGCCGCAGACGCCGCCTGCACCTATCCCGCGCGCGTGGCGGCCGTGCGTTACCTCGGCACGCAGACGGTCTACGAGATGGACGTGCTGGGCGGGCGACTGGATGTGATCGAACTCGGCACCGCCCCGCGCTATCCGGTCGGGACGGCGATCAGCGTGCACATCCCGCCCGAACTGTGCTGGGCCTACCCCGCGAGCGCGTCTGATGACAGGGCAGGGGATTAGAGGCACGGCTGCCGGCTTGGGATTTTGTGTTCAGACGGACCGCGCACGCGACCGCAGCACGGCGATCGGTCCAGATGAAAAATGGTCGGAGCGGGGAGATTTGAACTCCCGACCCCCAGTCCCCCAGACCCATCAATGGGGCTCTTGCAGGTTCCGCCTCGTTCTTCCGTAAATCGCAATAAAATAATTGAAAACAGTAAGTTGCCTTTATACGCTCCGCCTTCCCAGAACATGGCCGAGCGCCCCAAGGCTCGAACATTGATACACTGGTGATACACTGGATCGGTATGCTATTCATGGGGCATGCCGCAGCTCGCGCCCAATCATCTCGTCATCCGCAAGGCGCTGAACGGCGAGCGCGCCGTCTACAGCGTCGCCAAGCATCCCCGCCTCTACCTCGCCACTGACGGCAAGGGCGGCGGCTCGTGGCGGTTGCGGTATCGCCCCCGCGCCGGCGCCGCGCAGCGCTGGCACACGATCAGCAACGATGCCCGCCACGTCGACCTCGACGCCGTCGTGAAGAAGATGACCGAGCTCGTCGCCAACCTGACCCTCAACGGAGTCGATCCGAAATCGCAGCGACAGCGCACCGACAAGACGTTCGCCGACACCTTCGAGCTCTGGCTCGAGCGCCACGGCAAGGCTCATAAGAAGAGCTGGGAGACGGATCTCGCTCTCTATCGCCGCCACATCGGCAACCGCCTCGGACGGGACATTCTCGGCAAGATCGACCGCATGCGCGTCATCGAGGTGCTCGACGAGATCGCCAAGTCGTCAACGCCGATCCAGGCCAACCGCTCCCAGACGGTCATCTCGGCCGTCTTCAGCTGGGCGCTCGACGAGGGTCTGATCGCCGCCCACCCAGCTCTCCGCATTCGCAAGCGCGGCGCCGAGACACCGCGCGACTCGGTGATGAATGACGAGCAATTGCGGGAATTCTGGGCGGGACTTGCGACCGTTGGCGAACCCGCCGCCGCAATCATCAAACTCCTCCTGCTCCTCGGCAGCCGCCTGCAGGAGATCGCCGGCATCCGCGTCAGCGAGCTGCGCCTGAACGAAAGACCGCATTGGATCTTGCCGGGAGCGCGCAGCAAGAACAGTCGCTCCCACACCGTGCCACTTCCGCCGTTGGCGCTGGACTTGATCAAGTCCGCCCTTGCGACAGCTGGCGACAGTGCGTTCCTGTTCCCTGCCCGCTTCGTCGACGACGGACCCTTCGATCACAAGTTCGTCTCGCGCCGGTGCAAGCGCCTCTACCGCGTCGTCGGCCTGGCGGACATGCGCCTGCACGATCTCCGGCATCAGGCAGCTACGGGCATGGCCCGGTGCGGCGTCCCACTCGACATCCGGCAACTCGTCCAGAACCAGCTGACCGGCCGCGGCAAGGCAATCGGCGCCATCTACGATCAGCATGAATACTTCGAAGAGAAATTGCGTGCGCTCACGCTCTGGCAGGACGCCTTGATTGCCGTCGGTGCCAATCGACCGTGGCCAGGGGAGCGCTACTGAGCCTGATGCCTATTTGCGGGCCTTGCGCTGGCGGACGAGATAGTCCCGTACCGCCTCTTCGACAAGCTGTGCCATCGAGATCCCAAGATCGCGTGCGCCATCGCCCAGGACGCGCTTGAAGTCGTCGCTCACGCGAATGTTCATCTGACCCGACGTGGTCGAGTCCTTCGCACCGAGACGGAGGTCGGGCGCAGTGGTCGCAGACGGATTAGCCACATCTTTCCCGCGGTACTGCCTGCGCAGACGTTGAAGGTCAATCGTCTTTCCCACCGATGGCACTCCTCAAGCAAATACGTCGATCAGGCCGCCGCTCGCCGCCGCACTTCTTCGAGGATCGACACGACTTCATCAACCTCTCGCTCCTTGAAAAGCCCAGCAACGCCCAAAGGATCGATGTCGGTAAAGGGGCTCTCGTAGAGCAAGCGCGGATCCATGGCCCCGCGCTCCGTCAGGTGGTCGATGACCATATTCACAAATTCGATCTGATCCGACGACAGCGCCTTGCCGGCGAGAAACCCGTCGAAGGCTCTCTTTGCCGCATCCCGCTCCATCCCCACCAACGACCGCACGAACAGACCGAGCCCGCCAAGCGCTTGCACGGCTGCGAT
>JBDHTJ010000066.1:0-24759 GCA_039808585.1 Hyphomicrobiaceae bacterium | reverse complement strand
CGGCAGTTCTGCAGCGCCACCGATTCCGCCTCTGCCTGCGTCGCGTTGTCGGCGGCGACGCCAATGGTGCGGGTCTCGGGCGAATAGGCGATCGCACCGAAGAGCACCTGGTTGCGGTTCTGCGCCGCCGCTGCACCGGCGATGGCGAGGAAAACTGCGAGTGCGAGTGCCAGGCGCAGCATGTTGCCCCCCAAAAGGTGTTCCGACCGCTTTCAATTCCTCCGTACTAAGCAGAGGCCGCGGCAGCGTCAACGGCTCGTCATCCCCCGGCCTGCCAGGTGCGGATGGCGTCCACCGGGTGGACGAGCATGATGATGTTGAGCAGCAGGTTGTCGCGGATCAGGATCAGCAGGGCGAGCTCTACCGCGATGATGAGGGCGACGGTGATCCAGGCCGGCAGCCGCGCGGCGAGGTAGAACCCCACCATCATGGCGAGGATGTCGAACGTGGAATTGATGACGCTGTCGCCGAAGTAGTTCCGCGAGATGGTCACGGCGCGGTAGCGGTTGATGATGAAGGGCGTGTTTTCCAGCACTTCCCACGAGGCCTCGATGAACACGGCGAGAAGCAGGCGGGCCGCAACCGAGAGCCGCCCCGCGGCCACAAGGCTGATGATCCAGTAGAAGATCACCCCGTGCAGCACGTGGCTGTAGGTGTACCAGTCGGCGATGTGCTGCGACATCTCGCTGTCACCGCGGCCGCTGTGCCAGAGCTTGACGGTGCCGCACTTGCAGATGAGCGGGTGGCCCATGGCATAGATGATGGCCATCGCGATCGCGATGAGCGCGAGGGAGGCCAGGAGGGCATTGCGCAGCGACAGGCGGGGCAGGGGTATGATCTGGAGCATGGCCCGATGTTGCCATAGGAGCGCCAGCCGGGGACAGGTTTTGGGGCAGAAGCGCCAACACCGGCCCCAAACCGCGGCGCGGCGGCAACATCCGGCGGCGCACGCAGGGGGGAAGGCTGCGAAAACTGGGGGAAATGCGGCCCGCAACTGCGCGGACTTTGCCGTCAGGCCTTATTTTGCCATAGGTCCCGGGCTTATGTGCCGGATGCGCAAGGCGGGTGAGAGCATGAGACGGCAACTCATTTTGGCGACAGCACTATTTGCGGCGGCGCTGCACACTTTCAGTGCAGCATCGCTGGCAACCTCCTGCAGCAAGGACGATTTCGCCAAGGCCGTGGATCAAGCGGGCGCCGCGCTGCGCAAAGTCGGCACGGAAAGCATGCCGCGCATCCAGGCCAAGATGCGGCAACTGAAGGAAAAGCGCGGCTGGCCCGACCAGGGATTCGAGGAGAAGGCCTTTGCGGCGCTCCAGGACGAACGCATCGCGCAGTTCGACGCGCAGGCCAACGACCTACTGTCCCGGCTCGACAATCTGGGCTCCTTCTCGCCATCGACCGAGGCCGACTGCACGCGTCTGGAAGAACTCAACGCCACCACGCTCGAACTGCTGGCAACCGTGAAGGCGAAAGCCGCCTACAGCCTCTCCAAGCTCGACCAGATGCTGGGCGATGCCCCGGCGCTGCCGACGGCGACGAGCGATCCCATCAGGCCCCTGATCGTTGAGGATCAGAAGCCCGAGGCGAAACCGGCGCCCAAGGCCGCCGAGAAGAAGGCACCCGCTGCCCCGAAGGTGGCCGGGAAAGAGCCCGATACGCCCTGGACCACGCAAACCAAGGGCGAGACTTTGCCCCCTGCGAAGAGCGATCCGGCACCTCGGCCCGAACCCAGGCGCGAGGCCTCGGCACAGCCCCCCGCCGAGCCGCCGACGCTGCAGCCCGCACCCAACGCGCCCCCGCCGGCCTTCCTGCCGCCGGAAGAGGAGGGGTACACCATCGACGAGATCAAGGCCGCGAGTGCCGGCGTCTTCGGCAAGCTGTCGGCGAACGTCGCGGCCGTCATCGAGCACGTGTTCGCCAAGAGCGGCAGGCCCCGAGCCTACATCATCGGCCAGGAAGGCGGCGGCGCCTTCATCGCCGGCGTGCGCTATGGCGAGGGCACCCTCTATCTGCGCGAAGGCGGTACACAGAAGATCTACTGGCACGGCCCCTCCGTCGGCACCGATATCGGCGGCGACGGATCCAAGACGCTGTTCCTCATCTACCGGCTGAAATCGATCGATCAGCTGTATTCCAACTTCACCGGCGTCGCGGGCTCGGCCTATCTCGTGGGCGGGGTAGGCGCGACGTTCAACACCAACGGCGACGTTATCCTGGCGCCGATCCGGTCGGGCCTGGGTCTGCGGCTCGGGGCCAACATCGGCTACATCCGCTTCACGCCGAAGCAGACTTGGAACCCGTTCTGAGGATGAGCGGCGGCGGCTATTGCCATTGCAGACGGCTGCGTCGGCCGCCTCGCCACCATTCCCTGCTTGCGCTGAAGGCTAGAGTACCGCGATAATCCGCCAGGGTTGTGGGCAGCGTATCGCGCGGGTTTTCGATGTTGAAGCGTGTGGAGGAAGGCGACACCAGGGCGGAGCAGGTGGTTGCCATGCTGGCCCAGCGCGCAGGTATGTCGCGCGGGCAGGTCGAGGTGATGGCGGCCGAAGTGGCGCGAAAGCTCGCGCACAGCCTGCAGCGGCTGACGCTGTCGCGCGGTGGTCTGGCCGATGTCGTGCAGCTGCTGGGCGAGGCAGTCCCTGGTGGCGCAGATGCGGACGGTGCGATGCGTCACGCGCAGGTTCTGTTCGGGTCCCAAGCCAACCTCGACGCGCTTGCAACTGCCTGCGCCCACCGGGCCGGTGTTGGCATCGAACAGGCTGCGCAGGTGCTGCCCGCCATCATCGAGATGCAGGTCGTGGCGCTCGCGGACCGCTCGCGCGGAGCCTTGACGGATCTCTTTGCCCGCCTGCCCTCATTGTTTCATTGGAGCCTTGGGAGCATGCACGCCGACATTGCCGACATCATCCGGCGGGGATGCGGCGCAGGCCCCTTCGATCGCGGCAAGCTGCGGCGCCAGGTGCGCAGTATCATCGCCGAGGCGGCGGGATATGCGCACACGGGTGCTGCGGGCTGGTACGCGGCACGTGCCCTGGCGCCGGCACGGGTGGCCGTGTGCAAGCTGCATGGCGTCGTCACGCGGCCGCTGGTCTAGGGCACGTCAAATCATTCGGGCCGATGGGCTCGCGCAGCAAGATCCAGTCGCGAATAAAAATCGCCAGGCCGAGAGGGCTCGACCTGGCGACACGCTGACCCGGAATGGATTGCGAGAGAGAAAAAATTCCTGACTTACCAGCCGCGGCAGGGGATGGCGCTGACATCGCAGCTCCAGCCACCGCTCGACCGAGAGCAGCTGACGGACTTCTTCGCGGCAAGGCCATAGCGGCCCCACGATGAGCCGTATTCCCACGACGTGAAGCCGGACCAAGCCGAGACGGCGGCGGCCGTCGCCGCACCCCGGGTCGGGCCAGACCCGCTACCGTCATGGTAATGGTCGACAAGGCAGGTACGGCCACCAACCCGCTGCAACTGGTGCAACGTCTGGGCAACCCCGGTTTCCTCTGCAACGGCGCTGCCGCTGGCCGACATGATGCCGGCCAGGGCGAGCGCGCCAAAAGCTGCGACGATCTTTTTCATAGGACGAGCCCCATCCAAGATGCTTGTGGAGAGCATCTTTGCTGAATTCGCCCGGCGGGGCGATCCGGCATTCTGGCCGCAGCCTTTTTTTGGCACCGCTCGACGCTTTTACGTCACAGTTTCCGCATTCGGATCAGATTTCGCCCGTGTTGCATCAATCACTTGACGGCGACGACGGCAATTTCGACCAACATGCGGGGGTCGGCCAGCTTGGCTTCGACGCAGGCCCGGCCCGGCAGGTTCTGGCCGCCGGTCCAAGCGTTCCAGGATTCGTTCATGGCTTCGCGGCTGCGGATGTCGGTGACCCAGATGGTGGCCGATACGACTTTGCTTTTGTCGGTCCCTGCAACCTTTAGCAGGCCGTCGATCTGGGCGAGGATGTCGGCCGTCTGGCCCTTGATGTCCTTGCTGATGTCCTCGGCGACGATGCCGGACGTGAAGACGAAGCCGTTGGCCTCGACGACCTTGGAGTAGATCTTCGAAGGCTGGTGGCGGACGATGCTCATGTGGGGTCCTCTTTTGGAAGATAGATGGCAGGTAGGGCTCGGGTTCTAACAAGGGCTGGCCGCTGCCGCCAGCGACGTCGCCGTCCCCACGACCCGGGCGCCCCTTTTCGGGCCGGACTTCGGGTTCGCATGGCTCTGAACCACCACGTCATGCGCGCGACGATCACCGCGGGCGCGCGCGCCCCCATTCCGCTCAGGTCAGCACTTGGCCAAGCCGATGGTGATGCGGTTCACCTCGAGGCCCTGCGGCGTGATCGAGATCTGCTGCTTGCACTCGGTGGTGTTGAGGCTCATCGCAGCAGAAAAGCTGCCGCCCTTGATGCTCAGGGTGAAGTTGCTGCCGGCGTACTTGCCCGATACCTGCCCCGTAGCGGAGTAGGTGCGCTCCTCCCAGCTTCCGGTGACATTGCCGCCGTGCACGCGCAGATCGGCCGCTGAATCGATGCGGTAGTCCTGGCTGGCACAGCGCATGCTCTGCTTGATCTGGGCCCCGCCATCGCTGACCTTGTAGGTGACCGCGCACTTGACGCGCTCGGTCTTGCCGCTCGTGAGCGAAACCGAGCCCATGCCACTCCAGTAGCCGGCCATGGCCTCGATGGGGGTGGCGGCACGTGCCGGCGAACCCGTACCCATGGCTGAAACGAGCGCCGCAGCGGAAATACCCGCAGCAGTAATCGCGGCAAGCCCGAGCTTAATCCTGGTGGCCATCATCGTCCCCGCCCCTTCCGAGTGCTGAGAATGCTTAGCAGCATGTCGAACGCTACACGAGGTCATGCCTTGAAACGGCATCACCTCTCGCAGAATCGCTTGTCGCAGGCAAGACGAGCGCGAGCCTTGCAGCCTTGCATAAGCAAAAGGGCCCGTGCGGCGGCAGTGCGGCGGCTTGTCCAACACGCGTTCAGGAAGTGAGATCGAGGCCCAAGAAACGCGCGCCAGGAATGGGGTTTGCATAATAGGGTGCAATATCGACGAAGCCCAACTTGCGGTAGAGCTTCTGCGCGACACCCATCTCTGGAAGCGTATCGAGGCAAAGGCGCCGGTAGCCGATCTCGCGGGCTGCCGCGATGATTGCGGCTGCCAGCTTTTCGCCCACACGCTTGCCCCGCCCGCGTGGCTCCACATAGAGCCGCTTCATCTCTGCGGTTGCTTCCCCTGCAGGGCGCAAGGCGCCGCAGCCTATGGCCTTCCCATCCTCGCAGGCCACGAGCAGTCGGCCGCCGGGCGGAGCGTATGCGCCCGGCAGACCCGCCACCTCGGCCTCGAAGCCCTGAAAGCACAAGTCCACGGAGAGCGAGGCTGCGTAGGCGCGAAACAGGTGGACCACCTCGTCACGATCCTCGGGAAAATGCGCCTCACGAATCTCCAACACGCGTCACCTCGCCTGTCGTCAGCGATGCACGTCCTTGGCCAGCGCATAGGACAGCATCTTGTAGGCGAGAAGCGCCGCTGTGAAATCGTAGGCGTGGAAATGCGGGATCGGCGCGAACTCGACGAGGTCGGCACCGACCACCTGTCCGGCGGCACTGCAGGCCCGGCGCAGGATCTCGAGCGCGAACGGGAAGGAAAGCCCTTCCGGCGTCGGCGTGCCCGTTGCCGGCATCACGGAGGCATCCAGCGCATCGATGTCGAAGGTAACGTACACCGGCCGGCCGCGCAGGGGTGCCACGATCTCCTCGATGTTCCAGCGCGCCTGCTCGTGGCCCCAGAAGATGCGGATGCGATCGCGGTTCTTGTCGTAGAAGGCCACTTCCGGGCTCGACAGCGCCCGGATCCCGACCGAGACGAGCGACACGCCCGGATTATCCAGAACGCGGCGCATGGCGGCCGCATGCGAGTAGTGCTCGCCCTGGTAGCCGTCGCGCAGGTCGGCGTGGGCATCGAACTGCAGCACCACGAGGTCCTTGAAGCGCTTGGCGAAGGGGCGGATGGCGCCGGCCGTCAGCGAATGCTCGCCGCCCAGCACGAAGGGGAACTTGCCCATGTCGAGCACGGCGCCCGTCAGCGCTTCGAGCTGAGCAAGCGCCTTCTCGAGCGGCTTTGCGATCACCGGCTCCTTCAGCGCCGCGATGCCGTACTCGGCATAGACCTCGCGCCCGAACTCGGGATCATAAAGCTCCAGCTGCTGGCTGGCGGCGATGATGGCCTGCGGCCCGACCTTCGTGCCGCCGCCATAGCTGACGGAGGCCTCGAGCCCGAAGGGAATGACCACGGCTTTCGCCGACGCAGGGTCGTCCGCGTCGGCGCGCAGGGGATCGAGGAAGCTGTCCTTGCCGGACAGGTATTTGAGCTTCGGCGAAGACATTACGCCTGCGCCTGCTCAACGCCTTCGCCTTCGGCAGCCGCCGACTGCGGCACGCCGTACATCGTCAGCATCGGCTCGTCGGTGAGGATCGCCTCCTCGAAGACGCCGTAGCCGTTGAAGCCGCCGGCAATGGAGCGGCCGTAGGCGCCGGTATTGCCGAGCTCGATGTAGTCGCCCTCGCGGATCCGGTTCGGCAACATGAAGGGGCCCTTCATGTGGTCGATCGAGTCGCACGTGGGCCCCCAGAAGGCGAACGGCACAAGCGGCTCGCCCTCCGCCTGCCCCACCATGCGGACGGGGAAGTTGAAGCCCATGTGCGCGGCATCGAACAGCGAGCCGTAGCTGCCGTCGTTGATGAACAGCTCGCTGCCGCGCCGCGCCGTGACGCGCACGATGAGCGACTCCGCCTCGGCCACGAGGGCGCGACCCGGCTCGCACATCAGGCGGCAGTGGTTGCCGATCGGCATCTCCTCCACGGCGGCCTGGATTGCCGTCATGAAGTCGGCGAGCGGCGCCGGCCGGTGCTCGTCGTAGACGGACGGGAAGCCGCCGCCGACATCGAGCCGGTCGATCACGACACCAGCCTTGCCAATCAGCCTGCCGGCCTCCTTGAGGGCATTCACGTAGGCGTCGGGCGACACCGTCTGCGAGCCCACGTGGAAGCAGATGCCGAGTTCCTTGGCCACCTGCCGCGTCTTCACGAGGAGGCGAGCGGCCTTGGCACCGGCGATGCCGAACTTGCGCTCGAGCGGCATGCGGCTGTTCTTGGCCGGCACGGCGATGCGCACGAAGAGGGCGAGATCGCGGGCGTTCCCGGTCTCCTCCTGGATCTTCTTGAGCTCATCCTCGGTGTCGAGCGAGAAGCTGCGTATGCCGAACTCGGAGTAGGCGCGCCGGATCGCCTCGCGCGACTTCACGGGATGCATGAAGTGCAGCTTGGCGCCAGGGATGGTGGCGGCGTCCTCGATCTCGGCCAGAGACGCCACGTCGAAGTGACGGATGCCTGCGCCATAGAGCGAGCCCAGCAGGAAAACGCTGCTGTTGGCCTTGTAAGCGTAGGCGACGTCGCCGGGGAAGTTGGCAAGGAACCAACGTGCCGCGCGCCCGGCCGCATGCGGACGGACGCCAATGACCGGACGTTCGGGCTTAAGGGCGCTGGTCAGCGCTACAGACGATGGAAACTTGTGCATTTCATGGGACCTCCACCAGTCGGGTTGGACCAGGGCGCTGCTCGAACCAGCAGAAGCCGCCTGTTGAGATTTCGGAGATAGGACCGGGGGGAAACGCTGTAAAGACTTTTTTCGTTGCAGTGGCGTGAAAAATGTGCGCCGCGGTTAACCAAGAGGTCACCGAGCGATTTGCCTCACGCTCGGGTTCGCTGCGCGAGCATGCGCTGGCGTGTCTCTCTCGACCTTGCGTGCCTGCCTTCGCGGGCATGACGGTGGGGGTCAGGCTTCGCGCTAGCCACAAACTCCTGCGTCGTCTTCGAGAAGCCAGCGATAGTGCGCACACGTGCCGCAGGCACGGATCAGAGTGCATCCCACGGGGCGGGGAAAGAGCCCGGCGCTCACTCACGCTCGGCCAGGAAGGCAGAGAGGAGCGGGCTCGATTGCACCGCTGGCTTGCGTGGATCTCCGCCTGCGCGGAGATGACGTTTGTGGGACGGATGCGGCCTCCAACTGGCGTGATGCCTGCGATTGCGGGCATCAACGCCAGCCAATGGCCGGCGCTGCGCTTGGTGGAATGGCCTCCTCAGAGGCCTACCGGAAGAATACGTCGACGCGCATGCCCGGCAGCAGCGTGACGGTGCCTTCGAGGTCGACCACGACTTCGAGCACTTCGAGGTCGGACGGCCGGCGGGGGCCGCGGGCGGGCATGCGCGGGACCGTGAGGAACGGCGCCACTTCCGCCACCTTGCCCTCGAACTCCTGCCCGGGGAATGCGCTGTTCTTGACGAAGGCGCTCTGGTTCATGCGCACCTTGGCGATCTCCGTGTCGTCCACCTCGGCGCGCACGCGCAGGCGCGTCATGTCACCCATCACGAAGATGACCTGTTCGGGCGATGGCGCAAGCGTCTCGCCGATCTTTGCGTTGACCTGCAGCAGCGTGCCGGCGCTGGGCGCGCGGATGCGCGTCTTGTCCCAGGCCTGATCGGCCAGCATCACCTCGGCGCGGGCGGCAGACAGGGCCGACTCGAGCCGGTTCGGCAGCGTCTGCGAGGCGCGTGAGCCGAGGCTCGTCAGTTGCGCGTTGTCCTGGCGCAGGCGCTCTTTGGCATCGGTGAGGCGCTTGCGCGCGTTTGCGATGGCCTGGGCGTTCGTGCCGAGCATCAGGTCGTCGAGTTCCATGCGCGCCGCCGTGACGGCACGTTCGGCATTGTAGACGGCATCCTCGGTGCGGTTGATGTTCTCGCGGCCCTGGGTGACGGGCGCCGCATCCCGGTCGCGTTTCATGGCTGCGGCCTGCGCCTCGGCGGCGATGAGGCGGGCGCGCGCGTCCTTGTCCTCTTGAACGAGGAGCAGCTGGCCCTCTGTAACCTTGTCGTTGGCCTTCACCGGCAGCGACACGACGCGGCCCATCGAGCCGGCCGCGATGCGTACGAGGCCGTTGCGCGGCTCGACACGACCGGGCGCCGAGGCGACCCAGGGTGTGCGGGTGTCGCTGGCGGTGGCCGGCGTATTGGAGGAATAGGTTGCCGTCGGCGTGGACGAGGCGACGCGGGTGCTCTTGCCGCTCCCTGGCCCCAGCATGATCCACACCGCGAAGCCCGCGAGCCCCATGGAGGCGATGCCGAGCAGCAGGGCGAGGGTCTTCGTCAGGTTGCTCGAGGATGAGGGAGACGCCATTTCGGTTGTCCTCTTCTAGGCAAGGCCTCGGGGCTTTCGCCACAAGCCGGCCCGGTCATTGTCGATGGTCCACCGCGCAAGCGAGGCGGACCGGGGGTGTCCTTTGCGGGGCGGACCCTAACGATCGGGCTGCGCGAGGGCTGTTCCAGCAGAAACAGGCACGCCTTGCCGGACCTCTAAGAGCAGAAAATCCGCACGAACGCAATTTCCGCCCCCTGTTTCTCCGGGAACAGCGAAGTTCCCTGCGATGCGCGATTGTCGCCTCATCGAACACCGCTTCCACCAACCGGAAGCGCCAACGCACAAGAAAGCAACAGGAGAGCGACATGTACGGCAAGATCACCAAGTTCCGCCCCGACCTCGGCTTCGGCGTCATCTCCGCCGAGAACGGCCGCCGCTACCGCTTCGCCAAGGGCCAGATCATGAATTCCGGCGATCCCCTGATCGGCCAGGGCGTCGACTTCGAGCTGGTCGCGAGCCGCCCGGCGCAGATCATCATGATGGCCGGTTCGCCCTGGACCGCCTTCGGCGGCGTCGCAGCCGGCCGCTGAGCCCCACCCCACCCCGAGAACACGGCACCAAGGACCTCACACCATGCGCCCCACGATCGACCTCACGGATGTAGCCCGCGTCTCCTCCCTCGAGATGACGAAGCCCATGAGCCACATGATCGAGGCAGGACGCGGCCTCGTGCTCATCAACGGTGCCGGCAACGACGAGCTGCGCCAGATGGACCAGGCGGTGTGGGACCAGCTCGCCGCCGATCCCGCCCAGCGCATCGCGACGCTGCTGCGCTTTCGCGCGCTGATCCAGGTGTTTCGGGCGCTGCGCCTCAAGACGCTGCTGTTGCAGAAGGGCTTCCCGATCATCGCGCCGGCGCTGCACGTGGCTGCCAGCATGCGCCTCAACGCCGAGCGCGGCTTCAACCCGCTGAAGTTCGAGCGGGCCCTGCGCGAGACGATGGCAGCGGCAGAAGCCCATCGCGCTGCCGCCCCCCGCTCGCCCGAGCCGCCGCTTCAGGCCGCCGCCTGAGGCACCGGTGGGCGCAGTTTCGTTCGCTCTCGTTCAATCTCGTTCAGTTGTGTCGCGTCGCTGACCTGCAGTTCTGCCATCGCACCTTCCTCCCCCGGAAGACACTCGGCCCGGACGCTGGCCTCTCCTCCAGCGCTCCGGGCCTTTTTTTGCCGCTGGCACATCGCTCGCCGCAGTCGTCCCCCTCCCCCTGGTGGGGAGGGGACAGGGGCGGGGGGAACCCCGACGTGTGTGAGATGGAAAACCGGAATGACGCGCGATGGCGGCGCGGGATGCGACCTCTCTCCACGGGCCTGCCATCCCCCCCTCCCTGTGCCACAAGGGGGGAGGGGACGAAGGGCGCGAGCGCTCGGAAATATCGAGACGTTGCGAGCGTCGTGACGACGCGCCGATGCGCACCCCTTGCCGCAGTCGTTCCCCTCCCCCTGGTGGGGAGGGGACAGGGGCGGGGGGAACCCCGACGTGTGTGAGATGGAAAACCGGAATGACGCGTGATGGCGGCGCGCGATGCGATCTTTCTCCACGGGCCTGCCATCCCCCCCTCCCTGTGCCACAAGGGGGGAGGGGACGAAGGGCGCGAGCGCTCGGAAATATCGAGACGTTGCGAGCGTCGTGACGACGCGCCGAGGCGCACCCCCTCGCCGCAGTCGTCCCCCTCCCCCTGGTGGGGAGGGGACAGGGGCGGGGGGAACCCCGACGTGTGTGAGATGGAAAACCGGAATGACGCGCGATGGCGGCGCGCGATGCGACCTCTCAACGGGCCTGCCATCCCCCCCTCCCTCCCCCACAAGGGGGGAGGGGACGAAGGGCGCGAGCGCTCGGAAATATCGAGACGTTGCGAGCGTCGTGACGATGCGCCGATGCGCACCCCTTGCCGCAGTCGTCCCCCTCCCCCTGGTGGGGAGGGGACAGGGGCGGGGGGAACCCCGACGTGTGTGAGATGGAAAACCGGAATGACGCGCGATGGCGGCGCGCGATGCGATCTTTCTCAACGGGCCTGCCATCCCCCCCTCCCTGTGCCACAAGGGGGGAGGGGACGAAGGGGGCGAGCGCTCGGAAATATCGAGACGTTGCGAGCGTCGTGACGATGCGCCGAGGCGCACCCCTTGCCGCAGTCGTCCCCTCCCCCTGGTGGGGAGGGGACAGGGGCGGGGGGTAACCCCGACGTGTGTGAGATGGAAAAACGGCGAGCGAGCAGGAGCGGAGCGCGAGGCGTTCTCTCTCCGCTGGCCTGCCATCCCCCCTTCCCTGTCCCTCCCCCACAAGGGGGGAGGGGACGAAGGGCGCGAGCGCTCGGAAATATCGAGACGTTGCGAGCGTCGTGACGATGCGCCGAGGCGCACCCCCTTGCCGCAGTGGTCCCCCTCCCCCTGGTGGGGAGGGGACAGGGAAGGAGGGAACCCCGGCGTGTGTGAGATGGAAAACCGGAATGACGCGCGATGGCGGCGCGCGATGCGATCTTTCTCAACGGGCCTGCCATCCCCCCCTCCCTGTGCCACAAGGGGGGAGGGGACGAACGGCGCGAGCGCTCCAACTTGCGCGTGATCGCGGGTGCAGGCTCAGGCCGGCATGGCGGTTTCGACGAGGCGGGCCCAGTAGGAGACGCCGTGCGGGATGGCCTGGTCGTTGAAGTCGTAGGCGGGGTGATGGCAGGCGGCCGTGTCGCCGTTGCCGATGAAGATCATGTTGCCGGGGCAGGCCTCCAGCATGAAGGCGAAATCCTCCCCGCCCATGATCGGCGGCGTTTCGATCACGCGGGCCTCGCCGGCCACATCGCGCGCAACCTTCCGCGCGAATTCCGTCTCGCGCTCGTGGTTGCAGGTGACGGGATAGTTGCGGGTGTAGTTGACGCGGGCCTCCGCGCCGTAGCTCGCAGCGATGCCGCGGGCCACCTCGCCCACGCGCCGCTCCAACAGGTCGCGCACTTCCGGCACGAGCGTGCGCACCGTGCCGTGCAACTCGGCAAGCTGCGGAATGACGTTGCTGGCATTGCCGCCGCGCATGATGCCGACCGTCACCACGCCCGACTTCAGGGGATCGAGGTTGCGCGAGACGATGGTCTGCAGCGCCAGCAGGATGTTGGCGGTGACGACGAGGGTATCGGTGCCCTTGTGCGGCTCGGCGGCGTGGCTGCCCTTGCCTTCCACCACGATGTCGAAGAAGTCGGATGCCGCCAGCAGCGGCCCGGGGCGCGTGGCGAAGGTGCCGAGCGGCAGCCCCGGCGCATTGTGCATGCCGTAGACTTCCTGGATGCCCCAGCGGGTGATGAGGCCGTCGTCGACCATGGCCTTGCCGCCGGCCCCGCCTTCCTCGGCCGGCTGGAACACGACCACCGCCGTGCCGTCGAAATTGCGCGTCTCGGCGAGATACTTGGCAGCACCCAGCAGCATTGCGGTATGGCCGTCGTGCCCGCAGGCGTGCATCTTGCCCTTCACCTTGGAGGCGTAGGGCAGGTTGGTCATTTCCTCCATCGGCAGCGCATCCATGTCGGCGCGCAGACCGACAACGCGGCCCGAGGCCGACTTGCGGCCACGGATGACGCCGACGACGCCGGTCTTGCCGATGCCGGGCACCACCTCGTCGCAGCCGAAGGCCTTGAGCTTCTCGGCAACCACCGCAGCGGTGCGATGCACGTCGTAGAGAAGTTCGGGGTTCTCGTGCAGGTCCCGCCTCCAGAGCGTGATCTCGTCCTGAAGGTCGGCGGCGCGGTTGATGATCGGCATGGGGTGGGGCAAGTCCTCGGGTGAAATTGGCAAGGATGGAAAGGCGGAAGCCGTACCGGTGGCTGGTTGTAATCTTCCGCCGCCCCGCCGCCCCCGTCAACGGTGCCGCCGCTTGTGGCGTAGGCAGGCCCCCCGCCGACCGCCCCTGACATCTAGACCAGGTGTTGGCTTTTGAAGAATAGCCCGTCCAGAGGTGGTGCGAGAACGCATCGCGCGAGGCGATGGCTGCCTTACGTGGAAGCCCGCCTTCGCGGGCTTGACGGGAGGGGGATGGTGGGACGGTGTTCGTTCCTCGCTTCGGTTGGTTGGATTTGTGGGCCGCTCCCCACTCCCACTCACCGCCGCCAACGGCGGTGGTTGTCCCGCACTTAGCCCACCCACCGCCATCATGCCCACGCGGGTGGGCATCCACGCCAGTCGGCGAGGAGCGACACCGGCCTCCGGACTGCCTTCCCGGAAGCCGTGTCGATGGCGCGGCTATCCGGGATGTTTCCACGTTGCCGCGACCCGATCGCAGCAGAAAAGCGGCGCCGCGGGGGCGCTGGCAGAGACAGTTATCCCCGCCTTTGCCGGCCGGGTGATAATGGCGCCACTCCGGCCCGTTCGAGGGTGCTCGTCGCGAGGCGTTCCGAGGGCACGGGCCGGGGGCAGTTGCCGGTGGCGGCGGTACCGCCCGCACGCCGCTCAGGGAAGAACGTTAGGCCAGACGTTGCTCATCTGAGTTCCGTGCCTGAGACCCGGCAGGCTGTGCGGGGCGCCGACGCCTCTTTTTGCGCAAATCGAGCCGGCCGAAGCGCCCCGCTCCCTTGCGTTCCAGCGATACCCTGGCCGCCGCAGGCGGGCCGGGATCGCGGTGTTTGTCTTCACCTCGACGATGGGAAGGTTAAAGATCGCCCGGGGCTCGCGCTTTTCCTTGTGCTGCGTTAGATTTGTCTCATGCAGAAGGACGAAACTGTCTCCATCATTCGAAAGCACAGGGCCGAACTTGAACTACTCGGCGCGCGCCATATTGCGCTGTTCGGCTCCGTAGCCCGGGGAACAGAGAGTGCGCGAAGCGACGTCGATGTCGTCGTCCAGCTCGATGACAGCATCAGGGGCTTCAAGCGTATCGCCAGCCTCGATGATCTGCAGAACCGGCTGTCGCAGATTCTCGCATGCCCCGTAGATGTGATCGAGGACCAGCCGCGGTCCGAGGCCGTCAGGAAGGCGATCCAACGAGACGCGATCCGTGCCTTCTAGCAAGCCGCGCAGGCGATTTCAGGACATTATCGAAAATATTGGCCGCATCCGTGACTACACAGCCGGGATGGACGAGAACTCCTTCGCGGCGGGCGGCATGGCCGCAGATGCAGTCGAGCGGTGACTTGGGCGGATAAGCGAAGCTGCAGTCAAGCTTGGGCAGGACGCGGAAAAGTACGCGGCTGGCATCCCTTGGCAGCAGATCCGCAGCATGGGGAACCGTTTGCGCCACGAGTACGACGCGCTGCAATTCCCAACTCTCTGGTCGATCATCTTGCACGAACTCGGCCCCTTGGAGCCCGCCTGCATCTTGGCGCTGAAGGATCTGCCGGACGACGAGCGCGTCGGTTAGGCCACGGTGACGCCGCCGTCGGCGACGAGGACGCTGCCGGTCATGAAGGTGGCCGCGCGCGAGGCGAGGAAGGCGACGATGCCGCCGATCTCGGCAGGCTCGCCGATGCGGCGCAGGGGCGTGCCGGCTTCGCGGGCGGCGCGATTCTTGTCGTCCTCCCATAGGGCGCGCGCGAAGTCGGTCTTGATGAGGCCGGGCGCGATGCAGTTCACGCGTACGTTCTGCGGGCCCCATTCGAGGGCGAGGCTGCGCGCGAGCTGGAAGTCGGCGGCTTTCGAGATGCCATAGGCGCCGAGCATGGTCGAGCCGCGCAAGCCGCCGATCGACGACACGATGATGATGCTGCCGCCGCCCGCCTTGGCGAGGTGCGGCGCCCCGGCGTTGGCCAGCCACAGGTTGCTCTTGATGTTGGACGACATGATCTTGTCGAAGGCGTCGTCCGGGATCTTGGCGAGCGGGCCGAAGAACGGGTTGACGGCGGCGTTGCACACGAGCGTGTCGAGGCGGCCCCACTTGGCGAGCGTGCCGTCGACGAGGCCCTGGATCTCCTCCTTGCGGGAGATGTTGCAGGGGATGACGATGGCTTCACCGCCCGCCTTGATGATGCCGGCCGCCACCTCCTCGCAGGCGTCGGCCTTGCGCGAGGAGATCACCACCTTGGCGCCGAGCGAGGCCATGATCTCGGCGGCTGAGCGGCCGATGCCGCGGCTCGAGCCGGTGATGATGGCCACTTGGCCTTTGAGATCGAAGGGGTTCTGCACCCCGGCTGCGCTGGTCATGATGTGTCTACTGCCCCCGGCGAGGTTCACGTCCTCACCATTACGTTAACTTGTTGCCAAGGCCGCTTGCGGGCCCTACGTTCCGGGGCATCATAGCGCCGGAAGTTCAAACGCCAACAACAAGGCGAAAGCGGCCATGGGAGAAATGCGCCTCTGGGATAAAAGCTACCCGCCGGGTCTGCGGTGGGATGCGCCGATCGCCACGTCGACGCTGCCTGAATTTTTCGACAGCTTCACCGGGCAGTGGAAGGCGCAGACCGCGATCGAGTATCGCGACAACGCCATCTCGTATGCAGACCTGAAACGCTCCGCCGATGCCGTGGCCGCCGGCCTGATCGCGCTCGGCGTCAAGCCGCAGGCGGCGGTGGCGCTCTACCTGCCCAACACGCCCTATCACCCCTATTGCTTTTTCGGCGCCTTGCGGGCCGGTGCGCGCCTCGTGCACCTCTCTCCCCTCGATGCGGAGCGCGAGCTTGCCTACAAGCTGAAAGACTCCGGCGCCCGCGTGCTGGTGACGACGAACGTCGGCCACATGCTGGGCATGGCACAGAAGCTGAAGGCCGAGGGCCTCGTCGATCATCTCATCGTGGGTGACGACACCCTGTTCGGGGCCTCCGCCGTGCCGACGACGCCGATCCCCGAGGGCGCAGGCATCATCCGTCTCGAGAAGCTGATGGTCGATGGCCGCGCGCGCATGCCGGCCGCCTGGCCAAAGGTGGACAAGGAAGACATCGCGCTGCTGCAGTACACGGGCGGCACCACGGGCAAGCCCAAGGGCGCGATGCTTACGCATGCGAACCTGACGGCGGCCTGCTCCATCTACAAGCTGTGGGGCGACGCGCAGGATCTCTCCAAGGCCGGCGCGGACAAGACCATCCTGGTGCTGCCGCTGTTCCATATCTACGCGCTGACGGCGGTGATGCTGCGCGGCTTCCAGGACGGCAGCGAATTGCTGCTGCGCATGCGCTTCGACGTTGAGACCACGCTCAACGACATCGAGAAGAAGAAAGCTACCGTGTTCCCCGGTGTGCCTACGATGTGGATCGCCATCGCCAACCATCCCGGCGTCGAGAGCCGCGACTTCTCCTCGCTGCGCTATGCGGCCTCGGGCGGCGCTGGCATCCCGGTGGAGACGGCCGAGCGCATCTTCAAGATCACAGGCCAGCGCATGGGCGGCGGCTGGGGCATGACGGAAACCTCGCCCGCCGGCACCTCGCTGCCGCGAAACTTCGGGGAAAAGCCGGCCTCCTGCGGCGTGCCGCTGCCGGGCATCGACATGGACATCGTCTCGCTCACCGACAACCGCAAGGTGCTGCCACCGGGCGAGGTGGGCGAGATCCGCGTGCGTGGCCCCAACGTCACCAAGGGCTATTTCAATGCGGGGCCGGAGACACAGGCGGCGTTCGTCGACGGGTGGTTCCTGACGGGCGACATCGGCTACGTCGACGATGCCGGATTCTTCTACATCGTCGACCGCAAGAAGGACATGATCCTGTCCGGCGGCTTCAACGTGTATCCGCGTGCCATCGAGGAGGCGATCTACGAGCACCCCTCTGTGGCCGAGGTGATCGTGATCGGCGTGCCGGATTCCTATCGCGGCGAGGCGGCCAAGGCCTTCATCCAGCTCAAGGCGGGCGCGGCGCAGTTCACCATCGACGAACTGCGCACCTTCCTCGCCGACAAGCTCGGCCGGCACGAGCTTCCACAGCACCTGGAGTTCCGCGACAGCCTGCCGAAGACGGCAGTCGGAAAGCTCTCCAAGAAGGAACTGGTGGCGGAGGAGCGCGAGAAGCACAAGGCTGCCGCGCAATCCTCGGCCGCGGAATAGCTTTCAATTGACTTGCAGCAGGCGACGCGAGAAGCGCCGTTCGATGTGAATTGCATAAGACGTGAAGACAGGATGGAGCGCTCGCAAGAGCCCTTACGTGAAAGGAAACACCGTGGTTGACGCCGTCATCGTCTCGACTGCCCGCACCCCCATCGGCCGCGCCGTGCGCGGCGCCTTCAACCTCACGCACGGCGCCGACATGGGCGGCCACGTGATCGCCAACGCCGTGAAGCGCGCCGGCATCGATCCCGCGCTCGTCGAGGACGTGACCATGGGCTGCGCCAACCCCGAGGGCGCCACGGGCGGCAACATCGCGCGCCAGGCGGCCATCCGCGCCGGCATCCCGGTGACGGCGGCGGCGCAGACGGTGAACCGCTTCTGCTCATCCGGCCTGCAGGCAATCGCGCTTGCCGCACGCTCCATCACGCAGGACGGCGTTCCCGTGGCCGTGGCGGGAGGCCTTGAGTCCATCAGCCTCGTGCAGATGAACATGAACATGAAGCATTACCGCAACGACTGGGTGATGCAGAACAAGCCCGATCTCTACATGCCCATGATCGAGACGGCGGACGTGGTGGCCAAGCGCTACGGCATCAGCCGCGAGGCGCAGGATGAATATGCCCTGCAGAGCCAGCAGCGCACTGCGGCTGGGCAGAAGGCTGGCCGCTTCGACGCCGAGATCGTGCCGATGACGGCCGTCATGGCGGTCGAGAACAAGGAAACGAAAGAGATCACCAAGCGCACCTTCACGCTCGAGAAGGACGAGGGCAACCGTCCCGAGACGACGCTCGAGGGTCTCGCCAAGCTGAAGCCCGTGCGCGGCGAGGAGCACTTCATCACCGCCGGCAACGCCAGCCAGCTTTCCGACGGCGCCTCCGCCTGCGTGCTGATGTCCGACAAGGAAGCCGCCAAGCACAACGTGAAGCCGATGGCCATCTTCCGCGGCTTCCAGGTGGCCGGCTGCGAGCCGGACGAGATGGGCATCGGCCCCGTCTGGGCCATCCCGCGGCTGCTGGAGCGCACAGGCGTGAAGTTCGACGACGTCGGCCTGTGGGAACTCAACGAGGCCTTCGCGAGCCAAGTGCTGTACATCCGCGACAAGCTCGGCATCCCCAACGACAAGCTCAACGTCGACGGCGGCGCCATCTCCATCGGCCACCCCTACGGCATGAGCGGCGCCCGCATGACCGGCCATGCGCTCATCGAGGGCAAGCGGCGCGGCGTCAAGTATGCCGTGGTCACAATGTGCATCGGCGGCGGCCAGGGTGCTGCCGGCCTGTTCGAGATCGTTTGAGGGAGACATCCATGGATCTGCGCTTCAGCGCCGAGGAGAACGCGTTCCGCGAGGAGCTGCGTACGTTTTTCCGCACGGCGGTGCCCGAGAGCATTCGCAAGAAGGTGAGCGAGAACCGCCATCTCTCCAAGGAGGAGATGGTCACCTCGCACAAGATCCTGCATTCGCGCGGGCTTGCCGTTCCGCACTGGCCGAAGGAGTGGGGCGGCGCCGACTGGACGCCCGTGCAGCACTACATCTACACCGAAGAGAGCCAGTTCAACGGCATCCCGCAGCCGCTGCCCTTCAACGTGTCGATGTGCGGGCCCGTGGTGATCGCCTTCGGCACGGAAGAGCAGAAGAAGCGCTTTCTGCCGCGCATGGCCTCTCTCGACGACTGGTGGTGCCAGGGCTTCTCGGAGCCGGGCGCGGGCTCCGATCTCGCGGGCCTCAAGACCACGGCGGTGCGCCAGGGTGACCACTACATCGTCAACGGCCAGAAGACCTGGACGACGCTTGCCCAGCATGCCGACTGGATCTTCTGCCTCTGCCGCACGGACCCCGCCGCCAAGAAGCAGCTCGGCATCTCCTTCATCCTGATCGACATGAAGACGCCCGGCATCACGGTGCGGCCGATCCAGACACTGGACGGCGGCCATGAAGTGAACGAGGTGTTTTTCGACGACGTGAAGGTGCCGGTCGAGAACCTCGTCGGCCAGGAGCATCGCGGCTGGGACTGCGCCAAGTTCCTGCTCGGCAACGAGCGCACCGGCATCGCGCGCGTCGGCTACTCCAAGCAGCGCATCGCCCGCATCAAGGAGCTCGCTTCCCGGGTGACGGCTGGTTCCAAGCCGCTCATCGAGGACGAGCGCTTCCGCGAGAAGGTGGCAGCGGTCGAGGTGGAGCTGAAGGCGCTGGAGATGACGCAGATGCGCATCCTCTCCGAGGATCGCCACCGCAAGGGCAACGCGCCGAACCCGGCCTCCTCGATCCTCAAGATCAAGGGCTCGGAAATCCAGCAGGCGACGACGCAGTTGCTGCTGGAGATCGCCGGACCGCTGGCGCTTCCCTACCAGATGGAGGAGGAAGAGCACGGCGGCAACGCGCTGCTCCCCGACATCGATTGGGCCGCGCCGGCAGCGCCAACGTATTTCAACTACCGCAAGGTGTCGATCTACGGTGGCTCCAACGAGATCCAGCGCAACATCCTGGCCAAGGCCGTCTTGGGCTTCTGAAGGAATAGCGAATAGGGAGTAGCGAGATAGTGAATAGGGCACTCCCTATTCCCTACTCGCAATTCCCAATTCCCAATTCCCAACTCCCCATTCCCCATTCCCAACTCCCCGACGTTCACTCAATCGGACACGTATCCATGGACTTCGATCTCAGTGACGAGCAGCGCCAGCTGAAAGACAGCGTCGAGCGCCTGCTGAAAGACACCTACGACGACCTCAACCTGCGCAGGGGCTACATGAAGGAGCCCAAGGGCTACTCCGATGCGCTCTACAAGCAATATGCCGAGCTGGGCCTGACGGCCGTGCCGTTCTCGGAGGATCAAGGCGGGCTCGGCCAGGGCCTGACCGAGACCATGATCATCGCCGAGGCCTTCGGCCGCGCCCTTGCAGTCGAGCCGTATCTGGCCTCGATCGTCCTGTCGGGCGGCGTGCTGCGGCACGCGGGCAACCAGGGGCTGGCGGCGGAGCTGATCCCCGGCCTGATCGAGGGCAAGCAGACGATGGCGCTCGCCTTCCAGGAGCGGCAGTCGCGCTATGATCTCGCCGATGTCGCCACCAGCGCCAAGGCCGACGGCAAGGGCGGCTATACGCTGGAAGGCGAGAAGTCGGTGGTGTGGGGCGGCGACAGCGCCGACAAGCTCATCGTCTCCGCGCGCGTGTCGGGCAACCGCACGGACCGCGCCGGCATCGGCCTGTTCCTGGTCGACGCCAAGGCCTCGGGCGTGAGCCGCAAGGGCTATCCCACGCAGGACGGCATGCGGGCAGCCGACATCACGCTGTCATCGGTGAAGGTCGGGCCGGAGGCCGTCATTGCCGGGCCCGACAAGGGCCTCGCGGTGCTCGAGCAGGTCGCCGACGAGGCGATTGCCGCACTCTGCGCGGAGGCCGTGGGCGCCATGGCGGCGCTGCAGGAACTGACGGTGGACTACCTCAAGACGCGCAAGCAGTTTGGCGTGCCGATCGGCTCGTTCCAGGTGCTGCAGCACAAGGCCGTCGACATGTTCACGGCGGTGGAGCAGGCGCGCAGCATGGCCTACTACGCGACGATGATGGCGGCAGAGCCCGATGCGAAGGAGCGCCGCAAGGCCATCTCGGCAGCGAAGGTGCAGGTGGGCCGCTCGATCAAGATCGTGGGCGAGACGGGCATCCAGCTGCACGGTGGCATCGGCATGACCATGGAGTACAAGGCCGGCCACTACTTCAAGCGGCTGACCATGATCGATCTCGCCTTCGGCGACGCCGATCATCACCTACGCCTGCTGGCGGCTGCAGGCGGTCTGCAGTAGGCATCAGCAGGCATTGCGCCGGTTCGCACACCAGATGCACACGACGAGGCGCTTCCGGTTATCGGCCGGGAGCGCCTTTCGTTTGCGATGGAGGCGCGGACGCCGCGCGGGGTGAACGCGATGCGGCGCGCGCGGATCAGGCCGTACGGGCCGCTGGCGCTGCGATCACCTTGGCGATCACGTAGGCGATCGGCATGGCGATCACATAGGCCCCGCCGCACAGCACCGGAATGAGCACGTTGCTCTGCTCGGCAAGGGACGGCACGGAAACGATTGCCGTCATCGCGACGCCTGCGAGCACGTTGCCCAGCATGATCCAAACCAGTGCAGCTATCTTGACCATCGTTGGCCTCCATCATCCAAGCGCCCTGCCCACTCTGGCAAAGCCCGAGGCGAAGGCTAAGATTGCGGAGGCGGAAACGTTTGATCAGCGTCAAAGCGCTCCCCACCAGATTGCCGCGGCTTTTCCTGATCTGTGTCGGCCTCGCTCGAGGATGGCGCGATGCCGGAAGGCACGCCTGCCGGTTCCCCCGGTGCCTTCCAGGACGCCGGCGATGGCGCGGCCGTCCTTACCCTGTGTCGCCTATCCCGGCTGCGCAAGATGGCTGCGGGGATAGGCCCCGGATAGACGCGTCCCGCGGCCATCATCTGCGAGGAAGGTGATCCAACAGGGCCTCAGGTTGCCAGCCTCGAGTGGCCGGCGTCAGTGCGCTGGCCTCACACGGGCGTGCTGGGATAGGCCAATTGCTCGCGCGCGCGCCAGTCGTTCGTGACGTAGTTGATGATGATGGACTTGCGCACGCCCTTGATCTCGCGCGGCTCGAAGCCGTGGTAGGTGATGTCGGAGGGCACGAACACCATCGCCGTGTTCGGCGCGAAGGGCGAGCGACCCACGTATTTCTTGTCCGTGTCATAGATGTCGGTGCCGAGGTTGGCGTGCGAGGGATCGCGCGACATGTACAAGAGCATCGTGAACGTCTTCACGCCGAGGTCGGTGTGCGGCTCCAGCCAGAAGCCGTTGGTGTCCTGCGCGTACTCGACGCGCAGATAGCTGCCCTTGATGTTGGCGCCGAAGGTCTTGACGATGCTGTCGACAACGCGGGCATCCTGGAAGGCCTCGCAGAAGACGTTGCAAACCTGGTAGCGGCCGTTGTTCTCGGCATCGAAGTAGCGGCGCGTGGCGTTGTGGATCTCGCGCTTTCCCGAGACGCCACCGAGCGCAGGTGCGGGGAACGGCAGGTCGAGGAGCGGATCCACCGCATCGTCGGGAAGGCAGTGGTCGAGGTTCCAGTGGCGATAGGGTTTGTCGCTGACCTTTGCCCCAGCAAAGCTCTTGCTGAGCGCGGCAACGAAGGCTTCCTTGCTGATCGCCATTCCGACTGGTCCCCTAAGTGATAACAGAGAGCAATGCTTCAAGAGCGCAGTGATCTTGGAGGGTATCGCGCTTGCTTCGAGGCGGCATTGCTCTGAACCCCCGGCGCGAAACGAGGCTACTTTCTAGGCCCCTAACGCCGGTGGGGCAAGGCCTTCGGCTGCAAGTTGCTGGTGGCAAAGCGCAAAGAGGTGCGCAGAGGGTCGGGCTGGGTCTGGGCCGGTGCACGGGAAATGCGCCGGAGCAAGGCCGCGAGGTAGGTCCGCCGCTCCCTCGAGGAGCTCTACGCCCGGGAGGCTCTGAGGCTCGAGCCCCGAAGACCGGCGATTCCACCGTGACAGGAGACACCCCATCGGGCCTTGCCCCGGCACACCCGCGATGTCGCCGCGCAAATCCGGCGAAACTGCGGCGTCGGGGCGTGCTGCCGCGCCGGGATCGAGAACTGCCTTGCCAAGTGGCGCGATTGCAGGCGCGGTGTGGCTTCTTTAACGTGGGTGCTCGTCTTTTGCGGCCCGATGTGCATAGTCGCGGCCGCTTTTGAGCTTTGCCGCACGATTTGCCACACAAAATGAGGCCCCGATGATCGATCTCTATACGTGGTCCACGCCCAACGGACGCAAGGTTTCGATCATGCTCGAGGAATGCGGCCTCGATTACGCTGCCCATGCCATCGACATCGGCAAGGGCGACCAGTTCAAGCCCGAGTTCCTGAAGATCAGCCCGAACAATCGCATTCCGGCAATCGTCGATCACGACAACGGATTGGCGCTGTTCGAGTCCGGCGCCATCCTGATGTACCTCGCCGAGAAGACGGGGCGATTCATGCCCAAGGAGCCAGCGGCCCGCTGGGAGACGGTGCAGTGGCTGATGTGGCAGATGGGCGGCGTCGGGCCGATGCTGGGCCAGGTGCATCACTTCGTGAAGTACAACAAGGGCAAGGCACCCTACGCCGAGGAGCGCTACCTCACCGAGGCGAAGCGGCTCTACGGCGTGCTCGACAAACGCCTCGCGGAGGCCGAATACCTTGCAGGCGACTATTCGATCGCGGACATGGCGACTTGGCCGTGGATTTCGCGCTTCGAGTGGCAGACGATCGACCTCAAGGCCTATCCGAACGTTCTGCGCTGGTACAAGGCCATCGCCGCGCGGCCTGCCGTGCAGAAGGGCTATCACGTGCCGATCAAGCAGCCGGAGATTCCGATGCCGGCCTGAGCGCCGCATCATCCCATCACGGGCCACACAACGGGCCCCGCTACAGCCCATCACAGGGTCCATCACAGGGTCCATCACAGGGCCCATCACAGGCAAAGACAAGAAACGGAGATACACATGCCGAATTTCTCGGGCGTCATCGCCCCGGTCCTCACGCCCTTCGGCGAGGACGGGAGTGCCGATGCGGATCGCTTCATCGAGCATTGCCATTGGCTGATGGACCAGGGCTGCACCGGCCTTGCCCCCTTCGGCACCACGAGCGAGGGCAACTCGCTGGGTCTCGACGAGCGCATGGAACTGCTGGAGGAGATCGTCGACGCCGACATCGCGCCGGAGCTTCTCATGCCGGGCACGGGCACGCCCTCGCTGGCCGACACCATCGTGCTCACCAAGCACGCGGTGGAGCTTGGCTGCGGCGGCGTGCTGGTGCTGCCGCCCTACTACTACAAGGCGCCGAGCGAAGAGGGTCTCTACCGCTACTTCTGCGAGATGATCGAGGGCGTGGCCGAGGATGATCTCAAGGTCTACCTCTACCACATCCCGCCCGTGGCCCAGGTGGGCTTCTCGCTGTCGCTCATCGGCCGGCTGATCAAGGCCTACCCGGATGTGGTGGTGGGCCTGAAGGATTCATCCGGCGACTGGAGCAACACCGCCGCCATCCTGGAAGCGCATCCGAATTTCGAGGTGTTCCCCGGTTCGGAGATCTTCCTGCTCGACGGTCTGCGCAAGGGCGGTGTCGGCTGCATCTCGGCCACCTGCAACGTGGCCGCCGGCCCCATCCGCAAGGTCTATGACAACTGGCAGAAGCCCGAGGCCGACGAACTGCAGGCGGGCATCACGGCCGTGCGCAAGGCGATCCAGGCATTCCCGATGATCCCGGCGCTGAAGGCGATCATGGCGCATTTCCGCGATGACCCCGAGTGGGCCAAGATGCGTCCGCCCTTCACTGAGCTGCCGGCGGCCGACGCCGACAAGCTGATCAGCGGCCTCAAGTCGAACTTCAAGTTCCACCTCGAGTTCGACGACGAGGATTGATCGGCCGGCGCGCGAAATGGCGGTCGGGCGCGCCCCGACCCGCCGTTGGCAGCTGCCGCTTTCCCTGAGCCTTCGTGGGCAGTGGTGGGTGGGGCTTCGCGGGAGCCACAAACTCGTCCGTCATCGCCGCGAAGGCGGCGATCCACGCAAGCCCGGATTA
>JBDHTJ010000065.1:0-25321 GCA_039808585.1 Hyphomicrobiaceae bacterium | reverse complement strand
TCGTCCTCGTTCAGTGCGTTCTCCAGCGTCCATTCGACGGGCCTGCCGCCGACGGACTCGATGCGCAGCTGCCAGCCCGGGCTCCAGGCCCGCTTTGCCCACATCAGAGCCTCGTCCAGGCCCCATTCGCAATCGTGCATGAGACCGCCGAGCGAAACGGTCACAAGCCCGCCCGCGCGCAGGATTCCCACGTCGAACCCCGTTCCACTGTCGGGTCCGGGAAGCGAGCAGCTGAAGTCGGCGCTTTGGGCGAGCTTGCGCACGCCAATAGCCCAGGCCTCGAAGCCGGCGTCGAGTGCGGTCTCGAATGGATGTGCTGTGGAATCGACCATAGGTCCGAGAATACCCGTACGGGGCTTAACCGAGGCTTTCCGCGGCCATGACGATTGCAACCAATGCACGGAAGAAACGCCGTTCACGCCGTAGCTAGGGCTTTGCAGGTCCAAAACTTGACGTTAACGTCAGGCACTGTTTCTCCCTGAGACACTGGACAAACCCGTGCCGAGAAGCGCATAGCCAGCCCATGCCAGAGATACAATTCCTGCAGCCGGCGACCTTCATCGACAGCGACCATCCGAGCGTTGTCGCGTTCGCGCGCAAGGCGGTTGAAGGCGCCGAAGGAGAGATGGCGAGGGCCCTCGCGCTCTACCACGCGGTGCGCGATGGCATCGCCTACGAGGCCTACCTCGACTTCTCGAACCCGGAGACCTATCGGGCAAGCTCGGTGCTGGCCTCGGGCAAGGGCTTCTGCGTCGGCAAGGCGAGCCTTCTGGCGGCTTGTGCGCGTGTGGTCGGCATCCCAGCCCGGGTTGGCTACGCCGACGTCAAGAACCATATGACGTCGAAGCGGCTCTACGAGCACCTGCAATCGGACGTCTTCATCTGGCATTCCTACACGGATCTCTATCTCGACGGAAAATGGTCGAAAGCTACGCCTGCCTTCGACAAGCGCATCTGCCTCAGGGCCGGGGTGGCGCCGTTGGAGTTCAACGGACGAGAGGACTCCCTCTTCCAGCCCTTCTCCGCCGATGGCCGCCGCTACATGGAATACCTGAAGGACCGAGGCACGTTTGCCGACGTCCCCTTCGAGACCATCTACGCCGACTTCCAGGCCTTCTATCCGCGCATGGGCAAGGCGCAGCTTGAAGGCAGCTTCGCCGCCGAGGTCGAGCGCAAGGATCAATAGCAAGCCCCGAACAACGAAACCAAACAAGGTACGGAGAGAGGAAATGGCTGAGGCATATATCTACGACGCCGTCCGCACACCCCGTGGTCGCGGCAAATCCGACGGCTCGCTGCACGAGGTGACGGCGCTGCATCTGGCCACCACCGTCCTCAAGGCCGTGCGCGACCGCAACAGCCTCGACACCGCGCTGGTGGACGATGTGGTGCTGGGCTGCGTGGCACCCGTGAAAGAGCAGGGTTCCGACATCGCGCGCGTCGCGGTGATCAACGCCGACTATGCCGAGACGGTCGCGGGCGTGCAGATCAACCGCTTCTGCGCCTCGGGCTTGGAAGCAACCAACATGGCGGCCGCCCAGGTCATGGCCGGCCAGAGCGACTTTGCCATCGGCGGCGGCGTCGAGAGCATGTCGCGGGTGCCGATGGGCTCCGACGGCGGCGCCTGGTCGACCGATCCCTCCATCGCCTTCAAGAGCTACTTCGCGCCGCAAGGCATCGGCGCCGACATGATCGCCAGCAAGTGGGGCTTCTCGCGTTCGGATGTGGATGGCTTCGCCGTCGAAAGCCAGAAGCGCGCGGCACAGGCCTGGAAGGAAGGCCGCTTCAAGAAATCGATCGTGCCCGTGAAGGATCAGATCGGGCAGACGCTGCTTGATCACGACGAGCACATGCGGCCGGAAACCACGATGCAGTCGCTCGCCAGCCTCAAGGCATCGTTCGTGAAGATGGGCGAGGAGGCGGGCTTCGATACCGTCGTCAACATGCGCTATCCGGAGGTGGAGCGCATCGAGCACGTGCATCACGCCGGCAACTCCTCCGGCATCGTCGATGGCGCCGCCGCCATCCTCATCGGCAGCAAGGAGGCCGGGCAGAAAGCGGGCCTGAAGCCGCGTGCCCGCATCCGCGCCTTCACCTCCATCGGCTCCGAGCCCTCGATTATGCTTACGGGACCGGAGAAGGTGACGCGCAAGGTGCTGGCGCGCGCCGGCATGAAGCCCTCCGACATCGATCTCTACGAACTCAACGAGGCCTTCGCCTCGGTGGTGATGCTGTACATGAAGCTGCTGGAGATCCCGCACGACAAGCTCAATGTGAACGGCGGCGCCATTGCCATGGGACATCCGCTCGGCGCGACGGGCGCGATGATCCTCGGCACGCTTCTCGACGAATTGGAGCGGCGCAACCTCTCCACGGGCCTCGCCACGCTGTGCGTCGGCGCCGGCATGGGAACCGCCACCATCATCGAGCGCATCTGATTTTTGGGAGTCACCTGCAATGACAAACATCCGCGTCGAAAAGGACGCTGACGGCATCGTCACGCTCACGTGGGACATGCCCGGCCGCTCGATGAACGTGCTCTCGGCCGACTCCATCGCGGAGTACGGCAAGGCCGCGCTCGCTGCCATCGCCGATGCCAGCGTGAAGGGCGTGGTCGTCACGTCCGGCAAGGCCGCCTTTATCGCGGGCGCCGACCTCTCCATGCTCGAGGGCCAGACCAGCGCCGCAAGCGCCGCCGGCAAGAGCACCGAGGAGCGAGCCAAGGCCGTCTACGACAACCTGATGGCGTTCAACCTCGTCCTCAGGCAGATCGAGAAGGGCGGCAAGCCCTTCGTGGCAGCCCTCAATGGGCTTGCACTGGGCGGCGGTCTCGAGGTGGCGCTCGCTTGCCACACGCGCATCGTGGCCGACGATCCGAAGATCCAGCTGGGCCTGGTGGAGGCGAAGGTGGGCCTGATGCCCGGCGCCGGCGGCACACAGCGCATGCCACGCCTGATGGGTGCGGGCGGCGCTCTTCCGCTGATGCTGGAAGGCCGCACGCTCAATCCGGCCGCGGCCTTGAAGGGTGGCCTGGTGCACAAGGTCGTGCCGGCCGCCGATCTCATCGCGGAGGCCAAGGCGCTCATCAAGTCCGGAACAGCCAAGTCCGTGCAGCCGTGGGACGAGAAGGGCTTCCGGGTGCCGGGTGGTGATCCGCATACGCCCGGCGGGGGGCAGGTGTTCTCCATGGGCAACGCCATGCTGCATGCCAAGACCATGGGCAACTATCCTGCGCCCGAAGCCATCATGTCGGCGGTGTACGAAGGCCTGCTGGTGCCGATCGACGCGGCCCTGCGCATCGAGGCGCGCTACATGACGAAGGTCATGATGCATCCCGCCTCGCGCAACATGATCCGCTCGCTCTTCATCAACATGCAGAAGGCGAACAAGCTGGAGCGGCGTCCGAAAGATGTGCCGCCCGCCAAGCTCGACCGCATCGGCGTTCTGGGCGCGGGCATGATGGGGGCAGGCATCGCCTACGTCTCTGCGCTCGCGGGCCTCGATGTGGTTCTCATCGACCGTTCGGTCGAGGATGCGCAGAAGGGCAAGGGCTATTCGGAGAAGCTGCTTGCCAAGCAGGTCGAGCGCGGGCGCATGAAGCCCGAAGCGGCGCAGGCCATTCTCGCGCGCATCAAGCCAAGCACCGACTACGCCGAGTTGAAGACGGCGGACCTCGTGATCGAGGCGGTGTTCGAGGATCGCGCCATCAAGGCCGACGTGACGAAGCGCTGCGCGGAAGTGCTGCCGCCGCACGCGGTGTTCGCCTCCAACACCTCGACGCTGCCCATCACGGGGCTGGCAGAGGCCTGGCGTGATGCGGCCACGTTCGTAGGCGTGCACTTCTTCTCGCCCGTCGACAAGATGCAACTCGTCGAGATCATCCGCGGCAAGAAGACGAACGAGGCAACGCTTGCCGTCGCCATGGACTATGTGAAGCGCATCAAGAAGACGCCGATCGTGGTCAACGACAGCCGCGGGTTCTTCACGAGCCGCGTGTTCGCCACCTACACGCGCGAAGGCATGCTGATGTTGACGGAAGGCATCAACCCGGCGCTGATCGAGAATGCCGGCAAGATGACGGGCATGCCCATGCCGCCGCTGGCGCTGACGGACGAGGTCGCACTCGACCTCGTCTACAAGGTGGGCCTTCAGACTGCGAAGGATCTGGGCGACGCCTACAAGCGCTCGCCCGTCGACGATCTCGTGGAGAAGATGGTGAAGGAGCTCGGCCGCATCGGCAAGAAGGCCGGCAAGGGCTTCTACGACTATCCCGCAGATGCCAAGAAGCATCTCTGGCCCGGTCTCGGCACCTTGGCGAAGCGCGCTCCGGAAGCCCAGCAGCCCGCGGTAGAGGAACTCAAGAAGCGCTTCCTCTACATCCAGGCGCTCGAGACCGCGCGCTGCTTCGAGGAGAAGGTGATCACGGAAGCCGCCGACGGCGACGTCGGTGCGATCCTGGGCTGGGGCTTCGCGCCGTGGTCCGGCGGGCCGCTGTCGCTCATCGACACGGTCGGTGTCGCCGAGTTCGTGCGTGAATGCGACCGGCTTGCCCAGGCTTATGGTCCGCGCTTTGCCCCCAATGCGCTGTTGCGCAAGATGGCCGAGAGCGGCGAAACCTTCTACCGTTCGGGATCGGCAAAGGCCGCCTGACGTTGTCGGCCCAGCAACCCCGATAAGGAGACGAGATGTCGCTCAAGGCTGCCATCGTGCCGGTGACCGCGTTCCAGCAGAACTGCACGCTGCTGTGGGACGAGGAGACGAAGATCGGCGCCGTGGTGGATCCGGGCGGCGATCTCGACCGGATCGAGGAGGCCATTGCCAAGCTCGGTCTCAAGATCGAGAAGATCCTCCTCACGCATGGCCACATGGACCATGCGGGTGGCGCAGCCGAACTGAAGGAGCGGCTCGGCGGCGTGCCGATCGAAGGGCCGCACCTGGGCGACAAGCCGCTCTTGGACAATCTCGCCCAGCAAGGTGCCGCGTTCGGGCTTTTCGGTGCGCGCGCCGTCACGCCCGACCGCTGGCTCGACGAGGGCGATGCCGTGACGGCCGCGGGCGCCTCGTTCGCCATCCTGCATTGCCCGGGGCATTCGCCGGGCTCCGTCGTGTTCGTCAACGATGCGCAGCGCTTCATGCTTATGGGCGATGTGCTGTTTCGCGGTTCCATCGGCCGTACCGATTTCCCCTACGGCGATCACGATGCGCTCATCACCGCCATCAAGACCAAGCTCTTGCCGCTTGGCGACGACTACGTCTTCATCTGCGGTCACGGCCCCATGAGCACCATCGGCTACGAGCGCGAGACCAACCCCTTCATTTCCTGACGATGGCAAGCATCACGTCTCGAAGGTGACGAGACCGCTGGCGGAAGGAAGGGCACCCTCGCGCAGTTCAGCCGCAAGCCAGCGCGCCGGATCGACGGGGCCGGGCATGCGGATCTGGCCGGCCGGGATCACCTTGAACCCCAGCCGGGCGTAATAGGGCTCATCGCCGACGAGCAGCACAAGGCCGATGCCGGCCTCGCGCGCCTGCGCAAGCCCTTCGCTCATCAGCGCACGCCCATGGCCCTGGTTGGCATAGGACGGCGCTACCGCAAGCGGCCCCAGCAACAGGTGCCCGCCCTCGCTGCCGATGCGCACAGGCGTGAATCGCACCGCCGCGATGAGCGCGCCATCCGCGGTCACGCACACCTTGCAGAAGGCCGAGACGAGGCCCGCGCCCTCACGCACGCGGTAGGCCGTGCGCACGAAGCGGCCGGGACCGAAGACCTCGGCGTGCAACCGCGAAATTGCCGGCACATCCTCGGGCGCGGCGGCGCGCACCATGATCGATTGCGTCATGCGGAGGGGTGGTCCTGGGCGAGGGCGGGAGTGCGCATGAAAGGGACGGGCGAGACGCCTCATTATCGCTTCGCCCCGCAAAGGCAAAGAGCAAAGATCGAGAGGGATTTACGGCCAAGGAGCGTTGCAAGAGGCTCTCCGGCTGCCAGGCGTTTCGCTTAAGGCGGAACCCGCTCGACAAGAGCACGCCTTCAGTCCCGGTCACCAGTGCGCGGCGCGCGTCGGGCTGCCGGCGACGAGTTCCTCCACCCGGGCCCTGGTGCCGCGCGAAATGCCCTCGGGCAGCGCAGACGGGGAAAAGAAGCCCTGCTCCACGATTTCGCGGTTGGCCTCCGGCACACGCGCCTGTTGCCACTCGCGCACGAGGAAGAGCGCGATGTGATCGCCTGGAAACTCCTGGAAGTGCGCGTAGACGCCAAAGAGCGTGGGCGGCCCCGTCATGACGATGCCTGCCTCTTCTTCGAGTTCCCGCGTCAACGCCTCCTCGATCGTCTCGTTCTTCTCGACGCCGCCGCCGGGGAAATGCCACCCGGGCCTGTAGCCATGGCGCACCAGAAGCACACGGCCCTGGGCGTCCAGGACCAGCCCCTGGGCGCCCATGGTCAATCCACGGCTGAGCCGCCAATAGCGTTGCAGGAGGAGTGTAATCAGGGTTCGCGCCATCTCCCGAAAACTAGCGACCCGAGGGCGAGCGTCAATGGCGAAGCCGTTGCCAGCGCGAACTGCGTTTGGCACGCCGGCATGAACACGATAGACAGGCGCGCACGATTGCCGGAAGCCTTGGAACCTCATCCCTATCCATGACGACGATCGCCCACCTCACGGATATCCACCTCGGTCCGGTGACGGGTCTCGCCATGCGCTATTGGAACGTGAAGCGGGCGCTCGGATTCGCCAACTGGCTCCGGCATCGCGCGGAAGCGCATGATCCGGCTGCCCTTGCGAGGCTGTGCGAGGATCTCGCCCTGCAGCGGCCGGACCACGTTCTCGTGACGGGGGATCTCACCAACCTCGGCCTGCCTTCGGAGCATGCGCGCGCGGCCACGTGGCTTTCGCGGCTCGGCGCGCCCGACAAGGTGAGCGTCATACCCGGCAATCACGACATCTACAGCCGCATCGGCAAGGACGAGGGGACAGCGCGCTGGCGGCCCTTCATGGCCTCGGACGAGACCTCGCAGGCTCTTGCGCCCCGGGCCTGGGGCTTTCCCTATGTCCGCCGCCTCGGCGCCATCGCCATCGTGGGGTTGAACTCGGCGCATGAGACGCCGCCCTTCGTCGCTGCCGGCGCGCTCGGCCGGACGCAGTTAGAGCGCCTCGAAGCGGTGCTCGATGCGCTGGGCCGCGAAAAGCTGTTCCGCCTCGTCATGATCCATCATCCGCCACTGCCAGGGCAGGCGCCGCCGATGCGCGCACTGAAGGACGCTGCCGGCATGCAAGAGGTGATCGCGCGTGCGGGGGCCGAACTCGTCATCCACGGGCACAATCATCGTGTCAGCCTGAAGCGCGTGGAAAGCAGCGCAGGCCCGGTGCCGGTGGTGGGTGGTGCCTCCGCGTCGCTCGGCATCGCCTACAAGGGCGAGACGCTGGGCCGCTACAACATCTACGAGATCGGCGAGCCGCCGTCATGGCGTGTCGAGGTCACGGCGCGCGGCTTCCTATCGCCGGGTGGCGATATCGGCGTCGTCGATCGCTTCACGCTCACTGCGTGAGCGACTTGGGAGGCGTGGCCTTCCCCCAGATCTGCTCAAGCCGCTCGGCCCGGCCGCAGGCGTACTTGTAGTATTGGTACCGGTTCGCGTTCTTCTTGTAGTAGTCCTGATGATAGTCCTCGGCGAGGTAGAAGGTGCCGGCGGGAACGATCTCGGTGACAATCTTCTGCCGGAAGCGGCCCGAGGCCTCGAGTGCCGCCTTCGAAGCTTCCGCCTCTTTCTTCTGCGCCTCGCCGCGATAGTGAATGCCGCTGCGGTAGGGGCTGCCCTTGTCGCAGAACTGGCCGCGATCATCGAAGGGATCGATGTTGCGCCAGAACCAATCGACAAGCTGCCCGTAGTTGACCTTGGCGGGATCGTAAGTGACCTCCACGGCCTCGGCGTGGCCAGTTGTCTTGGCCGCGACCTGCTCGTAGGTGGGGTTCGCCACCGTGCCGCCGATGTAGCCTGACACGACGTTGGTGACACCCGGCACCTTCTCGAAGGCTTCCTCCACACACCAGAAGCAGCCGCCTGCGAAGATCGCGGTTTCGAGCTTTGAAGCCGGTTGGGCCGGCTGGGCCTGAGACAGCGTCACTCCCAGGACAAGCGCCAGGAACGACGCCAGCACCGCTCTCATCAGACTTTGCGCGCGCATTTCTGCCTCCGGCCCTGCAGGCCTACTACTTGCCAGTCGGCTCGAACTTCAGGGCGACACCGTTCATGCAGTAGCGTTGTCCGGTCGGCTCCGGCCCATCCTCGAAGACATGGCCGAGGTGGCCGCCACAGCGGCTGCAGTGCACTTCCGTGCGCGTCATGAAGAAGCTGCGGTCGACGGTCGTCTCCACGGCATTGTCCATCGGCGCAAAAAAGCTCGGCCATCCGGTGCCGCTGTTGAACTTGGTTTCGGATGAGAACAGCGGCTGGCCGCAGCCCGCGCACATGTAGGCACCAGGGCCGTACTGCTTGTCGAGAGGGCTGGTGCCTGCGCGCTCCGTGCCGTGCTGGCGCAGAACATAGAACGCTTCCGGGGAAAGCTTCTGCCGCCATTCGGCGTCGCTCTTCTCGACCGGGAAATGCTTCTCCGGCGGGGCCTCGCGCTTGCCTCCAAAGAGGGACTGGATGGCGCCCTTCAGGCTGCCTTCGTCGTTGTTTGCGGTCATGACGTCCTCCACATCCACGTGCCATATATAATGGCAGGGTCGGAGCATCGCGAGCAACATCGGCTCACGCGGGATCAAGCCTTCGTGGGCTGGGCGAGACCGCCGGTTGCGGGCACGAGCTTGGCGAACGGTCCGTCGTCCCGCACAATTGGAAGAAACGGAACAGAGGAACGACGATGCTTCGCCGGACAGTGTTTCTTGCCGCTCTCGCGCTATTCTGGGCCACGGCTGCGCCGCTTTGTGCCGCCGAGTTGCGCGTCGTCAGCTCTGCGGGTTTCAAGCCGGCCTACCTCGCGCTGCTCGCCGACTTCGAGCGCCAGTCCGGCCACAAGGTGGTGAACTCCTGGGGACCGTCACTCGGGGCCACGGCCGAGGCCGTGCCCAATCGGCTTGCCCGCGGGGAGACGTTCGACGTGATCCTCGGCGCCAAGGAGGCGCTGGTGGCGCTGGGCAGCAAGGGCCTGCTCGATGCCGGGTCGGTGACGGATCTCGCCAATTCGCTGATCGGGGCCGTGGTTCGCTCCGGCGCGCCCAAACCGGACATTTCCAGCGTGCCTGCCTTCAAGACTGCACTCCTCAACGCCCGCTCCATCGCCTATTCCGACAGCGCCAGCGGCATCTACATCCGGGAAGTGCTCTATCCGCGCCTCGGCCTGGGCGACGACGTCAAGGCCAAGAGCCGCACGATCGCGGGCCCGCCCAAGGGCGAACAGGTGGCCGAGGTGGTGGCGCGAGGGGAGGCCGAGCTTGGTTTCCAGCAGATGAGCGAGTTGATCCCTGTGAAAGGCGTCGACATCGTTGGCCTGCTGCCGGCCGAGATCCAAAAGGTGACGGTCTTTTCGGCAGCGCTCGGCGTCTCGCCCAAGGAGAAAGAGGCCGCGATAGCGCTCATCAAGTTCCTGTCCGCGCCTGCCGCCGGCAAGGTGATCCGCGACAGCGGCATGGAGCCCATTGCGAAGTAGCGGGAACTCGAGCAGGGCAGGCGGCATTGACCTCGACATCGGCCAGGAGTGTCTCAATCGCATGTCGGAGCCGCTGACAGTCACGATCCCGCACCGCCTCGGCAAGGCCGAGGCCCGCCGACGCATAGAGCCGGCGCTCGCCACCGTCTCGCGCACCTTTACCGTGCTGACGGTGGAAGAGGAGATCTGGGCCGGCGACCGCCTCTCCTTCCGGGTACGGGCGCTATCCCAGGCCGCTTCCGGCACGGTGACGGTGGAAGAGGAGCATGTTCGCCTGGAGGTGATGCTGCCCTGGCTGCTGCATCGTTTCGCCCAGCTGATTCAGGGGACCGTAAGGGCGCGCGCCAAGATCCTCCTGGAAAAGAAATAGGCTCAGGCCGTGCTGCCGTCGGCACGGGCACGGGCCCAGAAGCTCGGCAGGAAGAGAAGCCCGGGCGCCACCACGAACAGGCCGAACGCCAGATAGACCGAGACGAACGCCATCGGTACGGAGGCAACGTAAAGAACAAACCCGACGAGGCCGGTCTGCGTCGCCTCCCGATGCAGCACGCGCAGCGCCGGATTGTCTCCCGCCTGCTTGGCAGCCTGCCACCGCAGCAGCGCGAAGCTGCCGGTGGAGGCGGCAAGTACGAAGCCATAGGCTGCCACTGCGTGCGGGTGGTAAGGGTGCTCCCCCACATAGCCCGTGGTGAAGGGGATGAGCGACATCCAGAACAGCAGATGGTTGTTGAGCCAGAGAACGGTCCGCGTGGCGCGATGCAGCGTGGCCATCAGGGCGTGGTGGTTCACCCACATGATGGCGACCACGAGAAAGCTCATGGCATAGCTCACGAGCTTTGGCGCGAGCGGCGCGATGAGGCCCGTCCAGAGGCCGAGATCGCCAACCTCGGGTGCCAGCTTGAGTTCCAGCACCATGATGGTGATGATGATGGCGATGACGCCGTCGCTGAACGCCTCGAGCCGTCCAGGCCCAGGCAGCTTCTCTGGAACCGACATGGGCCCTGCTCCTGCCGCGCAAATCACAGGACAACGCAGCGACCACGCATTTCGTGCGTAACGCAAAAGTCAGGTGGCGATTGCGGGGGCCATCTTGGAAACCCAAAGTCCCACGTCACTCTCCAGGTTTTTCCTGGCTCGCAATCCGTGGCCATAGGCCGTGAAGAGCTTGCGCCAGGCACGTTTGAGTATTCCCGTCTCCACCCAGAATTCCGGGCTGAAGTCGTAGGCTTGCATCAGTTTGTTGTGGGACTTGGCCTCGAGCAATGGCTTCACGGGCTCTGAGGATGCAAACCCGTCAATGCGCGCCTGGATGCGTTCCAGGTCCTGCATCGTCAGGGCCTTGCTGCGGATCTCCTTGCCGATGTCACGATACTGGTTGGCCAGCATGCGATGCTCGACAACCTTTTCGGCGTGCTTCCAGATTTGCTCAATGATCGCGAGCACGGCAATGAAAAATGCAAATGCCGCGGTGATCTCGGCCAGGTAAGGAATGCTTCCCTCCGCCGTCAAACGCTGTGCGAAAAGTGTTCCCGCCGGTAGGCTCGAAGCGATGGTCAGAACCTGGACCCAATTCCTGCCGCGCTGCAGCCGCGCCGCCCGTTCCGTGTGGTAATTCTCCCAGAGTTCCGTCTGGTACCTGATCCGTGCACCCCATCGAGCTTGCTCCGACACACTCATGAAAGCTTCTCCGACTGATATCCCAACAATGTGTAGGATAGTGTCAGTTTTTGGGCTCAATGGGCTGGGCGGGACCCGGGCGGCCCGATGGGGCGTTCGACGGCTTATTCTCCGGCACTGCTGGTGGAGTACGGCCACCGCTGTCAGTTGAAGCAGCCCGGTCGAGACTTCTTCCCGCCGTGGCAACGGGGACGTTTGAGTCGTGCGCGCAGGCCGTAAGCAGCGCAAATGCCAGAAACACCAGTCCGAGAAATGCTTTTGCCATGGCGATCCTTTGTCCAAAGATGCGTTTTTGTAGGAAATTGGATCATTGTCAAGCCCTCGGCACGGCAAACACAGGAAAGGCCGCTGCGGGGCAGCGGCCTTTGGAAATGCGATGGCTGTGGTCCCCAGGGCAGGCCTAGGGAGAAAGCTGATCAGCGGCTGTAGAACTCGACCACCAGGTTCGGCTCCATGTGCACCGGATAGGGCACGTCGCCAAGTGCGGGGATGCGCACGAGCTTCGCCGTGAACTTGTTGTGGTCGGCCTCGAGATAGTCGGGCACTTCGCGCTCGGGGCTCTTCATGGCCTCGAGAACGAGCGGCATCTGCTTGCCCTTTTCCTTGACCTCGACCACGTCGCCGATGCGAACGCGATAGCTCGGGATGTTCACGCGCCGGCCGTTCACCGTGACGTGGCCATGGCTGACGAACTGGCGCGCGGCGAAGGGGGTGGGCACGAACTTGGCGCGATAGACGAGCGCATCGAGACGGCGCTCGAGCAGACCGATCAGGTGCTCCGACGTCGAGCCCTTCATGCGGCTGGCTTCGTCGTAGACGCTGCGGAACTGCCGCTCGGAGATGTTGCCGTAGTAGCCCTTGAGCTTCTGCTTGGCGCGCAGCTGCTGGCCGTAGTCGGAAAGCTTGCCCTGGCGGCGCTCACCGTGCTGCCCGGGGCGCGATTCGCGCTTGTTGAGCGGGCTCTTGGGGCGGCCCCAGATATTCTCGCCGAGGCGACGGTCGATCTTGTACTTGGCGCGGATGCGCTTGGTCATCGTGGTACTCCTTCATGGCCGCGAGGGCGGCGTCGGGTGGAGCACCCCTCCTTTGCCCGACCTTGCGGCGGGGCCGACAGACACTCCGGCTGACGACCGGACTGCCACGGGTGTGCGGGTTATGCAAAATGAACAGCGGGATCCGAGGGCCATGGGGCCTCGAAACCCGCTGCGGAGCGTCCTTATACAGCACGGCAGCGGCCGGTCAATGCCCGGCAAGACTGCCCGCCTGCTACTTCTTCGGGGCCTCTGCCGCCGGCTCACCCGAGACATAGGCCATGATCGACTTCTGCACCGCCTGCCGCTCGGCGTCCGAGCAGGGGGCTGCCTCCGGTGCCTTTTCGTTGAGGACGACGTCTTTGCCGTCGTCGTTGGCCACGATCTTAACCTTGCCGGTCGAGTACATGACCGTGAACAGATGCAACTCGTGGATGAACAGCAGCTGCTGGTCGGTCCACTTCTTGGTCTGCTCGCGCCGCATCAGCGTCTGGTAATTGGCGCGCTGCTCTTCATCGAGGTTGCAGCGCTGCGCCCGCGCCGAGAACCAGGCGACGCGGATCACCTCACGCGCCACGTCGATGGGCACGATCACGTCCTGCGGCTTCGACTTGTCGACCTCGATCACCTTGCCATCGGGTGCGGTGAACTTGGCGGGCGTCATCGCCCAGGCGTAGTTCACCAGCGTCATCACCGAGCTGTCGCTCAGCTGCTTGCCCTGCTCCTTGGCCTGGGCGAGCGCCCCGGTTGCCGGCGCCCCTGCCAGGAGCGCCGCCACCACGAGACCCAAACCAGCCTTCGCGACTTTACCCATTTCTCGTAAGCCCCTGTTTTATCAGCCCCCGTGACGGATGCTGTGGTTCTTGGTCCAGCCGCGGCGCACGTCAGCCGCCCTCTCCATCCGGCACGGGCGCATGGCTTGAGGGTAATCGAGGCATAATCATGGCAGCTGACGCTTTGTGCGCCGCCCATGCACCAATGCCTTGACGATTCCTCGCAGGGTGCGGATTTCCTGCTCCGTTGCGCCCATCCGGGTGAACATGCTGCGGATGTTTTGCACCGTGCTGGGACGCTTTTCGGGCGAGGTGAAGAAGCGGGCTGCGTCAAGTTCGGCCTCGAGGTGCTCGAAGAGAGCAAGAAGGGCTTCCTTGCCAGCAGGTTGGGAGCCCCGCAGGCGCAAGCCGGGCTCCACCGGGCTCTCATAGGTCGTTACGCGGCCGAGGGTGCCGCCACCGGCCTGCTTCATCCACTCGTAGCCCATCAGCAGGACGGCCTGGGCCAGATTGAGCGAGGCGAAATTCGGGTTCACCGGCACCATGACGTGCGCATCCGCATTGGCGATTTCCTGCGTTTCCAGCCCGTTCCGCTCGGGGCCGAACACCACGCCACAGCGCTGGCCTTCGCCGATCCTGCGCCGCATCTCGGCAACCGCCTGCTCGGGCGTGAGGACCGGCTTGGCGAGGTCGCGCTGGCGGGCGCTCGTCGCGCAGATCCAGTTGAGGCCCGCCACGCCTTCCGTGAATGTGGCGCAGTATTCGGCCGTATCGATGATGTAATTGGCGCCGGAGGCGGCAATGCGCGCTTTCTCGTTGGGCCAGCCGTCGCGCGGGTCGACGATGCGCATCTCTTCCAGCCCGAAGTTGGCCATGGCGCGGGCCGACATGCCGATGTTGTCGGCCAGCTGCGGGCGAACCAGCACCATGGCCGGCGCGGCGCGTCCGGGCTCCGGTGGCGCGCCGCTCTGGCTCGCCCTGCGGATGCCGTGGCGCAGCTTGCGCAACACCCGCCGCGCCCAGAACCAGTATTCCTCGCCCGCCCAACCCTTGGCGAGAGCATCGAGGCTTTCCGCTTCGAGCACGCCCTCGCCCGGACCCGCGATGCTCAGGCCTGCCTGCTTGAGGTGCACACGGGCGTAGCGCGAGACGACGTCATCGAGGCTTTTGACGCCCTGCGCCTCGGTCCGCAGGCGGCAGCCGGGGCACGTGGCCGTCTCGGCCTGGCAGCGTTGCTCGGCGCAGTAGACGACGATCGGCTCGAGCCGTTCCTTGTCGAGGCCCTGCGCCTGCCACCGCTGCAGCGCCTGATCGATCGTGCGCTCGTGGGCCTCGTGGACGAGCGCTGAAACGGCCACGCCCAGCGCTGGCACGCACGGCACGCGTTTGCCGTTCGCGTCCACAGTCGTGACCGAAAAGGGGGTGGGGTCGCTGGCTGCGCTCATTGCCTGTCCAGGAATGCGGAGATCGCGGCGACCACGCCTTCGGGCTGCTGATGCACGATCCAATGGTCGGCGTCGGGAAACTCCTGCACCGTCAGGTCGTCGCAATAGTCGCCGAGGCTGGCGCGGGAGACGGGCAGCAGGGCCTGGTCCTTCATGCCCCACAGCAGCAGGTGGGGCATGCGTATGCGCAGCTGCTTCGGGTCGAGTTGGGGCGCTTTGCTCGGGTCGGCAGTCTCGCCCGGCCTGGGGATCGCGAGTGGCGTTGCCCGATACCAGTTGAGCATGCCGGTGAGCGCGCCGGGCACGCTCCATGCCGCGAGATAGGCGGCCTTGCGCTCGGGGGTGAGCCAGGCCTGGCGGCCGAAGCGCTCGAGCATGCCGAGCAGCTTCTCGAAGCCGTTGGCGGAAAGGGTTGCCTCGGCCGAGGGATCGCGCAGGAGGTGCATGTAGAGGCTTGCTGTGCGTTGGGCCTCGTCCTCCAGGAGCGCCTTTTGGAAGGGGCCAGGGTGCACGCCGTTGAGGATCACGAGCCTGGAAATGCGCTTGGGAGCCGCGATCGCGGTGGCGTAGGCGACGGACGCGCCCCAGTCATGCGCCACGAGCACAAAGGGCTGCCCCGGCGACAGGACGTCGGCCAGGGCCAGCACGTCCCGGACCAGATGCTTGACGCGATAGCTCTCCAGATCCTGCGGCTTGGACGACGTGGCATAGCCACGTTGATTTGGCGCCACGGTGTGCCAACGGCCGGCAAAGGCCGGCATGATCTCGTCCCACGCCCCCGCGTGCTCGGGAAAACCATGCAGGAACAGCATCAGCGGCGCCGCCGGGTCGCCCATGGTGCGGATGTTGAGATCGATGCCGTTGACGTGCAGCGTAGAGACGCGGATGGCTGCGCTCATGTCCTTTTCCTCCCGGCCGCGGCTTCCCGGCCCCGCGGCAACCTGCCCAACTTGCGACCATAAGTCGAGGCCGGGGCAGGGGGCCGACGTTCGGCCAACTTTGCTTGCACGCTTGGCCGGTGCTAAGAGGGCGCCCAAGTCACCCGGAGAAGGCGTCAAGGCGGCCTCTCCGAAGCCCGTTTTCACCGCAATCGCCTCGACACCGAGGGCCCTCCACGGCGGTAGGGTCTTGTCACAGGGGAAGGACCACCAATGCAGAAGATCAAGGTCGCCGGCACCGTCGTCGAAATGGACGGCGATGAGATGACGCGCATCATTTGGCAGCTCATCAAGGACAAGCTGATCCACCCCTACCTCGACATCAAGCTCGAGTACTACGACCTCGGCGTGGAATACCGCGACAAGACCAACGACCAGGTCACCATCGACGCGGCCAATGCCACCAAGAAGCACGGCGTTGCCGTCAAGTGCGCCACCATCACCCCCGACGAGGGCCGGGTGAAGGAGTTCGGCCTCAAGGAGATGTGGAAGTCGCCCAACGGCACCATCCGCAACATCCTGGGCGGCGTCATCTTCCGCGAGCCCATCATCTGCAAGAACGTGCCGCGGCTCGTGCCGGGCTGGACGCAGCCGATCATCATCGGCCGCCATGCCTTCGGCGACCAGTATCGCGCCACCGACTTCAAGTTCCCCACCAAAGGCACCCTCACCATCAAGTTCGTCGGCGACGACGGCAAGGTGATCGAGAAGGAAGTGTTCAAGGCCCCGGGCGGCGGCGTCGCCATGGCCATGTACAACCTCGATGACAGCATCATCGAGTTCGCGCGGGCCACCTTCAACTACGGCCTGCAGCGCAACTACCCCGTCTACATGTCGACCAAGAACACCATCCTGAAGCAGTACGACGGCCGCTTCATGGAGCTGTTCCAGCAGGTCTTCGACAACGAGTTCAAGGCCGAGTACGACAAGCGCAAGCTCACCTACGAGCACCGCCTCATCGACGACATGGTGGCCTCGGCCCTCAAGTGGTCCGGCGGCTACATCTGGGCCTGCAAGAACTACGACGGCGACGTGCAGTCGGACACCGTGGCGCAGGGCTTCGGCTCCCTCGGCCTCATGACCAGCGTGCTGCTCACGCCCGATGGCAAGACGGTCGAGGCAGAGGCCGCGCACGGCACGGTCACGCGCCACTATCGCGAGCATCAGAAGGGCAAGGAGACCTCGACCAACTCGATCGCCTCGATCTTCGCCTGGACCCGTGGCCTCGCCCATCGCGCCAAGCTCGACAACAATCCGGCGCTGGCGAAATTCGCCTCCACGCTCGAGAAGGTTTGCGTCGACACCGTCGAGGCGGGCTTCATGACGAAGGATCTCGCCCTGCTCATCGGGCCCGATCAGAAGTGGCTTTCGACCACGGGCTTCCTCGACAAGATCGACGAGAACCTCAAGAAGGCTATGGCCGCCGCCTGAGCCCCTTCTACGATCGCATAGAGTACTACGGCGCCCTTGGGGCGCCGTAGTCGTTTCAGGGCGCGGTTTTGCCTCTCGGCCGTCCTCGTGATAGGCTGTCCCCATGAATATTGCCTATCGCACTCCATTGACGGTGCCGGAGTACATCGCCTGGGCGGATGCCCAGAGTGAAAGGCCGCGCACGGAACTAATTGACGGCCAGATTTTCAGGATGGCTCCCGAACTCATTGAGCATGTCGAACTGAAGCTCGCCATCGCCATCGCATTGATGCGCGCGGTCGGGAACGCCTCATTGGACTTTGAAGTGCTCACCGACGGCGCGGCCGTTGCCGTGGGTAGCGGGAGTGCATTCCAGCCGGACGCGCTCGTCTATCCAGGGCCCAAGCTTCCAAGGGGCACCCGCGTGATCCCAACGCCGGTCGTGGTGGTCGAGGTGCTGTCACCCACGACCGCCCACATCGATCGCGGCATCAAACGCGACGGCTACTTCTCGCTGCCGAGCCTGCAGCACTATCTCATCGTCGATCCGGAAACGATGGGTGTGACGCATTACGGCCGCGCCGCCGATGGGACGGTCGCAGCGAAAACGTACACCAGCGGCGAACTCCGCCTCGATCCGCCCGGCCTCGTGCTCGATCTGGCAGAGATCTTTCAGGCTTGATCCCTACTCGCCTTCCGAGGCGCGCGAGGGTAATCTGCAGCAATGAATATTGCATTTCGCAAGCGATTGACCGTGCCGGAATATCTGGCCTGGGCGGAGGCCCGGGCTGAAGCCTCGCGCACGGAATTGATTGACGGACAAATCATTCCGATGTCGCCTGAACGTGCGATCCACAATCGTCTCAAGTTCGTGTTTGCCAAAGCATTGCAGGCGTCCGTCGCAAACCTGCATCTCGCGGGCGAGGTCTTTGTCGATGGCATGGCCGTGCCGGTCGACCAGACAACCGCTTACGAGCCCGACGTGATCGTGCGCTTCGGGCAGCCCATCGAAAATGATCGGCTCACAGTGCCCAATCCCGTGGTGGTGGTGGAGGTGCTGTCGCCCTCGACTGCGGTCATGGACAAGGGTGCCAAGCTCTCGGGCTATTTCAAGCTTGCGAGCGTGATGCACTATCTGATCGTCGATCCGGATACGATGACGGTGACGCATCACGCGCGGCTGGCCGATGGCACTGTTGCTGCCAGCGCACATGCCGATGGCGAGTTGCGCCTCGACCCTACCGGGCTCGTCCTCGATCTTGCGGCGGCTCTCGGGCGATAGCTTTTCCTCATTTGCCGACCAGCAGGCTGGAACTGCACCAAGGCAGGCAGTCAAGCAGGCTTTGCGGCCTGTGCGCTTCGGGCGAGGAGTACCGCCACGTGCTGGGCCCGGCGGCCTGTGCCGTCCTCGATCTGGTGTCGGCAGGAGGTGCCATCCGCCGCGATCAGGCTTCCAGCATCCGCCTTGCGAACCGCCGGCAGCAGTGAATGCTCCGCCATGGCCTTCGAGATGGGCAGCGTCTCGGCCTGATAGCCGAAGGCGCCGGCCATGCCGCAGCAACTCGTCTCCACGGTTTCCACTGTCAGGCCGGGGATGAGCGCCAGTGTTTTCTGCACGGCCCCCATGGCACCAAATGCCTTCTGGTGGCAGTGGCCATGCAAAAGCACATGGCCGCCGATCTCGCCAAGCGGGAGGCGGAAGTGACCTGCATCGGCCTCTTCTGCAACGAATTCCTCGAAGAGCCGCGCGTGTCGGGCGAGTGTGCGCGATGCCTCTCCCGGCCGCAGGGCCTCGGCTTCGTCGCGCAACGTCAGCAGGCAACTGGGTTCCAGGCCCACGATCGGAACACCGCGTGCCGCAAAGGGGGCGAGAGCGGCAAGCATCCGATCCAGTTCGTGACGCGCTTCGGCCACGAGCCCCGCCGACAGGAAAGTGCGCCCGCAACAGAGCGCGCGAGAGCTTCCATCGACCGGCTTCGGCAGGTGCACGCGATAGCCGGCGCGCACAAGCACGGCGATGGCCGCGTCAAGGTTCTCGCGCTCGAACGTGCGATTGAAGGTATCGGCAAGAAGCACGACCTCGCGGCCTGCAGTAGGGCCGACAGCCGCCTCTCCCGGCGCGAACACGTCGCGCCGCCACAAGGGAAGCGGGCGATCCGCCGCAAGGCCCATGAGCTTCTCGGATAGCCTGGCGAGACCCGGCACACTGTCGCGCGCATTCATCAGCCACGGCACATGCCGGGCGTAGGGCGCGTAGCGGGGCAGATAGGCGACCAGCCGGTCTCGAAGCGACAGGCCGTATTTTTTGGCGCGTGCGGCGAGCACCTCGATCTTCATGCGCGCCATGTCGACGCCTGTGGGGCACTCGCGCCGGCAGCCCTTGCAGGAGACGCAAAGTTCGAGAGCATCGTGCATCTCGTCGGAGGCGAGTGCATCAGGCCCCAACTGCTCCGAGAGCGCGAGGCGCAGCGTGTTGGCGCGCCCGCGCGTGACGTGCGTCTCGTCGCGTGTCACGCGATAGGACGGGCACATTACGCCACCTGCCATGGAGCGGCAGGCGCCGTTGTTGTTGCACATCTCCGCCGCGCCCTGGAAGCCGTGGGCGCCGCCGGGATAGGCGCTCCAGTCGAGTTCGGGCGTGAGGCTGCTCGTGGCGTAGTTGGCATTGAACCGGAACAGCGTGCGGTCGTCCATGCGTGGCGCATCGACGATCTTGCCGGGATTGTAGCGGCCTTCGGGGTCGAAGCTCGCCTTCACCTCCTTGAACGCACCGACAAGGCGGGAGCCGAACATCGCCTCGTGAAATTCGCTGCGCACGATGCCGTCGCCGTGCTCGCCCGAGTGCGAGCCCTTGTAGGCGCGCACCATCGCGAAAGCTTCCTCCGCGATCGCGCGCATTGTGCGGGCGTCCTTGTCGAGCTTGAGATTGAGCACGGGGCGCACGTGCAGGCAGCCTTCCGAGGCATGCGCGTACCAGGTGCCACGCGTGCCGTGCTTCTCGAAGATCGCGGTGAGGCGGGCCGTATAGTCGGCCAGGTGCGGCAGAGGCACGGCGCAATCCTCGATGAACGAGACAGGCTTGCCGGCCTCCTTCATCGACATCATGACGTTGAGGCCCGCGGTGCGGAACTCCGCGATGCGGCCCTGCAGGCCCGCATCGAGCACGTCCACGACGCCGCCCTGACGCTCCTTGGCGTTGTTCCAGGCAAATCCGAGATCGGCGACGAGTTCCGAAAGCTGCTTCAGCTTGGCAAGGTTCTCGGGCTCGCTGGCCTCCGCGAATTCCACGACCAGCAGGGCGTCTGGATCGCCGCGAACCACCGCGTCAAGCACCGGGCGGAACATGGCGATGTCGCGACCGAGCGCAATCATCGTGCGGTCGACGAGTTCAACGGCGATCGGTTTCAGCTTGACGATATGCTGGGCCGCATCCATCGCCTGGTAGAAGCTGCCGAAATGCACGACGCCAACGCTGCGTCGGCCGAGTACGGGCCACAGCTTCAATTCGAGCTTGGTGGTGAAGGCGAGCGTGCCTTCCGAGCCCACGAGCAGGTGCGCGAGATTGGCATCGCTGGCTTCCGGCAGCAGGGCATCGAGATTGTAGCCGCCGACGCGACGCTGCACCTTGGGGAAGCGGGCGCGGATTTCCTCTGCCTCGCGTGCGCCCAGGGCTAGCATGCGGTTCATGAGATCGCGGCCCGGCGTCTCCTCGTTCGCGCGCGCTGCCTGCCGGGACGAGGGCCCGAAGGCCACGGAGCGTCCGTCGGCGAGGCAGGCCTCCAGCGCGATGGTGTTGTCGCGCATGGTGCCATAGCGCAGCGAGCGGCCGCCACAGGAGTTGTTGCCGGCCATGCCGCCGAGGGTGGCGCGAGAGGCCGTGGAGACATCGACGGGAAACCACAGCCCATGCGGTTTCAGCCAGCGGTTGAGGTCGTCGAGCACCAGCCCCGGCTCCACGACGACGGTCCTGGTCTCCTTGTCGAAGGACAGCACCTTGTTGAGATGCTTGGAGGTGTCGATGACGAGGCCGGAGTTCACCGTCTGCCCACACTGCGAGGTGCCGCCGCCGCGGGCCGTCACGGGCAGGCCTTCCTCGCGCGCAATTGCCAGGGCCGTGAGGGCGTCCTGCGCGGTCTCCGGCACGAACACACCGGTCGGCATGATCTGGTAGAACGAGGCGTCTGTGGCGTAGCGGCCGCGGTCCGCCGTGGCGAAAAGCACGTCACCCTTCGCCTCGCGCTGCAGGCGGCGGGCCACGGGATGCGCACTCTGCGTTATCTGCCCCTTGCCGGGGCGCTTGTTCAATAGCGTGACCATGGCTCTCCCTCGGCCCGCAAACTGCCTGCAGGCGCCGATCCTGGCAATGCGCCTGCGACGATGAGGTCTCTTACGCGAAAGGCGCTAGCGTCAGTTGACCTTGATGCCCGCAGCCTTGATCACCGGCGCCCAGCGCGCAATTTCGGCATCGATCACGGCTCGGAATTCGGCGGGACTGCTGCCGACAGGCTCCATCTGCTGCGCAGCAAGCTTGGCTTTCACGTTCTCACTGGCGAGGGCTTTCACGGTGGCGCGGTGGATGGCATCGACCATTTCCTTCGGCAGGCCTGCCGGCGCGATCAATCCGAGCCACGCATCCGCCTCCACGTCGATGCCGCTCTCCTTCAGGGTCGGCAGCTCCGGCACGAATGGGGATCGCTTGGGTGTCGAAACCGCCAGCATCCGGATCTCGCCGGATCCCGCCTGCGGCGTCACCGCGATCGAGGGCAGGCAGGCCAATTGCACGTCGTTGCGCAGCAGCGCTGTCATGGCGGCTGGCGACCCCTGCGTCGGCAGATGCACGAGCTTCACGCCTGCCTTCTGTGCCACTGCCTCCATGGCGAGATGCGAGAGGGAGCCTGCGCCGATGGAACCGAATGTGAATTTGGAGGGGTCCGCCTTGAGCGCCCTCACGAGTTCAGCGACGGTGCTGGCGCCAACGCTCTTGTTGACAGCCAGGATGCTCGACTGGGTGACGAGCTGGGAAATGGCGGTGATGTCGGTTGCGGGATTGTATTTGAGCTGGCTGAAAAGGATGGTGTTGATCGCCAGCGGCCCGCCGATGGAGAGGCCGATCGTGGCCCCGTCTGGCTCGGCCTTGGCGACGGCCTCAGTACCTATGTTGCCGCTAGCGCCCGGCTTGTTCTCGACGACGAACGTCGCGCCGGGAATGTCCTGCTGGTAGGCGTCCGCCAGCAGTCGCGCCACCGCGTCCGGCGTGGAGCCGGGGCCGAAAGGCACGATGATCTTCACGGTCTTGGATGGCCAGGTGCCCTGCGCGGATGCCGGCAACACCGGCAGAACCAGCATCAGGATCAGGGACAGGAGTCTCGACATCGCAGGCTTCTCGCTCAGTTGGATCTATTTCAGGTTGTTAAGATTGCCGAGGAACGCCCCATCCGCCTCGAGCCGCCGCTGCAGCTGGGGAACGGCGATTTGGCCGGGCGTACATGCGGCCGCCAGCGCCATGTCGGCGGCGGTGCCGGCCGCCTGCCCCATCACGAAGCAGGCACCCGAGACGCGGGCCGCCGATTGGCCCATGTGCGTCATGGATGCGCAACGGCCGGCGACCAGCAGGTTCGAAACCTTTTGCGGCAGCAGCATGCGATAGGGAAGCGCATTGAAGCCGCGCGAGCCCTCGGGCGCGAACTTGAACACGACGTCGCCTGCGACGTGCGCCTCGATGGGCCAGCCGTTGACGCCGATGCTGTCCTCGAAATCGGCGCAGGCGAGCACGTCGGCCTCGCTCAGCATGTAGGCTCCCACGATGCGGCGGGTCTCCCGGATGCCGATCTGGGGTGCGATGTCGACGATGTAGGAGGCTTCGAAGCCTGGGACCGTCTTGAGGAACTCGAACACGTCCGCGATCTGCCGCCGTCCCAGGATCTCGCCTTCGGAAATCTCGCGGGCATCGGTGCCGTCGATGGCGCGGCCGTCTTCGCGCGCGATCTGGGTCATGTTGGCGCGCCATTCGATGCCGCTTTTCTGAGGGCGGACGATGGGCGATTTGCGGGGAAAGCGGCGATTGGAGTTGCGTTCCGCCTCCGCCATGAGCTGCGCCAGCGCGCTCCAGGAATGATCGACACGCGCCGCTTCCACGCCGTTGATGCGGAACATGGACGAGGGGTAGAGCATGTTGCCGTGGCCATCGCCCTTCTCGAACGGTGCGCCGGCCCATGCTGCAAGGTCGCCGTCGCCAGAGCAATCTATGTAGAGGTCGGCGAGGAGGGCCCGACGGCCCGACTTGGTCTCGACGAGAAGCGCCGCGATCCGCTCCGGCTCGGCCATCTGCACGCCCGCGGCGAGGGCATGGAACAGGATCTCGACGCCCGCCGACAGCAGCAGGTCGTCGGCCGCGAGCTTGTAGGCGGAGGTATCGTAGGCTTGCGCCTTGATGCGGCCCATGACGCTGTGCGGCTGGTTGAGCCCGCCGAGCCGGTCGATGCGGTCGAGGAGATCCGAGGCTATGCCCGACACCACGCGCCTGTGTTCGCCGTAGACGTTGGCGTGAAGGCCGCAGAAGTTCGTCACACCGGCAGCCGTGCCCATGCCGCCCAGGAACCCGTAGCGTTCAACGAGCAGGGTTCGGCGGCCGGCCCGGGCGGCTGCGACCGAGGCCGCTATGCCCGCTGGCCCGCCACCCAGGACCACCACCTCGTAGGTTCCGTAGACGTGCGTGTGCCGTGCCGGCTCCAATAGTGTGGCCTGCGTCTCTTGCCCTTGTCCCATGCGTTCCTGGCGTTCCCGATGCGTTCGATGGCCTTCGATCGGCCCTCTTTTGTCCGGTAGCTTTCCCCAAAGCGGCACGTGACACCAGCACGAAATGCGCCGTCGGAGGCGCCAGCCCTGCAACTTCGCCGGTTGCCTTTCCCGGGCCGTTGGCGGATGAAGTGGGCAGCAAACCAGAGATCACAGGGAAGGATGCACCATGGTCCAGCACAGCAAGTTCTACATCGAGGGCGCCTGGGTTGACCCTGTCGCCAAGAAGTCGCTACCCGTGATCAATCCGGCATCCGAGGAGCCGGTGGCCGAGATCGCGCTCGGCTCGGCGGCGGACGTCGACAAGGCGGTAGCAGCCGCGCACCGTGCCTTCGACAGCTTCTCCATGACCAGCCGGCAGGAGCGCATCGATCTCCTGTCCTCCATCATCGAAGTCTACAAGAAGCGCATGAAGGAGATCGGCGGCGCCATCTCCGACGAAATGGGCGCACCGCTGGGCTTCGCCGAGAAGTTTCAGGCCGGCGCCGGCCTCGGCCACATCATGTCCACGCTCGAGGTGCTCAAGAGCTACGATTTCGAGGAGCGGCTCGGCACCGCCATGATCGTGCGCGAGCCCATCGGCGTCGTCGGCATGATCACCCCGTGGAACTGGCCGCTGAACCAGATCGCCTGCAAGGTGGCCCCCGCACTGGCTGTGGGCTGCACCATGGTGCTCAAGCCTTCGGAGTACACGCCGACTTCGGCGCTGATCTTTGCAGAAGTGCTGCACGAGGCGGGCGTACCCAAAGGCGTGTTCAATCTCATCAACGGCCTCGGACCCGACGTCGGCGCGGCCATGAGCAGCCATCCCGGCATCGACATGATGTCGTTCACGGGTTCCACGCGCGCCGGCATCGACGTGATGCAGCGTTCGGCCACCACCGTGAAGCGCGTGACGCAGGAGCTTGGCGGCAAGTCGCCGAACATCATCCTCGAGGATGCCGACTTTGCGAAGCTCGTCGCGGGCGGTGCCGCGCACTGCTTCAACAACTCGGGCCAGAGCTGCAATGCGCCCACCCGCATGCTGGTGCCGTTCGCCAAGATGCAGGAGGCGGCCGCCGTCGCCAAGAGCGTGGCGGAAAAGGCCAAGGTGGGTGATCCGCGCGCGGCCGATACCACCATGGGTCCGGTCGTGAACAAGATCCAGTGGGAGAAGATCCAGGGCCTCATCAAGAAGGGCATCGACGAGGGTGCCACGCTGGTGACGGGCGGCATCGGCCGGCCCGAGGGCCTCAACAAGGGCTACTATGTGCGGCCCACCGTGTTCGCGGATGTGAAGAACGACATGACCATCGGGCGCGAGGAGGTGTTCGGGCCGGTGCTGTCGATCATCGGCTTCAAGGATGAGGATGAGGCCATCAAGATCGCCAACGACACGGTGTACGGTCTTGCAGGCTACGTCTCCTCCGGTGACATCGAGCGCGCCCGTCGCGTGGCCCGGCGCATCCGCGCAGGCAACGTCAACCTCAACGGTGCGCCGAACGAGCGTGCGGCCCCCTTCGGCGGATATCGCCAGTCGGGCAATGGCCGCGAGTGGGGCAAGTTCGGCCTGGAGGAATTCCTCGAAGTGAAGGCCATCGCCGGCTGGGGCGCCTGAGG